>CAZEAM010000416.1:0-11638 GCA_964510285.1 uncultured Frankiaceae bacterium | reverse complement strand
CGCCTCCGGCCTCGGCGTGACGCTGCCCGCCGCGAAGGACGCCGAGCATCGCGACGAGTGGATCGCGGCGCTGCTCGCCCACCCGGCGCTGATCCAGCGTCCGCTGGTGGTCGCCGACGACGGTACGGCCTACGTCGCGCGCGACCCCGACGCGGTCGCGACCTCGATCGAGCACTCGAAGTAGCGCGGTCCTACTTCCACACCCGCACGTAGTCGACCAAGGTCGTGGCCGGCAGCGGCGTAGCCGCCGTGGGTGAGTTCGTGCCGACCCCGAGGGCTTGGGTCAGCGTGATGAAGAACGGCTGGTCGAACGGCGCCGGACTCGCGACGTTCGACGGCTGGTAGTTGTCGACCAGGCAGACGTTGCCGTTGTAGGTCAACGTGATCCGTCCGGGCTCCCACTCGACGACGTAGTTGTTGAACTTCGTCGCGTCGATCAGGCAGGTGTAGTCGTTCGTGACGATGTTCGTGTTGGTGGCCGGGTCGACCGTGGCCTGGTTGTAGTCGTAGTGCAGATACGGGATGTAGCGGTCGAAGTACTGGCTGTAGAACTCGGCGAAGTCGATCTCGCCTGAGCCGGGATGCGCGCCGTACTTGAGCGGATCGTTCGGCCACAGCCAGAAGGTCTCCTGCAGGCCGTTGACCGCGGACTGTGGCAGCTTCGCCCGGACCTCGAAGCGCCCGTAGGTCTGGCTGAAGTTGTTCAGCGTCATGACCTCGCCACCCTGGTACTGGGTGGAGAAGTTGTGCAGCGACAGCCCGAGGGTTGGGGGCGCGGTGCAGGTGAACTTCGCCGGCGTCTTGACCACCGACAGGTGCAGGTAGCCGCCCGACACCGACACGGTGTCCGGGTTGTCGACATAGCAGACCTTGTAGGGCGCGGCACCGGTGGTGAAGTTGCTGGCCGAGGTCAGCATCGGCGTCCACAGGGATCGGTCCAGGGAGCCGCCGTCGAACTCGTCGTCAAGGCTGCACACCCAGGGTGAGCCGTCCGGCTTGGTGAGGGTGGCACCGCCGCAGTCCCCGGCCGGTGGGACGGACGTCTCAGTCGGGGTCGGGGTCGGGGTCGGGGTCGGCGAGGTGGGAGTCGGCGTCGGGCTCGGCGTCGGCTTGCACAGGCCGAGCAGCTGCTGCAGCGCGTTGCAGCCGGTCGCCGCCGCGGCCCGGGGGGCCGTGCCGGGCACCGTGTCCAGGACAACCATCGATGCGGACATGACCGCCGCGATCCCGGCGGCCGCGAGCAGGCGGCGACGTCTCATGACGAGAGGTATCGGCGTCGCGGGGCGGGGGGCTGAGACGGCGCGCGGGTGATCTTGTCCATGGCGGTCCTTTCAGCGACCGAACCGAGCGAGCGCCTGGTCGGTCTCCTCTTCGAGTGCAACGACAAGATCGCGTGCGGGTAACGTGCGCGCGCCGGCCACCCCCTGCCCGGCCCACAGCGAGAGCACCGAGCTGTCCCCGGCTGCCGCCGCCCGTCGTCGCAGCTCTCGGGTCAGCTTGTTCATGACCGGGTAGCTCGGTACCGGCACGTCGGCGAGTGCCGTGCTCAGCTCGTTGCGGAGCCCACGCGCCGCCCGGCCCGAGAACGCCTTCGTGACCACCGTGTCGGTGTCCCGGGCCGTCTCCAGCGCGGCGCGGTAGGGGGCCGAGGTCCCGGCCTCCGGGCAGCGCAGGAACGCGGTGCCGAGCTGTACGGCGTCGGCGCCGCCGGCCAGGGCGGCCGCGATCCCCCGGCCGTCGGCGATCCCGCCCGCCGCGACCAGCGGCAGGTCGATCTTCGTCCGGACCGCGGCGAGCAGAGACCCGATCCCGACCAGGCTGTCCTCGGGCGCGCCGATGAAGCCGCCGCGATGGCCGCCCGCCTCGGCGCCCTGCAGGCAGAGGAGGTCGACGCCGGCATCTCGCAGCGCGATGGCCTCGGCGAGGGAAGTAGCGGTCCCGCAGGTCACCACCCCGGCGTCGCGCAGCGCACCGAGGCTGGCCGGCGCGGGGACGCCGAAGGTGAAGCTGAAGACCGGCACCCGTTCGTCGATCACCGCCTCGAGCTGCGCGTCGAAGTCCTCGGCGTACGGCGGTTCGAGCGCGATCTCGAGGTCGTATCGAGCCGCGAACGGCCGCAGCGCTTCGACGGCAGCGGCGACCGCCGTGGGATCGATCTCGACCGCCGTGGGCACGAACAGGTTGACGCCGAACGGCTTGTCGGTCAGCCGCCGTACCTCGCGGACCGCGTCGCGGATCGCATCCGGGCTTTGGTAGCCGCTGCCCAGCATCCCCAGGCCGCCCGCCTCGCTGACCTCCGCGGCGAGCGCCGGCGTCGAGGGCCCGCCGGCCATGGGCCCGCCGAGGATCGGCAGCCGGATGCCCAGCCGCCGAGTTGCCGCCGTGTCTCGCCACATTGCGCTGTCCCTTGACCCTCACGCCGCGTCAGGGCCGATAGTGCCTCACATGGCAGAGGAGTACACCGTCGGCCGGGTGGCCGAGATCGCGGGTGTGACGGTGCGCACTCTGCACCACTACGACGAGATCGGCCTGGTGCGGGCGTCGGGTCGCACCGCGGCGGGCTACCGGTTCTACGAGCCTTCCGACATCGACCGGCTGCACCAGGTGTTGACCTACCGCCGGCTCGGGTTCGCGCTCGACGACATCGCGGCGCTCATCGACGACCCGGACATCGACGCGGTCGGCCACCTGCGCCGCCAGCGCGCCTTGCTGGTCGAGCGCGGCGAACGGATCTCGGCGATGGTCACCGCGATCGACAAGGAGTTGGAGGCACGCGCGATGGGAATGCAGCTCACGCCCGAGGAGCAGCTCGAGGTGTTCGGAACCGACAAGGTCGGCGGCGAGTGGGCGGCGGAGGCCGAGCAGCGATGGGGCGAGACCGCCGCTTTCCGCGAGTCGCAGCGCCGCACCGCGTCGTACACGAAGGAGGACTGGGCGCGGCTGAAGGACGAGTCCGACGCCGCCCTGCGTAGCTTCGCGGACGCGATGCGGGGCGGGGTCGCGGCCGACTCGGCGGCCGGGATGGCGCTCGCCGAGGCGCACCGCGACTTCCTCACGCGCTGGTTCTACGACTGCGATCACCAGATGCATCGCAACCTGGCCGAGATGTACGTCGCGGACGAGCGCTTCTCGGCGACGTTCGAGGTGGTCGCGCCGGGCCTGGCGGTCTACGTGCGTGACGCGGTAGTGGCCAACGCCACTGCACACGGCGCCTGACGCGGGGGAACAATGGCGGCATGAGCGAGCCAGCCGAGTCCGTCTCCCCGCCCGCCGCCGACCGTTCGCCGGCCGATGTCGTCACGGCCTTCCTGACCGCGCTTGCCGAAGGCGACACCGACCGTGTCCTCGACCTGGTTGCCGACGATCTGGTCTACGAGAACGTCTCGCTACCCACGATCCGCGGCAAGCAGCGCTTCAGCAAGGGACTGGCCGACTTCAACCGTCGGGGCATCACCTTCGCCGTACGCATCCACCGGATCACCGAGAGCGGCAACACGGTGATGACCGAGCGCACTGACGGGCTCGGCTACCGGCGCTTCTATCAGCAGTTCTGGGTGTGTGGCGTGTTCGAGGTGCACGACGGCGTCATCACGTTGTGGCGCGACTACTTCGACTGGCGCGACATCACCGTGTCGGCGCTGCGCGGCCTGGCCGCGATCGCCGTGCCCAGCCTGCGCGCCACGATGCCCGAGGGCTGATGCTGCCCACCTCGGATCTGCTGGACCGGATCCGCGCAGCCGTCATCGGCGACGACACGCTGATGGACGGTCCGTACGGCCCGCGCCGGGTGACCTACGCCGACTACACCGCGAGCGGCCGGGCGCTGAGCTTCATCGAGGACTTCATCCGCGAGGCGGTGCTGCCGACCTACGCCAACACCCACACCGAGTCGAGCGGGACCGGACGCCAGACCAGCCGGCTGCGCGAGGAGGCGCGGCGGGTGATCCGCGACGCGCTCGGCGGCGACGACGGCACGCTGGTGATCTTCACCGGCAGCGGGGCGACCGGTGCGATCGACAAGCTGGTCCGGATCCTCGGGCTGCGGATCCCCGTGCAGCTGGAGGACACCTATTCACTGTCGTCGGCCATCCCGCAGTCGCAGCGCCCGGTGGTCTTCGTCGGCCCCTACGAGCATCACTCGAACGAGCTGCCGTGGCGGGAGTCGATCGCCGAGGTGATCGAGATCCCCTCCGACTACGACGGCCACATCGATCTCGCCGTCCTCGAGGCCCGGCTCGAGGAGTACGCCGACCGGCCGCTTCGGATCGGCTCGTTCTCCGCCGCCTCGAACGTGACCGGAATCGTCACCGACACCGCGGCGGTCGCCCGCTTGCTGCACCGCCACGGCGCGCTGTCGTTCTGGGACTTCGCGGCGGCCGCGCCGTACGTGGAGATCGTCATGGCTCCGCCGGGCGATCCGGCCGCCCGGCTCGACGCGGTGTTCGTCTCCCCGCACAAGCTGATCGGCGGACCCGGCACACCGGGTGTGCTGGCGGTCCGGCGCGAGCTGGTGACGAACCGCGTGCCGTCGGTGCCCGGCGGCGGCACCGTCGCGTACGTGAACCCGTTCGAGCACGTGTACCTGGACGACCCGGTCGCCCGTGAGGAGGGCGGGACCCCGGACATCATCGGCTCGATCCGGGCCGGCCTGGTCTTCGCGCTCAAGCAGCAAGTCGGCGTCGAGCAGATCAAGGCCGTCGAGGAAGCGCTGCTTCGCCGGGCGGTGCAGGCGTGGTCGGACGAGCCGGCGATCGAGATCCTCGGCAACCTGGCCGCGGAGCGGCTGTCGATCGTGTCCTTCGTCGTACGACGCCCGGGCGGCCGGTATCTGCATCACAACTTCGTGGTGGCGCTGCTCAACGATCTGTTCGGGATCCAGGCCCGTGGTGGATGCTCCTGCGCCGGGCCCTATGGGCACCGTCTGCTCGGCATCGACCTCGACCACTCGCACGCCTTCCAGCACGAGATCGCGGCCGGCTGCGAGGGCATCAAGCCGGGATGGGTGCGGGTCAACCTGGCCTACTTCATCGACGAGACGGTCGCCGACTACCTGATCGAGGCGGTGCGGTTCGTCGCCCGCGAGGGCGACCGCTTCCTCACCGACTACCGGTTCGACCTGAAGAGCGGCTTGTGGCAGCACCGCCAGATGCGGACCGAGTCGCCGCTGCGTCTGTCCGACATCCGCTACGACGGGGTGCCGCCGGGCGGCTACGCCGCACACGTGACCCGGGCCGACGTGTCGATCCTCGCCGAGTACCTCGCCGAGGCGCGCGCCCTCGCCGCCCAGCGCGAGCGCCCGGGCGCCGAGCCGGCGCCGGCCGGGCTGGATCCCGACGCAGAGGCGTTGCGCTGGTTCGACCTTCCGGCCGCCTGCCTGAGGTAGCCGCGCCTGGCGACGGGATGTCAACGCCGGGACCGGTAGGGACGTTGAAAGGGAGACGTCACCGAGCCGAAGGACCGTGAACATGTCGCCCCTGCACCCACTCACCTCGCGGCGTGCGGTCGCCGTCGTCGCCGCGAGCACGCTGGCCTTCGGCGCGTGGAGCGCAGCGGCGGCCACCGTCGCGAGCGCCGGGCCCGGCGGCAAGCTGTGCTTCGGCCACCACGCGACGATCAGCGGGACGCCGAAGGACGACGACATCAATGGCACGCCCGGTGCCGATGTGATCGTCACCTTCGGCGGCAACGACACGGTCCACGGCGGCGGTGGCAACGACCTGATCTGCACGGGCGCGGGCAACGACACCGTGCGCGCGGGAGCCGGCAGCGACCGCGTGGACGGTGCGGCGGGCAGCGACCGGCTGTACGGCCGGGCCGGGCACGACCGGCTCACCGGTGGCGCAGGCAACGACTTCCTCAAGGGCGGACTGGGCAACGACCGCCTGGCCGGCGACGCGGGGGTTGACTCGCTGGCCGGCGGCGCCGGCAAGGACCGTCTGGCCGGTGGCGACGACCGCGACGGTCTGCGTGGCGGTGCCGGTGACGACGTCCTGGCCGGCGAGGCCGGGGCCGACAACCTCGACGGCGGCCGCGGCCAGGACCGGGCCGACGGTGGCACCGGTGACGACCGGATCGACGGCGGCACCGCGAACGACGTGCTGCTCGGTGGGAGCGGCGACGACAGCCTGGTCGGCGGCGCCGGCAACGACGCGCTCCGCGGCCAGAACGGTGACGACCGGCTGCAGGGCAACGTCTCCTGTGACTGCGACCTGCCCAACGTCCGAGGTGACGACCTGATCTCGGGTGGCAGCGGCGACGACACCGTCGTCATGTGGCGGGCCGGCGGATCCCTTCCGGGCGTTACCGTCGACCTGCCTCACAACCGGGCGACCGGTGACGGCGTCCAGACGCTGGCCGGCATCGAGTCCGCTCAGGTCACGAGCGGATGCGGGTACGACGACGACCCGCCGGTGTGCAACCACAACCGGCTGATCGGCGATGCCGGTGACAACACCTTCGAGTCTTCCGCGGGCACCAACGACGTCGTCGGTGGTGCGGGCAACGACACCTATCGCCCGGGCGGAGGCGACGACACCTTCGCCGGCGGGGCCGGATCCGACACGCTCGACTTCAGGGACGGCTCCTCGGTGTTCATCGATCTCCGGGTGGAGACCGCCCACGCGAGTGGCCACACCACGTTCACCTCGGTGGAGAACGTGTTCGGCTCTGCCGGTGACGACAACATCACCGGCGACGACGGCGCCAATGTGCTGCGCGGCGGCTTCGGTGGCACCGACGTGATCGAGGGCGGCGCCGGTGACGACACGATCTACGGCGGTCCCGGCGACGACATCATGCAGGGCGGCGCGGGCAACGACCTCCTCGACGGTGCCGACCCCTCGCTGCGCCCATCGCCGTACGACGTCGACCAGGTCAGCTATCTCGACTCGCCGAACCCGGTCTCGGTCGACCTCGCGGCCGGCATCGCAACGGGTAACGGCACCGACAAGCTGGTCAACATCCGGGACGCGTCCGGGTCGGTCTTCGACGACACGCTGGCCGGCGACGGCGCGGCCAACAAGCTCGCCGGCAATGCCGGTGACGACCGGATCGACGCGGCGGGCGGCGACGACGTGGTCGTCGGCGGTCCGGGCAGCGACCTGCTCGCCGGTGGCGACGGTCAGGACGAGGTCAGCTACAAGTCCTCGCCGGCGGCGGTGAGTGTCGACCTCGGCGCCGGCACCGCCACCGGCCAGGGCACGGACACCGTGTCCGGCTTCGAGGATGTCATCGGGTCGGTCTTCTCCGACACGCTGACCGGCGACGCGGGAGCGAACTGGCTGCACGGCGGGTTCGGTGACGACACGCTCAACGGCGGCGGCGGCAACGACAACCTCACCGACATCGGCGGGAACGACACGTTCAGCGGTGGCGACGGCGACGACGAGATCCACGGCGGCAGTGGCGACGACACCGCCAGCGGTGGCAGCGGCGACGATGTCTTCTACGACCGCCCCGGCACGGACAGCTACGACGGCGGTCCCGGCTCTGACACCGTCCGCTACGTCAACGCGCCGGGTCCGATCACCGCCGACCTGACGAAGGGGACGGTCATCGGTGCGGCCGAGACCGACACCATCACCGCCCTCGAGAACGTCGTGGGCAGCAGCGCCAACGACATCTTCATCGGTGATGACGCCGCCAACACCTTCGTCGGCGGGTACGGGCGCGACCAGCTGTTCGGCAACGGCGGCGACGACGTGCTGCAAGGCGGCGGCAACGGCGACTTCCTCGACGGCGGCGACGGCACCGACACGATCGACTTCAGCGACTCGCCGCGGGCCGTGTCGGTCAACCTGGTCTCCGGCTTCGCGAAGTACGACGGAGGGGACCGGCTGGTCAACGACGAGAACATCATCGGGTCCCCCCGCGGTGACACGCTGGTCGGGGACTCCGGCCCGAACGCCATCTATGGCGGTGACGGCGACGACACCCTGTCCGGTGGCGGCGGCGACGACACCCTCGACGGGCAGGCCGGCAACGACGTCGTCGACGGCGGCGACGGCACCGACAACTGCGCCGGGGAGCACGTGGTGGGCTGCGAGGCCTGAGCTCCGGTGGCGGTCGGCGGTGCCCGCCGGCGTCGTTGACCCGTCACAACCCGCGGCCGGAAACCTTTGGCGCGCGCCGCTGCTCGCCTCGATACGATGACGGGGATCACGAGGAGGGCGACGGCCTGTGGCGCGCAGTCGCCGGGCCGCGGCGCTCGGCGTCTTTCTGGTCCTCGCCGCGGTAACCGCGGCGACGCCGGCGGTCGCGGGCGCCCACCACGGCCCCGTGCTCACCCCCACCGTCACCGCGAACCAGCCGACCGGGCGCGCACCCGCGGATCAGTCGGTCGCGCAGCACTGGCTGTCCGGGGCGTTCGGCGGGTTCTCGGCGGTGGCCGCGAAGGACTTCGGCGTCTGGCGCGGCCGGCCGATCACCAGCGCGACCGACTTCCAGACCAACGCCTCCTGGCAGGCCTTCGACAGCGCGCGGCGGGTGATCCAGGGCTGGCAGGGCCAGAACACCGGGATCCTGCTCTCGATCGCGGTGCCGCTGTGGGCGGGCTTCGGCGACCATCTCGCGGCGGTCGCGAGCGGCTACTACAACGAGCACTTCCAGGCGATGGCCCGCCAGCTCGTCGACGCCGGCCTCGGGCACTCGGTGCTCCGGATCGGTTGGGAGTTCAACGGCAGCTGGTTCCGTTGGGGGATCACCGCCACACACAAGCCGGCGCAGTACGCGACCCGGGCCCGGCAGTTCGCCGCCGCGTGGCGCCAGGTGGTCCGGGCGATCCGCCACGTGAAGGGCGCCCACTTCACCTTCGACTGGTGCGTCTCCGCGGGTCCTCACTACCGCCACCTGAAGCTGGCCTACCCCGGCGACAAGTACGTCGACTACATCGGCATGGACGTCTACGACTGGAACCGCAACGGTGTGCCGGACACCCCGAAGGCGAGGTGGCACGCGATCGTCCACCAGGGGACCGGCCTCGCCTGGCTCGCGAAGTTCGCGGACGCCCATCACAAGCAGATCTCGATCCCGGAGTGGGCGCTCGTGCACGACAACGTGCAGCGCAAGCACTCCGGCGGCGACGACAAGTCCTTCATCAGGCACATGCACGACTGGTTCCGGACCCACAACCTCGGCTACGAGAACTACTTCAACTTCACCGACGGCTGGATGTCGTTCCGGATGAACGGCCAGGGCGGGCAGTTCCCGATCGCCGGCAAGCTCTACCGGTCGCTGTGGGCCCGGGTCGGCGGGGTCCAGCACCTCGCCTGAACCGTCACCTCTGCCAGCGCGCGTGGACCGGATGGCGACGACGGCCGCTGTCCTGGTGCGGCCGCGCCACGTGCGCGGGCACCGGCGTATCGCTCGCCAGACCACCGAGGCCGAGACCCCAGTTGGGTGGGACGACGCACTCGCCGACCAGCACCTCCGCCTGCTCGACGGTCGGCACGGCCATCGCCGGTACGTCGTGATGCGGCTTGCGCCCGAAGCTGAACGCCTTCGTCATGTCGCCGACCGTCTTGTGGCGCCACTTCGAGATGTTCGGTACGTCGACGCCGAAGCGCGTCTCGATCAGCTTGAGCTGGGACGTGTGGTCGAGCACGTCGCTGCAGACGAAGCCACCCCGGCTGTAGGGCGAGAGAACGAGGCACGGCACCCGGAACCCAAGGCCGACCGGCCCGGCGTAGTCGTGGTACGGCCCCTCCGACAGGTACTCGCCGGCCGTCCCCGGCCGGGGCGTGGGCGGTGGCACGTGGTCGAAGAAGCCGCCGTTCTCGTCGTAGCTGACGATGATCGCGGTCTTCTCCCACAGCGCGCGGTTCGCCACCACGGTCTGGAGCAGCTCGGCGACGAAGATCTCGCCGAGCAGCGGCGGCGTGGATGGGTGGTCGCAGGCGGGAAGCGCGGGAAACACCCACGACACGGCCGGAAGGGTCCCGGCCGCGATGTCGGCGACGAAGTCGGCCGGGTAGCTGATCAGACCCCGCGCGCTGTCGACCAGGTAGTCCGGTCCGGTGAGGTAGTTCTTGAAGTACAGCAGCGGGTTCAGCAGGGTCAGCGAGCTGGCGTCCTGGTAGACCTTCCACGACACACCCGCCTCGGCGAGATTCTCGGGCATGGTGCGCCAGGTGTACTGGCCGAACTGGGTCGGGCGGTCGGCGACCAGGGTGGTCAGGCACGGCCCACCGTGCTTGCCCTCAGGGTCCAGTGAGCCGGTCAACCACATCACTCGGTTGGGATCGGTCGGTCCGAGCACGGAGGCGAAGTAGCGGTCGCACAGCGTGAACGCGTCGGCGAGGTCGAAGTAGAGCGGGATGTCCTCGCGCTTGTAGTAGCCCATGCTGATCGGACCGACGGCCGGCCCGTCCTCTTTGAGGTGTGCGGGCAGCCAACGGTCCATCCGGCCGTTGTTCCAGGCCTCGTGCATCGGTCCCCAGTTGTGGGTGATGTCGTTCGTGCACTCGGCGTACTTGGCGAGGTCCTTCGTGTCGAGGTGGAACGGATGGAGATGGCCGTGCGGGTCGGGACCGTGGCCGGCGCGGTACCCGCGCTGCTTGAAGACGCCGGGAAGGGCATGCGGATCGTCGAAGCCGCGACCGCCCGGGTAGGTCCCGAAGTAGTGGTCGTAGGAGCGGTTCTCCATCATCAGGAAGATGACGTGCTCGATGTCGGACAGCGGCGCGTGCTTCGTCGGTTCGGCGGCGTAAGCGTCCTCGACGATCCGACCGAGTCGCCCCGACATCGCGGCCATCGCGCCGGCGGTCGCGCCCGCCAGCACCTGTCGTCGGGTCGGTCCGCTGCTGCTGGTTGACGTCACGCGGCGATTGTGACCGATCAGTCGAGCAAATGTGTGTCGGTTCGCAGCCAGTCCAGGATCTTCGCTGCGGTCCAGTCCGCCACTTCGAGCATCGGCACGTGGCCGACGTCCTCCGCGACCTCGAGTCGCCAGTGCGGGAAGGTCTTGGCTGCTTGCCTTGCCGCGCGGATCGGGACCAACCGGTCCCGCGCACCGTGCAGCACCAGGACCGGCGAACCGATCGCGGCCATCGCGCGGTGCAACCGCGGGGCCCGGCTGACCCGGCGTACGACGGACCGGCCGGCGGTGATGATGTCGGAGGCCGGGAAGTCCCGGCCGTTGCGCTGGTTCACCACGCCGACCCCCGCCGCGATGACGTCGGCCGGGACCCGGCTGAGGTCGACCGTGCACATCTGCAGGGCCTGGCGGATCTGATGTTCGGCGTCGTGCCGGTACCGGCGGCGCACGTAGGCGGCCTCCCCGACCACCGGCAGCGCCATCACCGCGAACTGCAGCGCGACGCGGGCGTCGATCGGGCTCAGCGGCGCTCGCGGCAGCGCCGGGTCGACCAGCACCACTCCGCACACCTGGTCGGGCCGGGCGGCCGCCGCGAGCACCGAGATCAGGCCGCCCATCGAGTTGCCGACCAGTACGACGGGCTCTCCGGCGACCGCTTCGACGAAGCGGCTGACCAGGCGCCGGTTGGCGCCGACCGTGGTGGATCGGGCGGCCGCCGGCGTCCGGCCGGGCCCGGCGAGGGCGAGCGCCCGCAACCGCACGGGCGGCGGCCAGAGCGGAGCCCGCGCGAGCCCGGTCCCCGCGGCGCCCCCCCCTCCGGGCACG
>CAZEAM010000415.1:0-12436 GCA_964510285.1 uncultured Frankiaceae bacterium | reverse complement strand
GGGGTTCCGCTGCCACCACCGGGCCCACCTGAACTGGTCTCGACGTCCTGGACGATCTCGCCCGACCCGGAGTCCAGCGCGCCGCAGCCGTCGAAGGCAAGGGTCACCGGGTGGGCGCCGACGTCGAGATCCGACACCGGGCCGAGGGTGAACACGAACGCGTCCGGGTGCGTCGCTGGGGTGCCCTCCGCCACCGGGATGGGCGATCCGTGCGCGACGCCGTCGACCAGCCAACTCACCGAGCCGCAGGTGGGAGGCGGGGTGATCGTGCCGGTGAAGGTCACCGGGTCGCCGGGCGCCGACGGATCCAGGCTGGAGGTCACGGTGATCGTCGGCTGGCCGCGGCCGCCACCTCCACCTCCACCGCCACCTCCACCGCCGACAGTGCCCTGGAAGGCGCCCGCGTCGCAGGTGTGGCCAGCGCCGGGCCGCGCGACACCGCGTTGGTCCGGGTTCGCGCATGCGGTCGACTCGTCGGACGGTAGCGTTGCGTCCCCCGCCACGAGGTCATGTGCGGGAGAGGTGGCGCTCAGCCCGACCGTCTCGGTCGGACCGCCGTTGGCGGCCAGCGGACCGAGCGATCCGGCGATCGTCGAGGACCCGGACACGGACGGATCCGCGAGGCCACAGGACCCGTCCGAGTCGATGTTGTAGCCGTCGTCGGCGATCGACCCGGCGTCCACCGAACAGTCGACCGCGTTGCCAGCAATGATGTCGGCTTCCAGCGTCGCGTCGCCGTCCTCGACGTCCACCCCGTCGGCGGCGTTCGTGAGTGTCGACTGCTCGACCGTGGCGCTGCTCTTCGCCCAGACGCTGACCGCGAGAACCGCCGCGGACTCACCGGTCCCGTCGCCCACGATCGTGGAGTTCGAGACCGTCAGGTCGGCGGGCCCGGATTCGGCGACCGCAGGAGGAACCCCGGCCGCAGCGCCGAACGCCAGCCCGCTCGCCGTGATCACCGAGTCCCGCACGGTTGCGGTGGACGTGGTGACGACGCCAGCGACGATCGCAGCGGATGGGTCAGTGCCGTCGGCGTCGAACGACGACTGCGTCACCGTCATCCCCGAGCCATCCTCGCCGAAGGTTCCGTATGCGCGGCCACCACCGGCCGCCGCGCCACCCACGCCCGCGTCGAACTCCGAGGTGTCGACCGTCAGGTTGGCGGCGAGGTTGTCCACGCCGAACGCGGTCGAGTCGGCGGCTTCGGCGTACGCGTCGAAGCTCGAGTCGCTGATCGACGCCCGCCGGTCGGCGGCTCGTACGCCGGAGGCGAAGCCGCCGCTGGCGCCCACAACGATCGCATTGTCGTGCGCCAGCCCGTCGCCCTCGGCTGCGCCGGGACGCTCCGTGCTCGCCTCGAAGTCGGACCCGGTGACGGTCAGCGCCGCCTCTTCTGTGGCAGCACATTCGAAGTCACACGTCTCGATACCGGCGCCGAGGCTGGTTGAGCCGACCGACCCCGGTGTCACCGACGTCTCGAAGCTGGAATCGGAGACGTCGATCCGACCCTCGTGGAACCCATCGATGCCGAAGGCGAGCGACCTGTCGGCGGCCGCGTCGAGGGTGGTCTCGAACGTCGAGTCTTCAACCGTGACCGACCCGCTCTGCTGGTTCGCCACGCCCGCGACGAGCGATGCGCCCGAAGCCGCCTCCGTCTCGAAGGTCGAGCCTGCGACGGTGATATCGCCGACGTAGGCATTCAGGATCCCGTACGTCGCCGCCTCGTCGTCGCTGCCGGTGGTCGTGAACGAGGAGTTGCTCACGTTCACCGTGGCGGTGGCATCAGAGCCGTTCCTGACCCCCACGCCGTCGTCACTCTGGTTGAACGTCGAGTCGTCGACCTGCAGCGAGTGGCAGGTCGTCACGTCGCCGGTCTCGGTCGCGACCCCGATGGCGAAGGGCCGGGTGGTGAACGTCGAGGAGTCGATGAGCAACGACGCGTTCTGGCGGCAGTCGACCCCGATGCCGCCGTAGTTCTGGAAGGTCAGGTCGTTGAGGATGACGATCGGAGACGAATCCCCTTCCGGGTCACCGATGTCGAGGATGTCGTTGCCCGCGTCACCGTCCAGAGTCGGCGCGGCTGCGCCGTCCGGCTCGATTGTGATCGACGTCGTGACCTGTTGATCGGAGACGGTGAACGTGCCGGGCTCGAGGAGCACCGTGTCACCGTCGACGGTCTTGCCGATCGCGGTCGACAGCAGGCATGCCTGTG
This sequence comes from uncultured Frankiaceae bacterium, assembly GCA_964510285.1. Lineage (GTDB taxonomy): Bacteria > Actinomycetota > Actinomycetes > JAFAQI01 > JAFAQI01 > DASZTV01. Next base: position 10,224 of record CAZEAM010000415.1, on the reverse strand, counting down.
CCGCGGAAGTACAGTCGCCGTCGCCGTCCGGCGAGGCGAAGTAGGTGGCCCCCACGGCCTGTGCCGTGGCCGGCCCGACCAGCCAGCCGCCGCCGACGAACCCACTCGTTGCCGCGGCGAAGACCGCGACCGCCGACACCCCGCGCCTTGAAAATGACCGCACGCTGATCAGCCCCTCCCCCAGGAGCACACAACGCGGACCCCCCGTCCGCTGCGGGCACCATATCGCCCGTTCTCCGGCCGGAGAAGTGCCGGAGACCGGGCGACGGACGTTCGCCGCCGGGTGACCGGCGACTGGGCACGCCGGACACTCGCGACGCGAGGGGTCGGGACCGGCGCGGGCCGGCTCGCGATCACCAGCCCCGAGAATCTCCGCGACGGCGACCCGGCAGCAGGGCCGAAAGTCCCGACTTGGCCGGCCATTCGTCCGCAGGTGCCGGGCTGCGCTTGATCCACCTCGAGCACCGGTCGATGCTCACGAGACGTGAGGGTGGTCGTCGCGCTCGGAGGCAACGCGCTGCTGCGGCGCGGGGAGAGTCCGGACGCGGGCATCCAGGAGGACAACGTCCGGCGTGCGGTCGGCTCGATCGCCCGGCTCGCTGGGCGGCACGAGGTCGTCGTCACCCACGGCAACGGCCCACAGGTCGGGCTGCTGGCCGTGGAGAGCGAGCACGACGGCTCGCTGTCGGCGCCGTACCCCCTCGACGTCCTGGGCGCCGAGACTGCAGGCATGGTCGGCTACTGGCTCCAGCGCGAGCTCGCCAACGCACTGCCCGGCCGCGAGGTGGTCACCGTGCTGACCCAGACGGTGGTCGACCCGGCCGACCCGGCGTTCGCCGATCCCACGAAGTTCATCGGCCAGGCCTACGACGAGGCGACCGCCCGGCGAACCGCGGCAGAGCTTGGATGGACGGTCCTGCCCGACGGCGCCCGCTGGCGCCGGGTGGTTCCCTCCCCGGCCCCGGTCGAGTTCGTCGAGCTCGCCTCGGTCAAGGCCCTCGTCGACAGCGGGGCAGTTGTGATCTGCGCCGGTGGTGGCGGCGTACCCGTCCTTCGCACCGAGCGCGGCCTGGCGGGCGCGGAGGCGGTCGTCGACAAGGACCGCGCCGCGGCACTGCTGGCTCGCCAGCTCGGCGCCGACGCGCTGCTGCTGCTCACCGACGTGGCGGCCGTCGAGGTCGACTTCGGTACGCCGGCTGCCCGTCCACTCAGGCGGGTTACCACCGGGGAGCTGCGGCAGATGACGTTCGCGGCCGGGTCGATGGCCCCCAAGGTCACGGCGGCGTGCGAGTTCGTCGAAGCCGGCGGCCGGTTCGCGGCGATCGGCGCCCTCGACCGCGCGACGGAGCTCAGCACGGGTGAGGTGGGCACCGTGGTGGTGCGTGGCTAGCCACCGACCTACTCGATCGACTGTCGCGCTACCTCGTGGGCCAGCACTGCCGCCTGGGTCCGGCGCTCGAGCCCGAGCTTGGACAGGACATTCGACACGTAGTTCTTCACGGTCTTCTCTGCGAGGAAAAGCCGCTCACCGATCTGCCGGTTGGTCAGCCCTTCGCCGATCAGCTCGAGCACCTTGCGTTCCTGCTCGGACAGCGCTGCCAGCTTGTCCCGCGTCTGGCCGTGGCTGCGCAGCCGGTCCATCACCCGAGCCGTCGCGGTCGGGTCGAGCAGCGACCCGCCGTTCGCGACGGTGCGGACCGCGCCGACCAGGTCCGAGCCTCGGATCTGCTTGAGCACGAAGCCCTGAGCGCCGGCCATGATCGCGTCGAGCATCGCCTCGTCGTCGGCGAACGACGTGAGCATCAGGCAGCCGAGCTCGGGCAGCGCGGAGCGAAGCTCGCGGCACGCGGTGATCCCGCTGCCGTCCGGCAGTCGCACGTCCAGCACCGCCACCTGCGGCCGCAACGCGGGGACGCGGGCGATCGCCTCCGACACGGTCGACGCCTCACCGAGGACCTCGATGTCACCTTCGGCTTCGAGCATGTCCTTGACCCCGCGACGGACCACCTCGTGGTCGTCGCACAGGAACACCCGGATCGGTGCGTTCATGGACACACCGTAGGGGCTGCACGCGCCGTGCGGGCACAGCCGGTCAGTGTCGCAGCGCGCGGCCGGTGATGCTGCCCGGCTCGATCTTGATGACGACCTCGCCCTCGGGCGAGCCCACCCGGTCCAGCTGCGTGCCCCGCTGGGCCAGCCGGTCGCTCGGTGCGACGACGCTCGCGAGCCCGACGGCCAGGACGCTCCACCCCGCCTTGCGCGTGGGGTCGTAACTGTCGATCTCGAACGCGACGACGGTATTGCGGCAGTTGCGGTCGAGGACGCTTCCCGCGCGGGTGCGAAACACGACGGCGCCGGCGTCGTACACGTAGTACACGGGCAGCACGACCGGCAGCGCGTCCACACTGAGCGCGATCCGCCCGATCCGCTGCTCGCGCAGCCCGACGATGCACTCGTTGTGCGGAAGCACGTCCCACGTTGCCGCCGAAAGAACGTTCATCGCCGCAAGCCTGCGGGCCAGCCGGCGGGAGCAACAGGTACGGACGACCCCGGCAGCCGGGACCAAAGTCCCTTACCGCCCACCGGCGGTAAGGTCACGCTGTGGCCGAGGACACGGCGCCGCACGAGTCAAGCGAGCGACCGGCCAGCGGCCGGGTGGGCTACCTCCTGCGCCAGGCGACCGAGGCGCTCGTCAAGCGCAGCCAGGAGAGCCGCCACACCCAGGACCGGCTCCGGGCGCTGCTCGACGCGGTGCTGTCACTGTCTGCCGACCTCAGCCTGCCGGCCATGCTCGAGCGTCTCGTCGACGCGGCGTGCCGGCTGGTCGATGCCGACGGAGGCTGTCTCGCCGTCCTCGGCCCGGACGGCGAGACGGTGGCCGAGATGGTGTGCCAGGGCCTGAGCGCCGAGCAGCGTGCCGAGATCGCCGCCGGCTCGCCGCCCGAGGGCAGCCTCACGGTCGCGGTGCGCACCCGCAACCGACGGTTCGGCACCCTTCACGTCACGCGCAACCACCCGGACCGGCCACTTGTGCCGGAAGACGAGCTGATCGTCGTCGCCCTGGTCTCGGCCGCCGGCGTGGCGATCCAGAACGCGCAGATGTTCGAGTCCCAGGAACGCCGCGGCCAGTGGCTGGTCGCCTCGAGCGAGATCCGCAACGCGGTGCTCGGTGGCATCGACGGCGACCGGCTCGGCGAACTGGTCGTCGACGAGGCGCGGCAAGCCTCCCGCGCGGTCTTCGTTGTGCTGGTCGTACCGCGACCGGACGGCGGCATGGTGATCACCGCGTCTACCGAGCCCACGTTGATGGGCTCGGAGTTCGCCGCCGGGACGTCGTTCGCGGAGCGGGTCACGGTCACCCGCGAACCGATCGTGCTCGAGGACATCGACCAGGGTCATCCGGCCACCGCCGTACCGGAACACCTCCGCGACCGCAGCGGCAGATGCCTGATAGCGCCACTCGGGGTCGCCGAGTCGGGCGACGGTCTCGGCGCGCTGATCGTCGTGTACCCCGCCAACGACGGTGGGATCGCCGAGCTCAACCTCGACTACGTCGTCGGCTTCGCCGGGCAGGCGGGGATCGCGCTCCAGCTCGCGGCCGGCCAGCGCGATCGCGAGCGCATCGCGGTACTGGAAGACCGCGAGCGAATCGCCCGTGACCTGCACGACCTGGTCATCCAGCGCCTGTTCGCGGCCGGAATGACCTTGCAGAGCACCGACATGCTGATCACCGACCCGACCGCCAAGGCCCGGCTCTCCGACGTCGCGGACGACCTCGACGGGACGATCCGCGAACTCCGGCAAGCGATCTACCAGCTGCAGACGCCGGTCCTGGCCGACGACTTCCGGCACGAGGTGCAGCAGGTGATCGACCGTACGTCGTCGGGGTCCGGGCTCAAGGTGCGGATCCGCTACGCCGGCCCGGTCGGCACGCTCGTACCCGAGGCGACCCGACCACACGCGCTCGCCGTGGTGGGGGAAGCACTGTCCAATGCGGTCCGGCACGCCGGTGCCGCAACGATCGATATCGCCCTCGCCCTCGAGGACGGCGCGCTGACCGTCAGCGTCGACGACGACGGGCGTGGCATCGACCCGACGGTGACCCGGCGAAGTGGTCTCGGCAATCTCGAGTCGCGGGCCCGAGAACTAGGCGGGGAGTTCACGGTCGGGCCAGGCTCCCGCGGCGGCGGCACCCGGATCATCTGGTCGGTTCCGGTCTAAACCGCACTTCGCATCGGTCGGCAGCATTCGGAATCAAACCGAACCGCTGACCATTTCGATTCGGCAAATCTCACCCGCGTGGGTCGTCGGCTTCGGGACCTTGGTCCATGTCCGCCGCAGCCCCGGAGCCGCAGCATCGCCATGTGCCCACGACCGACGCCGAGCGGCCCCGCCTGAATGCCGTGGGCTACCTGGATCGCGCCGTCGCGCGGCTCCGGCAAGGCGCCGGCGCTCGCGTCATCGCGGTGATCCCGGCCCACAACGAAGCCGACGGGATCGCGTTCGCGCTCGACTCGATGGACCGGCAGAGCCGCCGGCCCGACCTGGTCGTGGTGGTCGCGGACAACTGCACCGACGACACCGAGCAGATCGTGCGAAAGCGCGGCGGCACGGTGGTCGTGACGACCGTCGCGAACACGTGCAAGAAGGCAGGCGCGCTCAACCTCGTGCTGGACCGCCTGCTTCCGCGCCTGCAGCCGGCCGACGGCGTGCTGGTGGTGGACGCCGACTCCTCGCTGGACGACGGGTTCGTCGAGGCCGCACTCGGGCGCCTCGGCCGTCCGGCCGCGGACGGGTCCGGAAAGACCATCGGCGGTGTCGGCGGCACCTTCCGCGGCGGGCGCGGCGGCGGGTTCGTCGGGATGCTCCAGCGCAACGAGTACGCCCGCTACGCCCGCGACGTACGCCGCCTCAAGGGCAAGGTCCTGGTCCTCACCGGCACGGCCGCGTTGTTCTCGGTCGAGGCGTTGCGCCGGGTAGTCCAGGCACGAGCGCTCGAGGTGATCCCGGGTGGGGCGGCCCAGGTCTACGACACGCACGTCCTCACCGAGGACAACGAGCTCACCCTGGCTCTTCTGCACCTGAACTACGCGGTCCTGAGCCCGCGCGAGTGCCTCCTCGAAACCGAGATCATGACCACCTGGCGCGACCTGTGGAACCAGCGGGTCCGCTGGAAGCGCGGCGCGCTCGAGAACCTCGTCGACTACGGGATGACCGCGGTCACCTGGCGCTACTGGGGCCGCCAGGCGCTCACCCATCTCGGCGTGTTCGTGACCACCGTGTACCTGGCGACGATCGTCTTGAGCCTCGCCGTCAACGGCGGGGTTCACCTCCATCCGATCTGGATCGCCGCCACCGGGGTGTTCGTCGCCGAACGCGTGATCACGGTCCGCGATCGCGGACCGCTGCAGATGGCGCTGGCATCCCTGATCTTCGTGGAGATGTCGTTCGACATCTTCCTGCAAGCCGCGCAGGCGAGCGCCTTCTGGCACACGCTGCGCCACTCGGAAAGGAACTGGTAGCCATGTACAACCACGGGGGTGTGCTCGGGACGGGTGCGGCGACCGGTGCCACCTTGCCGTTCACGGGGCTCAACACGATGTGGCTCGTGCTCGCGGCCTTCGCGTTGCTCGCGGTGGGTACCGCGATCCTTCGCCTGGTGCCGCGGCGCGAGGCCTGAGCCTCAGGCGGCCTGCACGGCCGCCGACAGGACGGCGAGCGCGGCCGGGTCCGACCCGACCCGCCAGTCACGCTCCTTGTCCGTGTCGAAGAACACGAGCGCGCGGATCGCCGGAAACTCCGTGCTCGCCAGCAGCTGGCGGTACCAGGTCGCCTTGCTGTGGGAGGTGTCGACCGGCGCGCCGTCGTCCTCTGCCGGCTCCTTGCTGGCGAACTCGCACACCCAGACCGGTGCCACCGGGTCGAGAGCGACGAGGCGCTGGTACTGCGTGCGGTAGATCGAGTCGAAGGACTGCCACTGGAGCGCGCCGCCGGTGCCCCAGTTGTAGCCGTCGAGCCCGAGCACGTCGACGTACGGCGTACCCGGGAAGATCGTGCGCACGTCGGTGGTCTCGGCGTAGGTGTCGGTGGTCGGGTTGAACACCCAGCGGGCGTTCGTCGCACCATGGGCACGGAAGAAGTCGACGACGTAACGCCACGCCGCGATGAACTCCTCGGGTGTCCCGCCGGCCGGGGCCGAGCCGTCGGCGGTCGGCTGGAAGGGAGTCCAGTCGGCGTTCATCTCCGCCCACGGCCGGATGTAGACCGGCTTGCCGAACCCGGCAACCCGCGCGGCGACCCGAGCGAGATACGCGTCGTGCGAGCCGTCGGTGAAGGTCGTGAAGCGGCTCGACGCCGTGTCACCCATGGACCACGAGATCAGCAGAGTGTGGCCGGCCGATGCCTCTGCCCGCTCGGTGGCATCCGGGAACACGTCGCCCGGGCCGCGGAAGCTCGAGGCGATCGCCAGATGGTCGCCGAGTTGCTTCTCGAGCTGGGTGATCTGCAGGCCGGGACCGCCGAAGCCAGAGGCAAATGCCCCGAATGCCACGTGATTGCCCAAGGCCGCGGGTGAGGTCTTCGGTTTGGTCGACACCTTCAGCTTGGCCGCGTGATGGTGGTGCCGATGATGCTTGTGCTTGTGGTGGACCGATGCAGCGGACTCGCCGGCGCCGGCCAGGACGAACAGCGCGAGCACCGAAGCGACCGCTGCGCGGCGGCGCAGTTGCTGGCGCATCGGTCCTCCGGCTGCTGGGTTGTCTGAGGTGACCTGCACGAATAACGCTGCACAGTTGACGTCGGGTACGGCGAACCCGCGATGTTGCGCTGAAGGAGTGACAGCCAGGCGACGGCGGCGCCGGATCTGCGGTGACCGGTGCCGAAATGCCCTGGCTAGCGGCCGGTGATCCGGATGTCTCCGGTGTCGGTACGCGCGGAAAGCATGCGCGCCGCGTCCGCGCTCTGCGTGATCCCCCGAACGCGGGTGTCGCCGATGTCGGTGTGCAGGTGGACCGCGTAGGTCCCCGCCGGCACCGTCACCTCGATGTCCCCGACGTCGGTGCTGAGCCGCTCGGTGCCGCGAATGTCACGGACCCGGATGTTGCCGACGCTGTCCCGCGCGTCGACGGTCACCGACCGCGGGACGGTGACCACGAAGTCCACCGCGCAGTCGTTGAGCCCGAGATCGACGATGCCGGTGGTGCGCGGGCAGGGGGCCGACACCCGAAGCACGCCGTGACGGAGCGAGTGCACGAGCCGGGGAGCCTCGAGGTTGTACTGCTCGGTCGCGACGATCCGGGTGACCGCTCCGGGGCGCACGACGATCTGGCCGACCTCCCCGCGTACGGCGAGCGCGGTCACCGCGCCGTGGACGGTGGCCCGCTCGGTCTGGTGGTGGACCGGACCGAGGGCGGTGGCCGGAGCAGCGAGCGCGAGCAGCGACGCGGCACCTGCGCACACGATCAGGCCACGCAGCTTCGTCACGACTCAACTCTAGCGACGGGTTGCGGACTCACCTGCTGCTTGCGGCCGCGCCGTAGCTGCGCAGCCGCTCGACCTCCGCCGGGTCGATCGACGGCCGCACGGCCGCCAGGGCCGCCTCGACGTCGGCCGTGGTGACGCACGGCGCGTCCATCGAGCGCCGCATCGCGGCGAGCGCGGCTTGCCGGATCACCGCGGCGCCGTCGGCGCCCGAGTAGCCCTCGGTGCGGGCGGCCAGCGCGGCGAGGTCGACGGCCTGGTCGAGCGGCGTGCGGGCCGCGGCGGACCGGAAGATCTCGTTGCGCGCCGCCTCGTCCGGTGGCGGCACGAACAGCAGCCGCTCGAGCCGTCCCGGCCGCAACAGCGCAGGGTCCACCATGTCCGGGCGGTTCGTCGCGCCGATCACCACCACGCCTCTCAGCTCGTCGATCCCGTCCATCTCGGTGAGCAGGGCCGCGACGACCCGGTCGCCGACCTGGTCGTCGCCCGTGCCGGTTCCGCGCGTCGCGGCGAGCGCGTCGATCTCGTCGAGGAAGACCAGGCTGGGCGCGGCGTTCTTCGCGCGGGCGAACAGCTGGCGGACCCCCGCCTCGCTCTCGCCCACCCACTTGCTCATCAGCTCGGCACCCTTGACCGACAGGACGTTGGCACGACCGTCGTGGGCGAGCGCCTTGACGATGTAGGTCTTCCCGCAGCCGGGCGGGCCGTACATCAGCACGCCACGCGTCGGGGTCACGCCGAGCCGGGTGAAGGTGTCCGGGTACACGATCGGCCAGATGACGGTCTCGGTCAGCACCTGCTTGACCTCGGTCAGCCCGCCGACGTCGGCGAGGCTGACCTGTCCGGGGTCGAGCAGCTGCCCGTCCATGCTCGACGGGTGGACGGTCCCGAGCGCCGCGGCAAAGTCCGCAGCGGTGATCTTCGGGTCGCCGGAGGGCGCGGCCTGCTCGCGGCAGGCCGCCTGGTGGGCAGCCGCATCGACCAGCGAGGCCAGGTCGGCGGCCACGAACCCGGGGGTGCGTGCCGCGATGTCGCCGAGCGCGACGTCCGGCGCCAGCGCCACCGACCGGCACAACCGGGTGATCATCGCCTGACGCGCCGACTGGTCCGGCAGCCCCAGGACGAGCCGGCGCGAGAGCACCCCGGGCGCGACGACGTCGGCAGCGATCGTTTCGGGCACCGCCGACAGGCCGATGACCGCGCGTCCGGCCGCCACCAGGTCGCGCAGGGCGGCGACGAGGGTCGGGCCCAGCGGGGCGTTGCCCTCCGCGGGCGCGATCGCCTCGATCTCGTCGAACACCAGAACCTCGCGCGCCCCCTGGTCCGCGAGCCCGGACTTGCGCAGCGCGGCGATCTGGGCGGCAGCGGCGTCGGGGGTCATCGCTGCCAGCTGCGGGCACCACACCACGCGCACAGTCAGGTTGAGCGACTTCGCCACGGCCCGCACCAGCGTGGTCTTCCCGGCCCCGGCCGGCCCGCTGAACATCACCCCGAGCGCCGGCGAGGCACCGAGCTTGGCAAGCAGCGCCGGGTTGTTCAGGCCGATGTCGAGCATCTCGCGCAACGCCTTGCCGGGCTCCTCGGTGCCGGGCAGGTCGACGTCGCCGGACGGTACGGCGGGAGTGGCTCCGGGCGGGTCGGGCCGAAACACCGTGCTCACCGCGGTCGGCCCGGCAGGCGCCGGCGCGCTCGGGTCCGCCCACACCAGCTCAGTCGCCATCGTCACGACCGACGGCACCCCCGGTGAGGCGGCGACGGTGAGGACGACGCCCTGCCAGGCGTGCCCGAACAGCGCCTGCATCTGCTGCCTGCCCTGGGTGAGCAGGTCGGGGTTCGTGCCTTCCGGAAGTGCCACGTCCTGCTGCAGCAGAGATATCGAGTCGCCGGTCGACACGACCTTGCCGAGCAGCGCCAGCCGCGCGGTCTGCGGTGTCAGCAGCGAGGTGACCTGGTTCGGTCCGGCGAGCACGACCCGGTCGGCGGCGAGCGACGGCACCACCTCGACCGTCACCAGCGTGCCGGCCGTGACGCCGAGGTTGCCGAGGATCAGGTCGTCGACGAGGATGCTGCCGGGGTCCTGCTGGTCCGTGCTCTGCGCCACCAGCGCCGCCGTCACCTTGGCACCGGTCAGCTTGACCACCGAGTACGGGCGGGCGCCGAGCGCCTCGAGCACCGACGGCGCGATGCGAACCAGCCCGCGCCGGGCGTCCAGCTCGCTGCGGGTCGGCACCGCGCGCAGCTGCAGCGAGGCCCCCGCGGCCACCCCCGGAGTGGTCATATCGGCACCCTAAACGCCCGCGAAGGCCGGCGCGTGTGGGTGGATCGCGCGCCAACGGGGTAGGTCGCCCAACAGTGAGGACCACGACGAACAAGCCGGCCCCGCCGCGCCCGGTGATCGAAGACGTGCGACCCCGGGTCGACGACGGCCGGTACGACGCGAAGGCGACGATCGGCGATCCGATCGACGTCTACGCCGACGCGTTCGTCGACGGTCACGACCAGCTGCGGGTCGATGTCCTGTTCCGCCCGGCGGGTGAACGCGCCTGGCAGCAGGCCACGATGCGCCCGCTGGTCGACGACCGCTGGCAGGGCTGGTTTCGGCCCGATGCGGTCGGCCGGTTCGAGTTCCAAATCCGCGCGCGGGTCGACACGTTCGCCACCTGGCTGCGCGACCTCCGGGCCCGGGCCGCGGCCGGGCAGGAGATCGGCGGCGAGCTGGAGGTCGGCGCGCGGCTGGCCGAGGAC
>CAZEAM010000414.1:0-32986 GCA_964510285.1 uncultured Frankiaceae bacterium | reverse complement strand
CGACCGCAAGGTCGTGCTGAACCTGCCGGCCACGGTCGAGATGGCGACCCCGAACGTCTACGCGGACTCGATCGAGTGGTTCGGTCGCAACGTCAGCCGGCGCGACGCGATCGTGCTCAGCCTGCACCCGCACAACGACCGGGGTACGGCGGTCGCCGCCGCCGAGCTCGGCGTACAGGCCGGTGCGGACCGGGTCGAGGGGTGCCTGTTCGGCAACGGCGAGCGCACCGGCAACGTGTGTCTGGTCACCCTCGGGCTGAACATCTTCAGCCAGGGCATGGACCCCGGCATCGACTTCTCCGACATCGACGAGATCCGTCGCACCGTTGAGTACTGCAACCAGCTGCCCGTGCATCCGCGGCATCCGTACGGCGGCGACCTGGTCTATACCGCCTTCAGCGGCTCGCACCAGGACGCGATCAAGAAGGGGTTCGAGGCTCTCGAGCGTGACGCGGCCGAGGCCGGCGTCCCCGTGGACGACTTCGGCTGGGGCGTGCCATACCTGCCGATCGACCCGAAGGACGTCGGACGCAGCTACGAAGCCGTCATCCGGGTCAACTCGCAGTCCGGCAAGGGTGGCGTCGCGTACGTCATGAAGTACGACCATCACTTCGACGTGCCACGGCGGATGCAGATCGAGTTCTCACGGATCGTGCAGACGGTGTGCGACAACGAGGGCGGCGAGGTCGCACCGGACAAGATCTGGCAGATGTTCCGGGAGACCTACCTCGACCGGACGACGCCCCTGCTGCTGCACCACTACTCCGTCGAAAGCGGGGGACCCGACATCGACAGCGACGTCACCGACCGGATCACGGCGACGGTGTCGTTCGACGGGGTGGAGCGGGAGATCACCGGTCAGGGCAATGGCCCGATAGCCGCTCTCGTGCATGCGCTGGAGACCATCGACATCGATGCGAGAGTGCTCGATTATCACGAGCACGCGCGAAGCGCAGGTGAGGAAGCTCAGGCTGCCGCGTACCTCGAGGTCGCAGTCGGCGACAAGGTCGTGTGGGGCTGCGGTGTTCACTCCAGCATCACGACCGCGTCGCTGTACGCCCTCGTGAGCGCGCTCAACCGCGTCTAGCACCTGCCAGGGCTCTGATCCGCGCGATCAGGTCGTTGTTGCTGAACGGCTTGACGATGTAGTCGTCCGCTCCGAGGCGAAGGCCTCGGACGCGGTCGGCCTCGCCGCCCTTGGCGGACAGGAAGATGATCGGTACGTCGACGCGGTCGCGGATCTCGGCCATCAGTCCGAACCCGCTGATCTCCGGCATCATGATGTCGAGGAGAACGACGTCGGGCGGTTGCCGCTCGATCGCTGAGAGCGCCTCGGTCGCGACTGCGACGCTGTCGACGATGAAGCCCTCGTCTCCCAGCAGCGCCTCGACGAGTGCCCGGGTGGGCCGGTCGTCATCGATGATGAGGACACGTTGCGGCGGGGTCGCTCGCATCACCGAACACTAGTGTCGCAGGTTGCCCGGCACTAGCCGGGGCTGACCACCGCATCCTCGACGACGACGGTCGCCGTGTCCGGCTCGCCCGGCTTGCGGGCAGTCGCGAAGTATGAGCCGATCAGCACGAGCGGGAAGCCGATCGCCATCCCGGTGGTGACGTGCTCGCCCAGGACCGCCACGCCCAGCGCGATCGCGACGGCCGGGTTCACGTAGGTGATGACGGTCGCACGTGTGGGACCGACCTCGGCGATGAGCCAGAAGAAGACGATGAACGCCAGCGCCGTACAGATGACGGCCAGCCCGATCACCGACCAGATCACCTTGCCGGCGAGGTGGTGCGGGGGAGTCGCGATCGCGAACGGTGCGTAGACGATGGCGGTGACCGCGAGCGAGGCCGCCACGACGGCGAGGCCTGGTGCTTCCCCGAGCCGGTGCGACAGGATCAGCGGCCCGAGCGCATACCCCACCGCGACGACCGCGATCTCGCCGACTGCCGCCATGTCGACCGTGCCGACCTGCAGACCGACCAGCGACGCGACCCCGGCGATGCCGACGAGCAGCCCGAACCAGCGCCGCGCCGTCATCTCCTCCTGCAGCCCGAGGACCCGGGTGATACCGATTCCGACCAGCGGTACGCCGGCGACCAGCAGGCCGGCCAGCGAGCTGGTCAGGTGCTCCTCGGCGCTCGACAGTAGGAACCACGGAACGGTGAGCTCGACCGCCGTGTAGGCCAGCAGCCACGGCCAGTGGCCGCGCAGCCCGCCGAGCACGCCGCGCCACGCCGCGACCGGCACGAGGATCACCGCGGCGATGGCGGTCCGGGCGAAGACCAGGTCAGCCGGGCTCAGGTCGCGCACCGCGACCCGGATCAACAGGTAGGGCACCCCCCAGATCAGGCACATCGCGACGAACAGCGCCCAGCCCCGCTTCGTCACCCGTCCGAGACTACGGAGCAGCTCCGACGAGTTCCCGCGGGTTTCGGACTTCCCGTTACCCTCGCCGGGTGAATGAGAACGCTCGCATCGCGGTTATCGCCGGTGACGGCATCGGCGCCGAGGTCGTCGCGGAGGGTCTCAAGGTCCTTCGCGCCGCCGTCGAGCCCGAGGGCGTAAAGGTCGAGACGACGGACTACGACCTGGGGGCGGCGCGGTACCACCGGACCGGTGAGACCTTGCCCGACAGCGTCCTTGAGGAGCTGCGCCAGCACGACGCGATCCTGCTCGGCGCGGTCGGCGACCCGACGGTCCCGCCGGGGGTGCTGGAGCGCGGGCTGCTGCTCAAGCTGCGCTTCGCCTTCGAGCACGCGGTCAACCTGCGGCCCGTCAAGCTCTACCCCGGCGTGACGACCCCGCTCGGCGGCGTCGAGCCGTCGCAGATCGACATGGTGGTCGTGCGGGAAGGCACCGAAGGACCGTACGTCGGGGTCGGCGGCTCGATGCGTCACGGCACGCCGTACGAGGTCGCCACCGAGGAGAGCGTCAACACCCGCTACGGCGTCGAGCGGGTGGTCCGCGACGCGTTCCGGCGGGCCGCCGAGCGGCCACGCAAGAAGCTGACGCTCGTGCACAAGACCAACGTGCTGGTCCATGCCGGCGGGTTGTGGCAGCGCACCGTCGACGACGTGGCGCCGGAGTTCCCACAGGTCACGGTCGACTACGCACACGTCGACGCGGCCTGCCTCTACTTCGTCACCCAACCCGAACGCTTCGACGTGGTGGTGACCGACAACCTGTTCGGCGACATCGTCACCGACCTCGGCGCCGCGATCGCCGGCGGGATCGGGCTGGCGGCCAGCGGCAACCTTAACGTCGACGGGACCGCGCCGAGCATGTTCGAGCCGGTGCACGGCAGCGCGCCCGACATCGCGGGCCAGGGGCTCGCCGACCCGACGGCCACCGTCTTGTCGGTGGCGATGCTGCTCGACTCGCTGGACCTCGGGGCAGCGGCCAAGCGGGTCGAGGCAGCGGCGGCAGCCGATCTCGCCGAGCGGGGCACCGGCAAGCGCAGTACTAGCGCAATCGGGGATGCGATCGCTGCACGGCTCGCCTAATCTCGGGGTATGGGCCTCGAATTCAGCGTCGAGCCGACGCCGCATCCGACCTCGCCCGAGCGGCTTGCCGAGATTCTCGCGGCGCCCGGGTTCGGCAAGTACTTCACCGACCACATGGTCACCGTGGAGTGGACCCCGGAGGCGGGGTGGCATGACGCGCGGGTACGGCCGTACGGACCGCTCAGCCTCGACCCGGCGACCCACGTCTTCCATTACGGCCAGGCGATCTTCGAGGGGTTCAAGGCCTACCGCCAGCCGGACGGCGGCATCGCGACCTTCCGGCCGGCCTTCAACGGCGAGCGGCTCAACCGCTCCGCGCAGCGGCTGGCCTTGCCCGAGCTGCCGGTCGAGGACTTCGTCGCCGCTTCCGACCGGCTGGTCGCCCGGGACGCCGCGTGGGTGCCGGACAGCGGCGAGGCGAGCCTGTACCTGCGCCCGTTCATGATGGCGACCGAGGTCGGGCTCGGGGTGAAGCCGGCGAGCAAGGTCACGTTCCTGGTGATCGCCTCACCGGTGGGGCCCTACTTCGCGTCGGGCGCGAAGCAGGTCACCATCTGGCTCTCCGAGGACTACACGCGCGCCGCGCCGGGCGGCACGGGTGCCGCGAAGTGCAGCGGCAACTACGCGGCGAGCCTCGTGGCGCAGCAGGAGGGCATCGCGAACGGCTGCGAGCAGGTGCTGTTCCTGGACGCGGTCGAGCGGCGCTGGGTCGAGGAGCTCGGTGGCATGAACCTGTGGTTCGTGCAGGACGACGGGACCCTCGTCACCCCGGAGCTCACAGGCACGATCCTCGAGGGCGGCACCCGCGATGCCCTGGCCACGCTCGCCCGAGAGCTCGGCCACGAGGTCGAGGAGCGCCGCGTCGACATCGACGAGTGGCGCAAGGGCGTCGACACCGGCCGGATCACCGAGGTGTTCGCCTGCGGGACCGCTGCCGTCATCGTGCCGATCGGCACGCTGAAGTGGCACGGTGGCGAGGTCAGCTCCCCGGCCGAGACCCCGGTCGCCACGAAGCTGCGCTCGGCGCTCATCGACCTGCAGTACGGGCGCACGCCCGACCCGCACGGCTGGATGCACCCGGTTAGATGATGTAGCGCCGGCGAAGCCGGCTCAGCCATTGGGTGGCGGGCGGGGTGGAGGGCGTGTGACGCGACTGCTGCTGCTGGGCTCCGGAGAGCTCGGCAAGGAGGTCGCGATGGAGGCGGCCGCGCTCGGCGTCGAGGTCGTCGCGGCCGACCGGTACGACGACGCCCCCGCGATGCAGGTCACCCCACACCGACGGGTGCTCGACATGCTCGACCCCGAAGCGGTGCGGGCGCTCGTCGAAGAGGTGCGGCCGGATCTCGTCGTACCTGAGGTCGAGGCGATCGCGACCGAAGCGCTCGTCGAGCTCGAAAGCGAGGGGTGGACCGTCATCCCGACGGCCCGCGCGGCACGACTGACGATGGATCGTGAGGGCATCCGCCGCCTCGCCGCGGAGACCCTCGGTCTGCCGAGCTCCCCGTATCGCTTCGCGACCACCGAGGCGGAGTACCTCGCCGCGGTGGAGGCGCTCGGCCGACCCGGTGTGGTGAAGCCGGTCATGAGCTCGTCCGGCAAGGGCCAGTCGGTCGTCGGGGTCGACGAGGATCCACTTCCCGCGTGGCGGTATGCGCGCACGTCCGGCCGGGTCGCCGGGCAACCGGTGATCGTGGAGGGCTTCGTCGAGTTCGCCTACGAGATCACGCTGCTGACCGTCCGGCACGCCGCAGGGACGACGTGCTGCCCGCCGATCGGGCACCGGCAGGAGGACGGCGACTACCGCGAGTCGTGGCAGCCGCAACCGATGTCGGCCGTCGCGCTCGAGCGGGCGACGGACATCGCGCTGCGGATCACCGATGCGCTCGGCGGCCGGGGGATCTTCGGGGTGGAGCTGTTCGTGACGGCGGACGACCGGGTGTTGTTCAGCGAGGTCAGTCCGCGGCCGCACGACACCGGCCTCGTGACGCTGCGCAGCCAGGCCGTGAGCGAGTTCGGGCTGCACGTGCGAGCCATCCTAGGGCTGCCCGTGCGTCCCGACGACGTCGCGAACCTCCAGCCTGCCGCCAGCGCGGTGGTGCTGGCCGACGGCGCCGTCGACGCACCGATCGTGGCCGGGGTCGAGCGGGCCCTCAGCGGGCCGGAAACCACGGTCCGGATCTTCGGGAAGCCGTCGGCGCACCCGGGTCGCCGAATGGCCGTGGCGGTGGCCGGTGGAAGCGACGTCGAGGAGGCACGGGCCCGCGCCCGATCCGCGGCCGCAGCGATGTCCGTCACGAAGGATTCGACGCCGGCTTGACCTTTTGCGGGTTCGTGCCGAACACTGATGACGTGACGTTTTCCGCCACGATTATTTGTGAGCGCGTCGGCTAGGCACCACAGCCGACGCGCAACCCCCGCTGCCCTGCCCAGGGTCGGGGGTTTTTTGTTGCAACTGAAGGGGTTGAACCGGTGGCACTCACCGACCTGCACGTCTACGACACGACGCTGCGCGACGGATCGCAGATGGAAGGCCTGTCGTTGTCGGTCGACGACAAGCTCGCTGTCGCCGCGCACCTCGACGCGCTGGGTGTCGGCTTCATCGAGGGCGGCTGGCCGGGCGCCAACCCGAAGGACGAGGCGTTCTTCCGGCGGGCCGCGGCGGGTGAGCTGACCCTGAACAACGCGACGCTCGCGGCGTTCGGGGCGACCCGCAAGGCAGGAGTGGCTGCTGCCGACGACCCCCAGGTGCGCGCTCTCGTCGAGGCGCAGACGCCGGTCGTCACGCTGGTGGCGAAGTCCCACACCGGTCACGTCGAGCGCGCCCTGCGGACGACGCTCGAGGAGAACCTCGCGTTGGTGCGCGACACGGTCGCGTTCCTGCGCGGAGAGGGCCGCCGGGTGTTCCTCGACGCGGAGCACTTCTTCGACGGCTATCACCTCAACCGCGACTACGCCCTCGCGGTGCTCGCCGCGGCCGCGGAGGCCGGCGCCGAGGTGGTGGCGCTGTGCGACACCAACGGCGGGATGCTCCCGACCCGGCTGGCCGAGGTCGTGAACGAGGTGGTCGGCTGGCTCGGCCACCCGCAGACCCGGATCGGCATTCATGCGCACGACGACACCGCGTGCGCGGTCGCCAACTCGCTGGCCGCCGTACAGGCCGGCGCCACCCACGTCCAGGGCACCGCCAACGGGTACGGCGAGCGGGCCGGCAACGCCGATCTGTTCTCGATCGTCGCAGGGCTCCAGCTGAAGCTGGAGCTCCCGGTGCTGCCCGACGGGGCGATCTCCGAGCTGGTCCGGGTCAGCCACGCGATCGCTGAGCTCGCCAACATCGCGCCCGACGACCACCAACCGTGGGTCGGCGCGAGTGCATTCGCCCACAAGGCGGGACTGCACGCGTCGGCGCTCAAGGTTGACCCGGACCTGTATCAACACACCGATCCCGCGCTCGTCGGAAACGACATGCGGGTGCTGGTGTCCGAGCTCGCCGGCCGGGCGAGCGTCGAGCTCAAGGCGCGCGAGCTCGACATCGAGGTTGACCGCGAGGTGGTCGGCCGGGTGATCGACCGGGTCAAGCGGATGGAGGCGGAGGGGTACTCGTTCGAGGCCGCCGAGGCGTCCTTCGAGCTGATGCTCCGTGAGGAAGTCGACGGCGGGCGTTCCCGGCCGTTCGTGCTGGAGACCTACCGCGTGATCACCGACAGCCGTACCGACGCAGGAGGCAGTTCGGAGGCGACGGTGAAGCTCTTCGTCGGTGAGGAGCGGATCGTTGCCACGGGTGAAGGGAACGGTCCGGTCAACGCGCTCGACATGGCGTTGCGCGCGGCGCTCGAGCGGTTCTACCCGCAGCTCGGAAAGCTAGAGCTGGTGGACTACAAGGTGCGGATCCTCGAGGGCGCGCACGGCACGGGTGCGATCACGCGGGTGCTCGTGCGGACCTCCGACGGGGAGCGGGAGTGGGACACCGTCGGCGTCGACGAGAACGTCATTGCGGCGTCCTGGGAGGCGTTGGACGACGCCTACACGTACGGGTTGCTGGTCTCGCGTCAGTAGTGGATCGCGGCCATGCGATGGCCGCGGTGCCAGAGCCGCCCGCCGTCGTACGACGAGTAGCGGCGGGTCGGGAACCTGCCGCTGGGGCCCGGGTCGCCGATGGCGCGGACGATCAGCCGGCCCGCGTGGACGTGCGCGGAGTAGACACCGGCGGGAAAGTCGGCCTGGTACCAGTGCCGGCCCCGGTCGGTGGTGGTCTTCACGAAGTTGCCCCCGCGGCCCCAGGCGATCAGCGTGTGGTGGCCGAGCGAGGCAAGCCGGGTCGTGACGTCGGGTGCATCCGCGGCGGCTCGATAGAAGCGGGGACCGTCGATGCGCCAGTGCGCGCCGCCATCGGTGGATAGCACTGGATACACGCTGCCGAACAGTGATCCGCGGTCGCCGAGACCGGCGCGGACGTCTCCACCGAGGGAGACCTTCTGCGTGACGTCGGACGCCTTGACCGCCGTGCCCCGGGGGAGGGCGGTGTTGTCGTTGGTGGTCATGGCGGTCGAGCGGATCGTCGCGGGGAACGCGCTGAAGCCCGTGGCTCCTGCCGGCGTCGCAGGGAGCAGGGTCGCTGCTACGGCGGTCGGCGTCGCCAGGTGGCGAAGCAATCGGTGGGTTGCCATCGGGTCACCTCCTAGTCTGCGGGTGAGACGTCGTTGCGGGGGCTTCGGTTTACTGAGGGTGTGGGTGAGATGCGCTATCGCCGGCTCGGCGACTCGGGGTTGTCGGTGTCTGTCGTCGGGCTCGGCTGCAACAACTTCGGCCGGCGGATCGACCTCGAACAGACCCGGGCCGTCGTCCACGCCGCACTCGACGCGGGCGTCACGCTGTTCGACACCGCCGACATCTACGGCGAGTCCGAGGATTTTCTCGGCGAGGTGCTGGGAACGGCGCGCGCCGACATCGTGCTGGCGACGAAGTTCGGGATGGACATGGGCGGAAAGCTCGGGCCGGACTGGGGTGCGCGCGGCTCTCGGCGCTACATCCGCAAGGCGATCGAGTCCTCCCTCCGTCGGCTGCGCACCGACTGGATCGACCTGTACCAGATGCACGCGCCGGACGCCTCGACGCCGATCGAGGAGACGCTCGCCGCCCTGCACGAGCTGGTCGTCGAGGGCAAGGTCCGGTACGTCGGCTGCTCCAACTTCGCGGCCTGGCAGCTCGCCGACGCCGACTGGACGGCGCGCAGCGGCGGCCACTCGCGGTTCGTCAGCGCGCAGAACCACTACAGCCTGATCGAGCGGAGCGTCGAGGACGAGCTCGCCCCGGCCTGCAAGCGGTTCGGGGTCGGGATCCTGCCGTTCTACCCGCTGGCCAACGGGCTGCTGTCCGGGAAGTACAGGCGCGGCGAGCCGGCACCGGAGGGCACCCGGCTGGCGCTGCGCCAGGACTGGCTCAGCGACGACCGGTTCGACAAGGTCGAGGCGCTGGCGTCGTACGCCGAAGAGCACGGCCGGTCGCTGCTCGACATCGCGATCGGCGGGCTGGCGGCGCAGCGACAGGTGGCGTCGGTGATCGCCGGCGCGACCAAGCCGGAGCAGGTGAAGGCGAACGCGGCGGCAGGGCAGTGGGTGCCGTCCCCGGAGGACCTGAAGGCGCTCAATAAACTCAGGTAGATGCGGATCGCCCGGTTCTCCCACGACGGGGACGTCTCCTTCGGCGTGGTCGAGGACGACACGATCGCGCAGATCACCGCCCACCCGTTCGCGCCGGTCGAGTTCTCGGGCGGTCGGGCGCCGCTGTCGGCGGTGAAGCTGCTCGCGCCGGTGCTGCCGAGCAAGGTGGTCGCGATCGGGAAGAACTACTCCGAGCACGCCGCCGAGATGGGCGGTGACGTCCCCGAGCAGCCGTTGATCTTCCTCAAGCCGTCGACCGCGGTCATCGCGTCGGGGGACGCCATCGCGTCGCCGCCGTCGTCCGAGCGGGTCGACTACGAGGGCGAGCTCGCGGTCGTGATCGGGCGGCTGTGCCGCGACGTGCCCGAGGAGCGGGCTATGGACGTCGTACTCGGCTACACCTGCGCCAACGACGTCACGGCGCGCGACCAGCAGAAGACCGACGGTCAGTGGTCGCGGGCGAAGGGCTACGACACGTTCTGCCCGCTCGGCCCGTGGATCGAGACCGAGCTCGACCCGGGTGACCTGCGGATCACGACGCGGCTCAACGGCGAGGTGAAGCAGGACTCGCGGACGTCGATGATCGTGCACAAGATCCCCTCGCTGATCGCCTACATCACGGCGTGCATGACGCTGCTGCCCGGTGACGTGATCCTCACCGGTACGCCGGAGGGCGTCGGTCCGATGCAGGTGGGCGACTCCGTCGAGGTCGAGATCGAGGGCATCGGCGTGCTGCGCAACCCTGTGGTTGCCCGATGACAGTGCGGCTGCGGGTCGCGCCCTCGCCTACGGGTGATCCGCACGTCGGCACGGCGTACATGTCGCTGTTCAACCTGGCCTTCGCGCGTCGCGAGGGCGGCGCGTTCGTGCTGCGGATCGAGGACACCGACCGGGCGCGGTTCGACGCGAGCAGCGAGCAGCAGATCTACGACACGTTGCACTGGCTCGGGCTGGACTGGGACGAGGGCCCGGACATCGGCGGCCCGTACGCGCCGTACCGGCAGTCGGAACGGCTCGAGTCCTATCGGCCCGTCGTCGACGCGCTGCTCGAGAGCGGGCACGCGTACCACTGCTGGTGCTCGCCGCAGCGGCTCAGCGAGATGCGCGAGGCGCAGCAGAAGGCGAAGCAGCCGACCGGATACGACCGGCTGTGCGTCGGCAAGACGCGCGAAGAACGGGCGACGCTGCCGGGGTTTTCGGAGCAGCCGGTCGTCCGGATGCTGATCCCTGATGACGCGCCGCTGTCGTTCACCGACCTGATCCGGGGCGAGGTGAGCGCACCGCGGCCGGACGACCAGGTGCTGCTGAAGACCGACGGGTACCCGACGTACCACCTGGCCAACGTCGTCGACGACCACGAGATGGGCATCACGCACGTCGTGCGCGGCGAGGAGTGGATCGCCTCGACCCCGAAGCACCTCCTGCTTTACGACTGGATGGGCTGGGAGCGGCCAGAGTTCGCGCACATGCCGCTGCTGCGCAACACCGACAAGTCGAAGATCTCGAAGCGGAAGAACCCGGCGGCGCGGCTGACCTGGTTCGTCGAGCAGGGCTTCCTGCCGGAGGCGCTGCGCAACTTCCTGGCGCTGATGGGCTACTCGCTGCCCGACGGGCAGGAGGTCTTCACGTTCGAGGAGATGGTCGCGTCGTTCGACTGGTCGCGGGTGAACCCGGTCGGCCCCGTGTTCGACGTCGACAAGCTGAGGTGGCTGTCCGGGCACTACATCCGCGAGCTTGCGGTCGACGAGTTGGCGTCGCGGCTCGTGGCCTTCATGGGTGTCGAAGGCCCGGCTGCCGCCATCGTCACGAAGGCGACGCCGCTGGTGCAGGAGCGGGTCTCGACCCTGCTCGAGGCGGCCGGCATGGTCGGGTTCCTGCTCGACGAGCGGTTCGCGGTCGACCCCGAGGCTGCCGCCAAGCAGCTCGGCCACGACGCGCGGCCGACGATCGAGGCGGCGATCGCGGCGATCACGGAGCTGTCGTCGTTCGCGGCCGCCGATGTCGAGGCGGCACTACGCGCCGCACTGGTCGAGGGGCTGGGTCTCAAGCCGAAGCACGCGTTCGGGCCGGTGCGCGTCGCGGTGACGGGCGCCACCGTGTCGCCGCCGCTGTTCGAGTCGATCGAGCTGCTCGGTCGCGACCGCACTCTGGTGCGGTTGGAGGCGGCTCTCGACACCACCCGGCTGGGCTAAACTGGTCGACGGCCCGCTGCCAGCGGGTCATTTGTGCCAATGGGGTATGGGGTAATTGGCAGCCCGACTGGTTCTGGCCCAGTTAGTCTAGGTTCGAGTCCTGGTACCCCAGCGACGCAAGCATTGTGTCAAGGTCCCATCGTCTAGCGGCCTAGGACACCGCCCTCTCAAGGCGGCGGCGCGGGTTCAAATCCCGTTGGGACTACGAGTTGATCAACTTACTATAGTTTAACGGAGGAGCTCCGGTGCGTAGCGCTGGAGCATCGCCAACGCCCAACGCACTCTTCCACCGAGCATCGGTCTGACATGACCACCACCGCGGTCATGATCGCTTTGAGGTCGACAGGACTTCGTTGCCGATCAAAGCGGTTGTGAAGATGACCTTGCTGTCCCGCGAACTTGCACTTTCGGCCCGTTTCGCGCTCAGAAACGGTTGGAAATTGCAAGTTCGGCGGAACGGCGCGTTCGCAATGGCATGGTCTCCTGACCAGGTACGTCGGGGCGCGGATCTTCGCGCTCGTGGGCGCTAGTTGGTGAAAGCGGGTAGCGCCTTGATCTCGGCAGGTGTCATTCGTGCCAGCCGCCCACCTGAGTAGCGGTCGTCGTACGTGACTTCCTCGCCGAGCCAGCCTGGTAGCTCAATGGGCGCGGTGTGGTCCGCCACCTCGACCTCTGCCAGTCGGAGGCCGGCGAGATCGCCGTCGAAGACGTCTACCACGAACGGCGTCCCGTCGACCGCACAGACGTGACGCACCTTGCGCAGGGTCGCAGCGGGAAGGGTGGCGAGACGGCCGTACTCCTCGGCGGTGAGATAGACGTTCGTGATCGACACCGACGCCGGGTCGTCCGGGTTGGGGCGGACCTTCTGCGTCAGCTTCCACACCGCCTCACCGCCAACGCTCACGCGTCGCAGCCGAAGTGACGTGCCGTCGATGTACCGATCTTCGATCAGCCACGTCTGCTCCGCCGCGGGGAACTCACCGCTGACGACGAACCGACGCTCGCGTTCGGGATGTGCGTACCGCCCGGCGCCCGGCGTCCGCCGCCACTCCTGCACGCGGCGACTGTCCGGCGGCTGCGGCGTCATGCGGTCCCGCCGATTGCTTTGGTGAGCTCTTTCGCTGCCTTCGTCACGGCATCGGCGTGGAGCTTGCCCGGCGTTCGGGTCAGCCGGTCGATCGGCCCGGACACCGAGACCGCTGCCACGACCTTGCCGTCCCGGTCGAACACGGGCGCCGACACCGACGCGACGCCGGCTTCTCTCTCGGCCACGCTCGCCGCCCAGCCGCGGCGGCGCACCGCGGCCAGCCCGGCGGCGGAGAACTTCGCCTTCGCTGCGACCGACGCGACTTCGTCCGCCGGTCCCCAGGCCAGCAGCACCTGCGCGGCCGACCCGGCGGTCATCGGCAGGTCGGCGCCGACCGGCACGGTGTCACGCAACCCGCTAGCCCGTTCCGCGGCCGCCACACAGCGACGGAACTCACCAAGCCGCCGGTAGAGCTGCGCGCTCTCCTGCGTGCTCGCCGACAGCCGCTCCAGCACGTCCTCAGCCGCGCGCAACAGCGGGTCCACCCGGCCGGCCGACGTCAGCTCGTACAGATGCGGGCCGAGACAGAACCGGCCGTCCTCGTCTCGCTCCACGAGACCGTGCACCTCGAGTGCAACCGCCAACCGGTACGCGGTCGCCCGCGACAAGCCGCTGCGGCTGACCAGCTCCGTCAACGGTGCCGGTCCGGTTCGCAGGCAGTCGAGCACGACGACCGCCTTGTCAAGGACGCCGACGCTGCTGCTACGCTGTGTCATATCGCAATACTGGCGTATCACATGTTGAGATTCAACACAGTGTGAGACGCAAGCGGATGAAGGAGCAGCGATGGCCCGCACGTTGGCGGAGAAGGTCTGGGAACAACACGTCGTACGCCGCACCGACGGCGAGCCGGACCTGATCTACATCGACCTGCACCTCATCCATGAAGTGACGAGCCCGCAGGCGTTCGATGGTCTCCGCGGCGCCGGCCGCACGGTACGCCGTCCCGACCTCACGATCGCGACCGAGGACCACAACGTCCCGACCACGCCGGGCCCGATCGTGGATCCGGTGAGCCTCGCCCAGGTCGAGGCGCTGCGTCGCAACTGCGAGGAGTTCGGCGTCCGGCTGCACCCGATGGGCGACGCGAGCCAGGGCATCGTGCACGTCATCGGTCCGCAGCTCGGACTCACCCAGCCCGGCATGACTGTGGTCTGCGGTGACAGCCACACGAGCACCCACGGTGCGTTCGGCGCCCTCGCGTTCGGCATCGGCACCAGCGAGGTCGAGCACGTCCTCGCCACCCAGACCCTGCCGCTGCAGCGACCCAAGACGATGGCCATCGAGGTCGAAGGAGCGCTGCCCCCGGGCGTCACGGCGAAGGACCTGGTCCTCGGGATCATCAGCCAGATCGGCACCGGCGGTGGCCAGGGCTACGTCATCGAGTACCGCGGCGAGGCCGTCCGCGGGCTGTCGATGGAAGGCCGGATGACGGTCTGCAACATGTCGATCGAGGCGGGCGCCCGCGCCGGCATGGTGGCTCCCGACGAGACGACCTTCGCCTACCTCAAGGACCGTCCCAATGCTCCGAAGGGCGCCGACTGGGACGAGGCCGTTGCTGCCTGGCGCGAGCTGGCCACCGACGAGGGCGCCACCTTCGACAAGGTCGTGAAGGTCGACGCCAGCAAGCTGTCGCCGTGGGTGACGTGGGGCACCAACCCGGGCCAGGGCGCTGCGCTGTCGTCCGAGGTCCCGCAGCCGCGCGACGCCGCCGACGAGCGGGCGCTGGAGTACATGGGCCTCACCGCCGGTACGCCGCTTCGCGACATCAAGGTCGACACCGTGTTCGTCGGTTCCTGCACCAACGGGCGGCTCGAGGACCTGCGGGCCGTCGCGGAGGTGCTGAAGGGCCGCAAGGTCGCCGACGGCGTACGGATGTTGATCGTCCCCGGCTCGGTGAAGGTCAAGGAAGCCGCCGAGGCCGAGGGCCTGAACGAGATCTTCGAGGCCTCCGGCGCCCAGTGGCGCGAAGCCGGCTGCTCGATGTGCCTCGCGATGAACCCGGACAAGCTCGCGCCGGGCGAGCGCAGCGCGTCGACGTCCAACCGCAACTTCGAGGGCCGGCAGGGACCCGGCGGACGCACCCACCTCGTGTCGCCCGCAGTCGCTGCGGCGACCGCAGTCACCGGCAAGCTCACCGCCCCCGCGGACCTGTAGGAGAGGGACAAGCGATGGACAAGTTCACGGTTCACACCGGCCGCGCGGTCCCGCTGCGTCGCAGCAACGTCGACACCGACCAGATCATCCCGGCCGAGTACCTCAAGCGAGTCAGCCGCAGCGGCTTCGACGACGGGCTGTTCAGCGCGTGGCGCAAGGACCCGTCGTTCGTGCTCAACGACAGCCGGTACGACGGCGCCACGATCCTTGTTGCCGGTCCCGACTTCGGCACCGGTTCGTCGCGAGAGCACGCGGTATGGGCGCTGCAGGACTATGGCTTCCGCGTCGTCGTCTCGCCGCGGTTCGCCGACATCTTCCGGGGCAACGCGTTGAAGGGTGGCCTGCTGCCGGTGCAGCTCGGCGAAGCCGATGTGGCGACGCTGCAGGATCTCGCCGAGTCCGACCCGAGCGGTGAAGTCGTAGTCGATCTGGAGACCCGCGAAGTACGCGCGCCCGGCCTGACCGTGGGCTTCGAGATCGACGACTACACGCGCTGGCGGCTGATGGAAGGTCTTGACGACATCGGCCTGACGTTGCGCCATACGGATGACATCGCCGCCTTCGAAGCGGCCCGTCCGAGTCGTCTCCCCGTCACGCAATAGCCACCCTCGGCGGGTTTTTCCGGACGACACAACAAAAAAGTCGCGTGGAATCGTTGTGCACACCGCGAATACGTCCTAGCGTCCCCGCGTGAGTCGAGGGCGGTCCTCGACGTGATCTGCGGAGGGTGCAAGTGAACAGGGCCGAACTGATCGACTCGATTCGCGACCGGCTTGGCGCGTCAAAAGGTGAGGCCGAGCAGGCCGTCGACGCCGTACTCGACACCATTCAGCGCGCCGTCGCGGCCGGCGAGCGCGTGGCGATCACCGGTTTCGGTGTGTTCGAGCGGGTCGACCGGGCGGCGCGCACCGGGCGCAACCCGCGCACCGGCCAGACCGTGAAGGTCAAGGCGACGTCGGTGCCGAAGTTCCGCCCGGGCACCCAGTTCAAGGGTGTGGTCAACGGCACGATCAAACTCGGCAAGGTGGCGGACGCCGCGACGAAGGCGGCGGCAAAGTCGACCGCAGCGACCGCGCGCAGCGCCGGCAAGACCGCCGCTGCCGGGCCACGCAAGGCGGCAACCGCGGCGAAGGCGGCCGCGAAGAAGGCGGCCAAGGCGCCGGCCAAGAAGTCGCCGGCCAAGAAGTCGACCGCAAAGAAGGCTCCCGCCAGAAAGCGCTGACTCCGGGTACCAGCTTGCTTACGCCGGGTCGGGGAAGGTCGCGATGTGCAGCGACCTGACCCGCCCGGCGTCGTCGATCGTCAGGCGCACTCGCTGGCCGAGTCGCAGCATTCGTAGCCCGGAGACGTCGAAAGCCGCGGCATCGAACTCGTGGACGACGCCGTCGTCGGTGAGGACGTCACCGCATCGCGTCGTCGCGTCGAACTGACGAACCGTGGCTTGCCGGGACACGGTCACAGCCCTTCGGCCACCGGCAGCCCGTTGAGCGCGAGCCGGGTCGCGGGACCGACGCCCAGATCGACCGCGCCGCTGAGCGCCTCCACCGTGTCGACGTCACGGCGTACCGACTCCGCGGCCCGCTCGGTGAGGTCGGCGGCGCCCGCGGCCAGGTGGGCGGCCAGCGACTCGACCCCGAACCGCGGGGTGAAGTGCGCCGCGGAACGCGCGCACAGCAGGGTCGTCCCGGTCCCGGACAGGTCGCCCACCACCGACTGCTCGTGCGCGGCGGCCAGCGCCAACACCGCCGCGAGATCGTCGGGCCGCAGCGCCGGCAGGTCCGACGCGAGGGCGCCCACGTGCCCGTTGCGGGCGCGGGCCACACCGTGCTCGAGAGCGGCGTTCAGGCCGGCGTCGGGCGTGTCCGGGACGATCTGTACGCCGAGCGGCTCGAGCGCCTCGCGGGCCCGGCGGTCGTCGGTCACCACGACGACGGCGGACACCCGCGGGCAGGCAAGGGCGGCCGCCACCGTGTCGACCGCCATCGCGACGGCGAGCGAGGCCCGGGAGGCGGCATCGAGCCCGAGTCGGGTCTTCGCGTTCTCCACACGCTTGACCGGGACGACCAGCGACCACCGGTCGGCAAGCTGGGTCATGTCTGGCATCCTCGCAGGGGTGCGATACGGGCGGCTCGGGTTCTGGTACCGCCTGGTCGTGGTCGTGGTGAAGCCGTTGCTGTCGCTGTCCACGATCCGCGACTGGCGCCGGCAGGACCGGATCCCGAAAAGTGGTGGTGTCATCCTCGCCGCGAACCATCTCAGCTACGTGGACCCGCTCACCCTCGGGCTCTACGTGCTCGAGTCCGGGCGCACCCCTTACTACCTCGCGAAGTCCTCGCTGTTCGAGGTTCCGTTCCTCAAGCGGGTGTTCATCGGCGCCAACCAGATCCCGGTGTACCGGGGCACCGCCGACGCGGCGAGCGCGCTCACCGCGGCCGTGGACGCCGTCAAGGAAGGCAAGGCGGTGCTGATCTACCCCGAGGGAAGCGCAACCCGCGATCCGGACTGCTGGCCGATGAAAGCGCGGACCGGCGTCGCGCGGCTCGCCCTCGAGACCGGCGCTCCGGTCGTCCCGATCGCGCAGTGGGGCCCGCAGCGGCTCTGGCGCTACAAGACCAAGCTGCCCCGGCCGTTCCCGCGCAAGCGGATCCAGGTCACGACCGGCGAGCCGATCGACTTGTCCAAGTACGCCAGCCTTCCGATCGACGCCGACCTGCTGCACGAGGTGACCGACGTCGTGATGGCGCACATCACGGAGCTGCTGGTCGGTCTTCGCGGCGGCACCCCGCCTGCGGTCACGTTCGACCCGAAAGCGGCTGCATGACCCGCGCCGCCGTCATCGGTGCCGGTTCGTGGGGGACCGCCTTCGCCCAGGTGATGGTGGACGCCGGCACCGAGACGATCCTGTGTGCCCGTCGGGGGGAGCTGGCCGGCGCGATCAATGACCGGCACGAGAACCCGGACTACCTGCCCGGCGTGCGCCTGGCGTCGAAGCTGCGCGCCACCGCCGACCCGGACACCGCACTGGACGGTGCGCAGATCGTGGTGCTCGCGGTCCCCTCGCAGACGTTGCGCGCCAACCTCACCGACCTGGTCCCGCTGCTGCCGCGCGACGCCGTCCTGGTCAGCCTCATGAAGGGGGTAGAGCTCGGCACCGACAAGCGGATGACCGAGGTGATTCGCGAGGTCGCGGGCGTCCCGGAGGATCGCGTCGCCGCGGTCTCCGGCCCGAACCTGGCTCGAGAGATCGCCTGCCGCGAGCCGGCTGCGGCGGTCGTCGCGTGCACCGACCTCGAGGTCGCCCGTCAGGTGCAGACCGCCTGCAACTCCGGCTATTTCCGGCCGTATCGCAACCACGACGTCATCGGCGTCGAGTTCGGCGGCGCGGTCAAGAACGTGATCGCGCTCGCCGTCGGGATGGCCGCCGGCCTCGGCTTCGGCGACAACGCGCGGGCGTCGCTGATCACCCGCGGACTCGCCGAGACTGCCCGCATCGGCGTGACGATGGGCGCCGAACCCCTGACCTTCGCGGGCCTGGCGGGGATGGGCGACCTCGTCGCCACGTGCTCCTCGCCACTGTCGCGCAACCGCACCTTCGGCGAGGAGCTCGGCCGTGGCCTGTCCGTCGACCAGGTGGTCGCCAAGACCAAGCAGACCGCCGAGGGCGTGAAGTCCTGCAAGTCGATCCTCGACATCGCCCGCAACCACGCGGTCGCCGCGCCGATCACCGAGCACGTCGTCAAAGTCGTTGACGGAGGTATCAGCGTTCCTGACATGCTGACGTCGTTGCTGGCCAGCGCACCGAAGCACGAGCAGGACGCCGATGTCTGAACCCGCCCCGCGATGACCGAGCGACCGTCGAACCTTCCGATCGTCGAACCGGCTCCGGGCGGGACCTCCGAGGCAACCCGGGCGGTCCACACGCCCCGGCCGGACTTCAGCGCGGTCCGACCGGTCGGACTGCCGACCTATCGCACGAGCAACTACGAGTTCGCAAGCTCGCAGGAGTACGCCGACGTGCTCGGCGACCGTGCACCCGGCTACAGCTACAGCCGGATCGACAACCCGACCGTCGACGCGTTCGCTCTCGGGTTCGCCTCGATCGAGGCGCACGGGCTCGACCGGCCGGTCGCCGCGCAGGCGTTCGCCTCGGGGATGGCTGCGATCTCGACCGTCTTCCTGACCCTGTGCCGCGCCGGGGCACACGTGGTCGCGCCTGCGGCGGTGTACGGCGGTACCTACGGGGTGCTCGAGCACGTGCTGGGTCGGTTCGGGGTCGAGGCGACCTTCGTCGACGGGCCCGACACCGAAGCGGTGCGCGCTGCCGTGCGCGACGAGACGGCCCTCGTGTGGGCGGAGACGATCGCCAACCCCACGACAGCGGTCGCCGACCTCGAGGGTCTTGCCGCTGTGTGCCGCGACGCCGGCATCCCGTTGTGCGTCGACAGCACGTTCGCCCCGCCGCCGGTCTGCCGCCCGCTGCTGTGGGGTGCAGATGTCGTCGTGCACTCGGCTACGAAGTACATCGGCGGCCACTCCGACGTCACGGGCGGGATCGTCGTCGGTGACCTCGACCTGCTCGCCGCGATCCGCGCGGCGCGCATCGACCTCGGCGGCAGCCTCGCCCCGGACGAGGCCTTCCTGTTGCACCGCGGACTGGCGACCCTCCCGCTGCGCGTCGCGCGGCACTGCACCACCGCGGCGCGGGTGGCCGAGGCGATGAGCGAGCATCGCGCCGTCGAGCGGGTCGACTACCCCGGGCTGGCCGCGCACCCGCAGCACCTGCTGGCGAGCAAGCTGTTCGACGCGGGCCCGGACGGCACCAGGTACGGCGCGATCGTCACGATCACCCCGCGCGGCGGTCGGGAGGCGGGCTTCCGGCTGGCCGACCGGCTGAAGGTGGGCCGGGTAGCGACCAGCCTCGGCGGCGCGCACACCGTGGCCAGCCACGTCGCTTCCACGACGCACCGCCAGTTCGACGACACGGCCCTGGCCGCGGCGGGCATCGCGCCGGGCGCGGTACGCGTCTCGATCGGTCTGGAAGACCCGGAAGACCTGATCCGCGACCTTCAGCAAGCGCTCGGTTGAGCGAAGCGCAGAGCCAACGCGGTCGAGCCGGGGTTGGGGCCCCGGCTCGCATCTGCGCGACGGCCAGGGCCAACGCGGTCGAGCCGGGGTTGGGGCCCCGGCTCGCATCTGCGCGAAGCGCAGAGCCAACACCGCGTCGGAACCGGACATCCGGCACTTGCGGCACTACAGTCACCACATGCCAGCCCGTGGTCGGGCCGTGCTCACGGCTGTCGCGACCGGGACCGTGTTCGCCCTCACACCGGCTGTCGCGAGCGCCGATCCCGGCCCGGGTCCGACCGCCGGCCAGGTGGCGGCGAGCAAGGCGGCGGTCGCGCAGCGTGAGCAGCAGGTCGAGTCCGCCGCCACCGCGCTCGGCAAGGCGAAGGCCCGCTTCGTGCGGTTGAGCAACGCCGCCGAGGTAGTGGTCGAGAAGTACAACGAGGCCCAGGTCAAGCTCGCGGCGGCCCAGCGGGCGTCCGACACGGCACGGCGGGTGCTGACGGTGGCCAACCGTCAGGTGGCGAAGACGCAGCGTTCCGTCGTTCGGTTCGCCCGCACCGCCTACGAGACCGGCGGGATGGCCGCGGTCGACGCGATCCTGTCGCCCGGCGGGGCCCGCTCGGTGGTCGCACGGGTCGGGGCGATCGACGCGGTGTCGGTCAGCCAGCACCGGACCCTCACCCGGCTGGACGCCGTCGCGACCTACCGCGCATCCGTCGCGCACCAGGCCGACGTGGTCGCGGCAAAGGCACGATCTGCCGCGTCCGCAGCGGCGAAGGCGAAGGCCGCAGCCGAGTCCGCCGCGCTCGGGCAGCAGAAGGTTCTCAACGGCCTGCAACGCCGGCAGCGTCACTTCGACGCGCTGCTCGCCGAGGCCAAGGCGAAGTCCTCGCGATTGCAGCGGGAGCGCATCGAGGCGCTCGCGCAGCAGCGCGCGGCTGCGGCGACCGCGGCCGCCGAGGGGCCGTCGAGCGGACCCAGTCCGTACGCGAACTCGACCGGCAACCTCAGTGGCACCATCTCCGCGTCGACCGGCGCGTCCGCCGTACAGCAGGCGGAGTCACAGATCGGAAAGCCCTACCAGTGGGGTGCGGCCGGTCCCGACACCTACGACTGCTCCGGACTGGTGATGTGGGCGTACGCCCGAGTGGGCGTGCATCTCGACCACTGGACCGGCTACCAGTGGAACGAGGGAGCCCACGTCGCGCGCAGCGACCTGCGGCCCGGTGACCTGGTGTTCTTCGCCTACAACACCTCGGACCCCAACACCATCCATCATGTGGGCATGTACATCGGCAACGGGCAGATGGTGGAAGCGCCGTACACCGGCGCGAACGTACGGATCAGCAGTGCGTTCCGCGGTGACTACATCGGCGCGGTGCGCCCGTACCAGCGTTGAGCCGCCTGCGGGTAGCGGTCATCTTCGGGGGGCGCAGCAGCGAGCACTCGGTGTCCTGCGTCACCGCCGGAAGCGTGATCGCCGCACTCGACCCTGACCGCTACGACGTCGTGCCGGTCGGCATCACCGTCGAGGGACGGTGGGTCGCCGCCGACGTACGGTCGCTGGCGATGAAGGGCCGCGAGCTGCCCTCGGTGATCTCCGCGGGCGATTCGGTGGCACTGTCCGGCGACCCCACATCACTGCCCGAGGTGCTCGGTCCGATCGACGTGGTCTTCCCGGTGCTGCACGGACCGTACGGCGAGGACGGCACGCTGCAAGGGCTGCTCGAGCTCGCCGGGATCCCCTACGTCGGCTCCGGCGTCTTCGCCTCCGCCGCCGCGATGGACAAGGCCCACATGAAGCGCCTGCTGTCCGCGGCCGGCCTGCCGGTACCGGATTACGTCGTCGCGCACGAGGGCCGGCCGGTCCCTGCCGACGTGACCACGCTCGGCTGGCCGGTGTTCGTCAAGCCGGCCCGCGGCGGGTCGAGCATCGGCATCTCGAAGGTGGCGGATGCCGCAGGGATCGACGCCGCGCTCGCCGAGGCGTTCCGCCACGACCCGAAGGTGTTGGTCGAGGCCGCCGTGGTCGGCCGCGAGATCGAGTGCGGCGTGCTCGCCGGTGTCGACGGTGGGCCGCCGGAGGCGTCGCTGCCGGCCGAGATCCGGTTGGCCGGCGGCGTCGACTTCTATGACTTCGAGGCGAAGTACATGCCGGAGTCCGGCACCGAGTTCGACATCCCGCCGAAGCTCCCGCCGACGGTGATCGACGACGTACGGGCGCGGGCGGTCGCCGCGTTCGACGCGCTCGACTGCGAGGGGTTGGCCCGGGTGGACTTCTTCCTCGCCGACGACGGCCGCCTGCTGGTCAACGAGGTCAACACGATGCCCGGGTTCACCCCGGCGTCGATGTTCCCGCAGATGTGGGCGGCGACCGGCATCGACTATCCGACCCTCGTCGCCCGGCTCATCGACGATGCGCTGCGGAGGGGTACCGGGCTGCGCTGAGACCTACGGCAGCGCCTTCTTCAGCGGTGCCGCGAGTGCGGTGAGGAAACGGTCGCTCGCGGTGTAGTGGGTCGGCACCCGCAATGCGACGTAGATGTGCCCGGCCGGCTGCGGCCCGGGTCGGATCGCGGTCCACACGACCGCGGAGGACTCCACCTGCTGGTACCACCGGACGCCGTTCACGGACAGCGTCTGGGAGGAGGTCGGGGAGTAGCCGGGCGGCTTCGGCGCCCCGCAGCTGAGCGTGACGGCGGGCGAGCCCCACGCAAAGGTCAGCGAAGAGAGCGGAGTCGTCCGGCGCGCGGGCAGCCCGCCCAGCCGGTCGGGGACCTGGTTGCCGAGATGGTCACACTGCTGCACCACCGGTCCGGCGGCGTCGGGTGGCGTGATCGCGACCTTGCCCGACGTGCAGGCGGACAGCAGGACGGTGGCGACTCCGAGGAGCGACGCCGAAGCGCGCAACTTCAGAGATGCACCACCGGGCAGGTGAGCGTGCGGGTGATGCCGGCCACGCCCTGCACCTTCGCGACGACCAGCTTGCCGAGCTCGTCGACGCTCTTCGCCTCGCTTCGCACGATCACGTCGTACGGGCCGGTGACATCTTCGGCCAGCGTCACGCCCTTGATCTTCTGGATCTCGGCGGCGACCGCGGCTGCCTTGCCGACCTCGGTTTGAATCAGGATGTACGCCTGTACCGTCACGAGGCAGACCGTACCCGAAGGAAGGGGCAGGTCGTCATCCCGGTTTCTGAGCCTGGGGACCCGGCGCTCGCCGCGATCGGCGAGTTCGGCGTGGTTTCCCGCATCACCGCGCGGCTGCCGCAAGGGCCCGGCGTCCTGCTCGGCCCCGGCGACGACGCGGCGGTCGTCGCGGCACCCGACGGGCGGGTCGTGGGCACGGTCGACGTCATGGTCGAGGGCCGCCACTTCCGCCGCGACTGGTCGGGTGGGTACGACGTGGGCCGGCGGGCGGCGGCGGCGAGCCTGGCCGATGTCGTGGCGATGGGCGCCCGGCCGACCGCGTTGCTGGTGGCGTTCACGGCACCGGGCGACCTCGAACCGGCCTGGGCCATGGCGCTCGCGGACGGCCTGCGGGACGAAGCGGCGCTGGTCGGTGCGTCGGTCGTAGGTGGTGACGTCTCGGAGGCGGATGCGATCACCGTGTCGGTGACCGCGTTGGGCGACCTTGCCGGTGCGCCGCCGGTCACCCGGACCGGCGCCCGGCCCGGCGACCACGTCGTGGTGGTCGGCCGGCTGGGGTGGGCCGCCGCCGGCCTGGCCCTGCTGCGGGCCGGGCAGGCAGCGCATCCGCTCGCCGACGCGCATCGCCGGCCTGAGGTCGACTACGACGCGGTCCGCAGGCTGCGCGAGCAGGCCACCGTCACCGCGATGATCGACGTCTCCGACGGCCTGCTCGCCGATCTCACCCACGTCGCCGAGGCATCCGGCGTCGCGATCAGCCTCCACGCGCAGCGGCTCGCGGTCGCGCCCGAGGTGGCGGCGGCTGCCGAGGAGCTTCAGGCCGACCCCGTCCTCTGGGTCGCGACCGGCGGCGACGACCATGCGTTCGCGCTGACCGTGCGCGGTCAGGTCCCCGCGGGCGTCGTCGCGGTGGGTGAGGTGACCACGGCCGACGGCGCCGGCCCGAGGGTGTCGTTCGCCGACCGCGAGACGCCCGAAATCGGCGGGCACGAGCACTTCACCGTCTCGTAATGTCGATGCGTGACACCACCTCGTGTCCTCACCGTTGCGGGCTCCGACTCGGGTGGCGGCGCCGGCATCCAGGCCGACCTCAAGACGATGCTTGCCCTCGGCGTCCACGGGATGAGCGTGATCACCGCCGTGACCGCGCAGAACTCGACCGGCGTGCACGGCTACTGGGAGATCGACCCGGAAGGGGTCGACGCCCAGCTGGCGGCGGTGATCGACGACATCGGGGTCGATGCCGTGAAGACCGGCATGCTCGCCTCGCCGGAGGTGGTCGCTGTCGTGGCGCGCCGGTTGCGCCGGCTCGACGCCCCGGTCGTCGTTGACCCGGTCTGCGTGTCCAAGCACGGCGACGCCCTGCTCGTCGAACCCGCCGTCGAAGCCATCGTCGCGAAGCTGTTGCCGGTCGCGACCGTGGTGACGCCCAACCTGCCCGAGGTCGCCCGGCTCACCGGGCTGGACGTCGCCGACCGGGACGACCAGCGCAAGGCGGCCGACGCACTGCTCGCGCTCGGCCCCGCCTGGGTGCTGGTGAAGGGCGGTCATCTGCGAGCGGGCGGCGCGGTCGACCTGCTGACCGACGGCACCTCGTACCTCGAGCTGTCCGCCGAGCGGATCGACACGGTGCACACCCATGGCACCGGGTGCACGCTCGCCTCGGCGATCGCGAGCTACCTCGCGCTCGGCCGGTCGGTCCCGGACGCCGTACAGGCAGCGAAGGACTACGTGACCGGCGCGATCGAGGCCGGGTTTCCGCTCGGGTCCGGGATCGGGCCGGTCGACCACGGTTGGCAGCACCGGTGAGCGACCTCGAGATCCGCGACGAGCCGTACGACGGGCCGGTCGCCCAGCGGCTGATCGCCGCGGTGCAGGCCGAGTACGTCGTCCGTTACGGCGGGCCGGACGAGGCTCCGGTCGACCCGAGCGAGTTCGCGCCCCCGCACGGCTTGTTCCTCGTCGGCTACCTCGGAACGGAGCCGGTGGCGACCGGTGGGCTGCGCAGGTCCGCTGACGGCGCGGTCGAGCTCAAGCGCATGTACGTCGTGCCGGAGGCACGCGGCAAGGGCCTGTCACGGGTGATGCTCGCGGCGCTGGAGGAGCGCGCCCGGGGACTGGGCGCGACCAGGGTCGTGCTCGAGACCGGCGACCGGCAGCCGGAGGCGGTCGGCCTCTACGAGTCATCCGGCT
Organism: uncultured Frankiaceae bacterium; assembly: GCA_964510285.1. Lineage (GTDB taxonomy): Bacteria > Actinomycetota > Actinomycetes > JAFAQI01 > JAFAQI01 > DASZTV01. The sequence goes on along the minus strand of CAZEAM010000414.1, from coordinate 7,977 downwards.
ACGAGCGGACCCAGGGGTTCGGCTACTACGCGGGCGAGCCGCTGTCGCTCAGCTTCGAAAAGAGGCTCTAGTGTCGGGACACCAGGCCTAGCGGGAGACCTTTCCGGCCTTCAAGCACGACGTACACACGTTCATCCGCTTGCGTGAGCCGCCCACCAGGGCGCGGACCGGCTGGATGTTCGGGTTGAAGCGACGGCGGGTGCGCCGGTGCGAGTGCGACACGTTCATGCCGAACCCGGGACCCTTGCCGCACACATCACAGACGGAAGCCACGGCGAAGAGGGTAGCCCGACTTGCGAGCCTGACTCAAAGCGTCCGAAACGCAACCTACGCTCACACGCGTGGTCGAGGAGTCGGCGCACGTCCGCGCGGTCGCCGGAGACAAGCCGGCCAAGCTCCTGGAGCAGGCGTTCGGGATCGTGACCGTCGGTGACCTTCTGCGCCACTATCCCCGGCGCTACTTCGAGCAGGGGGAGCTTGCCGACCTCTCCGAGCTGCGCCAGGGCGAGCAGGTCACCGTGCAGGTCGAGGTGGTCGCGGTGAGCGCGCACCAGATCCGGCAGAAGCTGCACAAGACCGACGTGACGGTCACCGACGGCACGGGCAAGCTGGTCGCGACCTTCTTCAACCAGAAGCACCTGCCGCGCGTGCTCGCGCCGGGCCAGGCGATCATGCTCGCCGGAGAGGTCGAGCAGTTCCGCGGCAAGCTGCAGCTCAAGCAGCCGGACATCGCACTCGACGCGAAGGGCCTGATCGAGGACGCCGGCAAGCTGATCCCGGTCTACCCGGCCACCAAGGGCCTGCGGTCGTGGGCGTTGCGCCGGGTCATCCTGCACGCCCTCGACCTGTGCGACATCGCCGAGACGCTGCCCGACGACCTGCGTGCCCGCCGCGGGCTGATCGGTCGGGCCGAGGCCCTGCGCGCGATCCACGACCCCGCGGACCGACCGGACGCGAAGCGGGCCCGTGAGCGGCTCCGCTACGACGAAGCGTTCGTGCTGCAGGTCGTGCTCGCCCAGCGGCGCAACCTGGCCGCCCTCGAGCCCGCGAAGCCGCGCGCGTCGCGCGCCGGCGGACTGCTCGAGGCCTTCGACGCGTCGCTTCCGTTCGCCCTCACCGCCGGCCAGCAGGAGGTCGGCGCGCAGCTGATGGCCGACCTTGCCCGGCCGGTGCCCATGCACCGTCTGCTGCAGGGCGAGGTCGGCTCGGGCAAGACCGTGGTCGCCCTGCGGGCGATGCTCGCCGTGGTCGACTCCGGTGGGCAGGCGGCGTTGCTTGCGCCGACCGAGGTGCTCGCGCAGCAACACGCGCGGTCGATCCAGGCCTTGCTCGGCCCGCTCGGCCAGGGTGGGCAGCTCGGGTCGGCCGAAGAAGCGACCAAGGTCGCGCTGGTGACCGGCTCGATGAGTGCGGCGGCGCGGCGCTCCACCCTCCTCGACATCGGGGTCGGTGACGCGGGGATCGTGATCGGCACCCACGCCCTGCTCGAGAACACCGTCCAGTTCTTCGACCTCGGCCTGGTGGTCGTCGACGAGCAGCACCGCTTCGGCGTCGAGCAGCGGGACGCCCTGCGCAGCAAGGCCGACACCCCGCCGCACGTCCTCGTGATGACCGCGACGCCCATCCCGCGGACGGTCGCCATGACGGTGTTCGGCGACCTCGAGACGTCCACGCTCACCGAGCTGCCGGCCGGCCGGCAGCCGATCACCACGCGGGTCGTCCCGCTCGCCGAGCAGCCCGGCTGGATGGAGCGGGTCTGGGAGCGGGCGCGCGAGGAGGTCGCGGCCGGTCGCCAGGTCTACGTCGTGTGCCCGCGGATCGATGCCGACGACGCGGTTGCCGAGGGCGCCGAGCCGGAGGGCTGGGCGACCACCGCCGCCGTCGCCGACCTGGCGCCCACGCTCGCCGACGGGCCCCTGGCCGGGCTGCGGGTCGAGATGCTGCACGGCCGGCTCGCCGCGGACACCAAGGACGAGGTCATGCGCAAGTTCGCCGCCGGCGACATCGATGTGCTGGTCGCCACCACGGTGATCGAGGTCGGCGTCGACGTGCCCAATGCCACAGCGATGATCGTGCTCGACGCCGACCGGTTCGGCATCTCCCAGCTGCACCAGCTGCGTGGCCGGGTCGGCCGCGGTGGACATGAGGGCCTCTGCCTGCTGGTCACCGGTTCGCCGGCCGGGACTTCGGCGCGCGAGCGGCTCGACGGGGTCGCGGCCACGCTCGACGGCTTCCAGCTGGCCCGGCTCGACCTGGAGCAGCGCCGGGAAGGCGACGTGCTGGGTCAGTCGCAGTCGGGCAGGCGCTCGCAGCTGAAGCTGTTGCGGCTGCTGCGTGACGAGGACGTGATCATGACCGCGCGCGCCGACGCGGTCGACCTCGTCGCCGACGACCCGCTCCTCGACCGCCACGTGCAGCTGCACGCCGCGGTGGCCGCGCTGGCGGCCGACCAACGCGCCGACTACCTGGGCAAGGCATGACGAGGCTGATCTCCGGATCCGGCGGCAGTCGCCGGCTCGCCACACCGCGCGGTCGCGACACCCGACCGACAAGCGATCGCACCCGCGAGGCCTTGTTCTCGTCGCTGCACTCGCTGTGCGGTGGCCTGGACGGGCTGTCGTTCCTCGATCTGTACGCCGGGTCGGGCGCGGTCGGGCTCGAGGCGGCGAGTCGGGGGGCCCGCCGCGTCACCCTGGTGGAGCGGGAACGGCGGGCGGCGCGCACGATCCGGGCCAACATCGCGACGCTGGGGGTCGACGGCGTCGAGCTGGTCGAGGCTGCGGTCGAGCAGTTCCTGGAGCGTGAACCGTCGCGGTACGACGTCGTCTATGTCGACCCGCCGTACGCCGACCCGGTGACCGGCGTGTTGCCGGCCCTCGCCGCCGGTGGCTGGCTCGCTGCGGGGGCCGTGGTGTGCGTGGAGCGGTCCGCGCGTGACCCGGGGCCCGCCTGGCCGCAGGGGGTCGTGGCACTTCGGTCGCGCCGCTACGGCGATAGCGCGCTCTGGTACGGTCGCGCCTCATGAGGCGGGCGGTGTGTCCGGGCTCCTTCGACCCGATCACCAACGGTCACCTCGACATCATCGAGCGCTCGAGCGCGCTCTTCGACGAGGTGATCGTCGTTGTGGGGATCAACCAGTCGAAGAGCCGGCTGTTCGAGCCGGATGAGCGCGTGGAGATGATCCGCGAGGTCGTCGCCCATCTCGCCAACGTGAAGGTCGACACCTTCCGTGGGTTGCTCGTCGACTTCTGTGTCGCCCATGAGGTCAAGGCGATCGTCAAGGGCCTGCGCGCCGTCAGCGACTTCGACTACGAGCTGCAGATGGGCCAGATGAACCATTCGTTGGCGGCCGTCGACACGTTGTTCATGCCCGCCGACCCGCACTACAGTTTTCTGTCGTCCAGCCTCGTCAAGGAGGTTGCGATGTACGGCGGGGACGTCTCGGGGTTGGTACCGGAGGCCGTGCTTGCGCGGCTGCGGCAACGATCGACTGCCTGAGCGACCGGAGGAAGCAGGGGACGCGTGGGTATCTCGGAAAAGCTCGACGAGTTCGTCGCGATGATCGAGAACGCTCGCGCGATGCCCATGTCCGCGTCCTGCATCGTCAACCGCAACGAGATGCTCGAGGCGGTCGAGGAGCTGCGAAAGGCGCTTCCCGAGGAGCTGCGCAAGGCCCGCGGGGTGCTGCGCGACCGGGTCACGGTGGTCGAGGAGGGCAAGGTCGAGGCGCAGGCGATCATCGCCGAGGCGGAGGCCGAGCGAGCCCGGCTGGTCTCGCGCACCGAGGTCGTCAAGGAGGCGACTCGCGAGGCGGAGCGGCTGCTGAGCGCGGCCAACGCCGAGTCGGAGCGGATGCGCCGGGAGGTCGACGACTACGTCGACGGCAAGCTCGCCAACTTCGAGATCGTGCTCAACCGGACGCTGCACGCCGTCGAGCACGGCCGGAACAAGATCAACGGCCGGCACGAGCTCGAGTCGCTGCAGGAGACCGACGAGGAAGAAGAAGTCGAACCCCTGCCCGGTTGATGCTCTGTTGGCCCTGCGCTTCGCGCAGACGTGAGCCGGGGCCCCAACCCCGGTCTGAGTCCGGTGGCGGCGTTGGCCCCGCTGGCTAGGCTTGGTTGACGTGGCTCGCTCCCCGTTCGTCTATGACACGCGGGAGCTCGGGCGTCGGCCCGGGTCGATGCGCGAGCACCGGATCGAGGCGGCCGCTCCGGAGGGCTGGGGCCTGGACCTGGTGAAGGTCGCCGCGGGCACGCCGGTCGCGATCGACGCCCGGTTCGAGTCCGTCATGGACGGCGTACTGGTCACCGCCGAGGTCGAGGTTGCGGTGTCCGCCGAGTGCGGGCGGTGCCTGGACCCGGTTGAGCTGGGGCTCGTCGTACCGGTCCAGGAGCTCTACGCCTACGAGCCCGATCCGGACGATCCGGACGCGCTCACGCTCAGCGGCGACACGCTCGACCTGGAGCCGGTCGTGCGGGACGCGGTCGTGCTTGCGCTGCCGATGAACCCGCTGTGCGACCCGGACTGCCCGGGCCTTTGCGCCACATGCGGGGCCCGGCTGGCCGATGTCGAACCCGACCACGGGCACGAGGAAGTTGACCCGCGATGGGCTGCCCTTGCACTCTTGAAGGACGGCAGTACGCCGTCGCGGGGCCAACCCGCCCAACCGCACACCTCCGAGGAGAGCTAGCCGTGGCCGTCCCCAAGCGCCGGATGTCGCGCAGCAACACCCGCTCGCGACGCTCGCAGTGGAAGGCTTCCGCGCCGTCCCTCGTCGCCTGCCCGCGGTGCCGCCAGCCCAAGCTGCCGCACACCGCCTGCGGCGTGTGCGGCACCTACAACGACCGCCAGGTCGTCGCGGTCTGACCGCTCGCCGATGAGCACGGTCGTCGGGCTGACGGCTGAGGTCCGCGCGGCGGTCGCGCTCGTGTGCGGCGTCGATGCCGACACGCTCACGCCGGACACGACGCTCGAGTCACTCGGCGCGGACTCGCTCGCGCGGGTGAGCATCGCCGACACGGTGGAGGCGGGTCTCGCCGCCGCGGGCACCACGGGTGCGCACGGCAAGCCGATCCGGATCGACGACGCCACGCTCGCCCGGTTCGCGACCCTTGGCGAGATCGACGCCTACCTCGCACATGCCTGAGGGCGAGCCGATCGACCGCCTGATCGAGATCCTCGGCGGGTCGGTGGATCGCGATCTCGTCGACCTGGCTGTCACCCACCGCTCCTACGCCTACGAGAACGGCGGCGTGCCCACCAACGAGCGGCTGGAGTTCCTCGGCGACTCGGTGCTCGGGGTGGTGGTGACCGAGGAGCTGTACCGCCGGTACCCCGACCTCGCGGAGGGCCAGCTCGCGAAGCTGCGGGCCGCGGTCGTCAACGCCCGGGCGCTCGCCGGGGTCGGGCGCCGGATCGGCCTGGGCGGCTACATCAAGCTCGGCCGGGGGGAGGAGAGCACCGGCGGGCGGGACCAGTCCTCGATCCTGGCCGACGCCCTCGAGGCGGTGATCGGCGCGTTCTACCTCGACCGCGGCCTCGAGCCGAGCCGCAGCCTGATCCTCGGGCTGTTCGCCGAGGCGCTCGACGATGCGGCCGGGCTGGGTGCCGGCCTGGACTGGAAGACCTCCCTTCAGGAGCTCGCCGCCGAGCGCGGTCTGGGCGCTCCGGAGTACGCCGTCGACGAGAGCGGGCCCGACCACGCGAAGTCGTTCCGCGCCACCGCCGTGCTCGCCGGCCGGCCGGCCGGCGAGGGGATCGGCAACAGCAAGAAGGAAGCCGAGCAGCGCGCGGCCGAGCAGGCGTGGACCGCCCTGACCGGCTCCGCGACCAGCGGTGCCTGAGCTTCCCGAGGTCGAGACCGTCCGGCTGGGCCTCGAGCGCTCGGTGGTGGGCCGGCGCATCGCGACCGTCGAGGTGTTCGGCGAGCGCACGTTGCGCCGTCACGTCGCCGGGGCGGTCGACTTCCGGACCCGCCTGCAAGGGCGCACGGTGGTCGCGGCCCGCCGTCGTGGCAAGTACCTGTGGTTGCCGCTCGACGACGACGCCAACCTGCTCGCGCACCTGGGCATGTCGGGGCAGTTTCTGGCCGTCGCGCCGGGCTCGGAGCCGAGCCGGCACACCAAGGCCCGATGGACCTTCGACGACGGCGGCTCGGAGCTGCGCTTCTGCGACCAGCGGACCTTCGGAGGACTGGCCCTCGCCGGCGAGGAGCTCACTGAAGACGGCGTCCCCGTGGCGCTCGGCCACGTGGCGCCGGACCCGCTCGAGCCCGCCTTCGACCCCCAGCGGTTCGCCGCGGCGCTGCGCCGCCGCAGGACCGGGCTCAAGCGAGCGATCCTCGACCAGACCCTCGTCTCGGGGATCGGCAACATCTACGCCGACGAGGCGTTGTGGCGGGCGCGGCTGCACTTCGCCCGGGCGACCGAGCGACTCCGGCGCCCCGAGATCGACCGGCTGCTCGCCGCGGTCGACCGGGTGCTGCGTTCGGCGATCGAGGCCGGCGGCACCTCCTTCGACGCACTGTACGTCGCGGTGAACGGCGAGAGCGGGTGGTTCGACCGCTCGCTCGAGGCCTACGGGCGCGAGGGTGAGCCGTGTTCCCGGTGCGGCACCCCGATCGTTCGGTCCCGGTTCATGAACCGCTCGTCGTACCTGTGCCCGCGCTGCCAGCCGCGACCGCGCAGCGGTCGTTGGTAGTGGCGGATCCCAACTCTTGACCAGCACCGCTCGTGGCGTCACACTTGAGGTGCTGCGACGCCCACATCGTCGATAGCCTCACCAGGTTAGTCAGCGTCACCAGTCGGGGGCCCGTCCGCCCACCCGTATCGGGGTGTCCGGCGCGTCTGCGACGTGTCCTCAACGTGGAGGATCGGCAACAAATGGCGAAAGCCCTTCTGGGTCATGTCGGGAACGGTCTCGACCTTCGGATGGCCACGGAGATGAAGCGGCTGCGGGACCGGGTGCGCGACCTCGAGAACGAGGTCATCCGGCTGCGTACAGAGAACACTGAGCTCCGCTCCGTCAACACCGAGCTGTCCTCTCTCGCTCGGGTCGACGAGGAGATGCTGCGACTGACCGTCGCCGAGCCCGTTCGCGACCACGAACCCGCGCTGACCTAGTTTTTCCGGCTCGGCCCGCCTGCGCTGTCTGACGCGGCGGACGCTGTACCGTGGCGGCTGGTCTTCCCCGCCTGACCACCTCAACCCGGGAGTCCCACGGGTGCACCTTGCGAGCTTGACCCTTCGGGGTTTCAAGTCCTTCGCGTCGTCGACCACGCTGCGCTTCGAGCCCGGCGTCACCGCGATCGTGGGGCCCAACGGCTCAGGCAAGTCCAACGTCGTCGACGCGATCGCCTGGGTGCTCGGCGAGCAGGGTGCGAAGTCTCTGCGCGGCGGCAAGATGGAAGACGTCATCTTCGCCGGGACCGCGGGCCGGCCGGCACTGGGCCGGGCCGAGGTCGTGCTCACGATCGACAACACCGACGGCGCCCTGCCGATCGACTTCACCGAGGTCACGCTGTCTCGGATCATGTTCCGCAACGGCGGATCCGAGTACGCCATCAACGGCTCGCCCTGCCGGTTGCTCGACATCCAGGAGCTGCTGTCGGACTCCGGCATCGGCCGTGAGATGCACGTGATCGTCGGTCAGGGCCAGCTCGACGCGGTCCTGTCCGCCACCCCGGAGGAACGGCGCGGCTTCATTGAGGAGGCCGCGGGCGTCCTCAAGCACCGCAAGCGCAAGGAAAAGGCGCTGCGCAAGCTCGACGCGATGCAGGTGAACCTCAACCGTCTCAACGACCTCACCGCGGAGCTGCGGCGTCAGCTCAAGCCGCTCGGTCAGCAAGCGGACGTGGCCCGCCGGGCCTCCGTGATCCAGGCGGACCTGCGCGACGCCCGGTTGCGGCTCCTGGCCGATGACCTCATGACGATGAGGGGGACCTTCGAGGCGGAGATCGCGGACGAGACGGCGCTG
>CAZEAM010000413.1:0-5535 GCA_964510285.1 uncultured Frankiaceae bacterium | reverse complement strand
GGTCATCACGTGGCCCGGATCGACGTTGACGGCGACGATGCCCTGGTCGCCGAGCTCGACCGCCAGGTGGCCGGCGAGGCGATGGAACGCCGCCTTTGACGCGGCGTAGGAGTAGCCCCAGCCGCCCTCACCCACGGGCACGGTCGGCTCGTGCGTCGCGGCGTACGACGTGATCCCGATGATCCGCCCGCGACCGGCGGCCAGCATCGTCGGACGCGCGGCCTGCACCAGCACGAACTGGGCCGCCGCGTTGGCGGTCAGCTTCGTGAGCAGCAGGTCCGGTGGGGTGTCGAGGATCCGCAGCATGCTTCCCGCGCCGGTGTGGACGGCGTTGAGGACGAGGACGTCGATGCGTTGCCAGCGCTCGACCGTGACGGCGACCGCCGCTTCGAGTGAGGCGAAGTCGGTGAGGTCGGCGACGAGCGGCAGCGTTTGTGCGCCGCGCGCCTCCGCCTCAGCCGCCGTGCACTCCAGGCTGCCCTCGACCGGCACGCCGCCGCCGGCGTCGGAGTCGTCGCGCCCCTCGCCCTCCTTCGCCGTGCGGGCGGTGAACGCGACATCGAAGCCGGCATCGGCGAGCGCGAGCACGCAGGCCTTGCCGATCCCGCGACTGGCACCGGTGACGAGGGCGACTGGTCGTTGACTCACCCATGGATTGTGAACCGCCACCTGCACCTCGCCGTACCGGCTGGTTCGCGAGCCGGTTGGCGGAAGTGGCGTTCTCGCTGGTGCGCAATGGGACAGGTCACTACGTTGCACATCAGCCTTTCCTGAGCGGTAATGTCGTACTCGCTGGTTCGGCCCGGAGGACGGAGGCGGTCTCGAGTGGACGGTGCTGCCACCACGGCCACCGGCACCGCCACGGAGCAGACCGAGGTCACGTGGCGGGAGCGCGCGGTCGAGCGGTCGCTGCGCAACGCTCGGGCGAAGGCGATGTCACGCTCGGACCGGTTCATCTCCTCCGCGATCGAGATCCTCACCGAGACGGGCCGCACCGATTTCACGGTGCAGGAGCTGATCGAGCGGTCGAAGACCTCGCTGCGGTCGTTCTACCAGCACTTCTCCGGCAAGGAGGAGCTGCTGCTCGCCCTCTTCGAGGAGATCATCGCGACCTCGTCCGCCCAGTGGCGCAGCGACGTCGAGAAGCTGCCGGACACCTTGGCGGGCCTGCGCTACGTGGTGGAGATGGTCCACGCCCAGGCCGGAGACCCGACCGGCGGTGGGATCAACCGCGCGCTGTCGGTGTACCACCTCCAGCTGGCCGAGTCGCGCCCCGCCGAGTACGCCCGCGTCCTCGCGCCACTGCGCGAGCTGATCCTCGACCTGGTGAAGCGGGGCATCGACGACGGCGAGTTCCGCGAGGACATCGACGCGGACACCCTCGCGATGATCATGATGCAGACGATCGTCGGCGCGGCGCACATGCACGCCCTCGGCTCGGAGCCCGGAGGCGTCGCGCTCGGGACCGAGCAGCTGTGGCAGTTCTGTCTCGGTGGGCTGGTCGGCAACGGGCCGGCGAAGGCGAGCCGGCGCAAGCGCTAGGAGAGTTGGAGCAAGTGGCAAAGATCGTTCACGACGACGTGTTGTGCGAGGCGCATGGCGTCTGCACCACCATCGATCCGGCGCGCTTCGAGCTCGACGATGACGACCGGCTGCACATCCACGCCTACGAGTTCTCGGAGGCCGAGCGCCCGACGATCGAGCAGGCGGTCGTGCGGTGTCCGCGCCAGGCATTGAGCGTGAGCGAATGACGAACCGGCGCATCAGCGAATGACGACATCCGACATCGAGGCGCAGCGAATCGATCCGCACATGCTCACCGGCGAGCGCCACCTGTTCGCCGACCTGGGGTTTCACGACGTCGACGCCGACGGGTGTGATCTCGCGATGGAGATGCCGGTCACGGCGAAGGTCTCCAACACCCGCGGCGCTCTGCAGGGCGGCTTGATCGCCACGCTGGTCGACGTCGTCGCCGGCCGTGCCGCCGTGCACGCGCTGCCGCCCGGCTTCGGTGCGGCGACATCGGACATGACCCTGCACTACCTGTCTGGGGTGACCGTCGGCCCGGCACGCGCCGAGGCCCGCGTACTGCGGGCCGGCAAGCGCATGGTCGTCGTACAGGTGGATGTCTACGACACCGGCCGCAACGTGCTCTCGACGACCGCGACCGCCACCTTCGTCGCGATGGAGCTTCGCGAGGGGCAGCTGGACTACCGGGGTCCCATGCCCCGCAAGGAGTCGAAGGACTCAGAATGACCCGACCGACACGAAGGAGACGTCCGTGAGCGACGACCTGGTTCTGTACGACGTCGCGGACAACATCGCGACGATCACCCTCAACCGACCCGAAGCCGCCAACGCGCAGAACCCCGACCTGCTGCACCGGCTCGACGCGTGCTGGACGATGGCCGAGAACGACGACGACATGAAGGTCATCATCCTCAACGCCAACGGCAAGCACTTCTCCTCGGGTCACGACATGCGCGGCGGTGACAGCCAGGCCGCGCGGAAGTGGACCGTGCAGGACATCTACAAGATCGAGACCCGCCAGTACGTCGGGTACTCGCTGCACTGGCGCAACGTCCCGAAGCCGTCGATCGCGGCTGTTCAGGGCGTGTGCATCGCGGGTGGGCTGCTGCTCGCCTGGCCGTGCGACCTGATCGTCGCGGCGGACAACGCGAAGTTCTCCGACCCGGTCGTCGCGATGGGCATCGGGGGGGTGGAGTACCACGGCCACACCTGGGAGCTCGGCGCGCGCCTCGCCAAGGAGATCCTCTTCACCGGCCGCGCGATCAGCGCGGAGGAGGCGAAGGCGGTCGGCATGGTCAACCGCGTCGTGCCGCTCGACGACCTGCAGACCGCGACCCGCGAGCTCGCGCTCGAGATCGCCAGCAAGCACCCGTGGGCGCTGCGGATGGCCAAGCGCGCGGTGAACCAGACGCTGGACATCCAGGGGTTCACCAACGCGGTCCAGGCGGTCTTCGACGTGCACACGCTCGGCCACGGGCACGCGATGACCGAGTGCGGCTACCCGGTGCTGGTCGACCTCGAGGCGATGAAGAAGGAGATCGCCTCGAAGGAGGCCGCCAAGGCCTAGCCCAAGCCCCGCCGAACTTGCGAAATCCGACCGAAGTTCACGCGGAAACGGTCGGAAAGTGCAAGTTCGCGGGGCCTGCTACAACGGGCGGACCATCGACTCCTGGGCGAAGGTGGCGACCAGCCGGCCGTCCCGGGTCCAGACGTCGCCGCGGCCCCAGGCACGGCTGCCGGCCAGCACGGGGGAGTGCTGGTCGACCAGCACCCACTCGTCCATCCGGAACGGCTGGTGGAACCACAGCGTGTGCGACGTCACCGCGGAGTGGAACTTGGTGCCGGTGTCGGCCTGTGACAGGCCCTCGACCGGGAGCAGCGCCGTGCCGATCACGGTGAGGTCGGTGGCGTGGGCGAGCAGCGCCTGGTGCGTCCAGTCGGTGTCCTCGGCACCCAGGTCCGAGAGGGCGGGTGTGCGCATCCACCACTGGTAGCGCGCCGGGTGCACGTCGGGGGCGTTGAGGTCGGCGTCGCCGATCACCCGGATCTCCCACGGGATCATGTCGATCCCGACCGGTCGGGCCTCGTCGGGCCCGGGCACCGACGGCATCTGCGCCGGATGGCCGAGACCGTCCTCCGGGACGTGCAGCGACGCGGCTGCGACGCTGATCAGCTTGCCTGCCTGCGTGGCCTGTACGCCGAGGGTCGCGAAGGTGCGACCGGCCTGGTGCACCGCCACGTCGTACGTCATCGGAAGCGATACGTCGCCCTCGCGCGGGAACTGCTGCCAGAGCGACTTCAGCGCCTTCCCGTCGCTGCACTCACGCAGGGCCACGATCGTCTGGGCCAGGATCTGCCCGCCGAAGACCCGCCGGTAGTCCAGGTCCAGGTTGTCGCCTTCGAACCGGTTGTCGCCGGTCGATCGAAGGCCCATCCGGTCGATCAGATTTCGCAAGTCGAAGCCCACGGGCGGCAACCGTAACAGGGCGGTGAAGGTGCGGTAGCAAGGTTCCGGAGCGGGTGATAACGTCATTTCCATAGTTGGCAACCGCCACTCTGCACGCCTTGCGATGTTGCAGTCTCGGAACCCTGAAATCGAGGGAGAGTCGCCGTGCCGTCTCGCGAGCTACCGTTTCCGGTTTTCGATGCTGACAACCACCTGTACGAGCCGCGCGAAGCGCTGACCAAGTACCTCCCCGACCACGCCAAGAATGCGGTCGACTACGTCGAGGTCAAGGGCCGTACCAAGATCGTCGTCCGTGGCGTGATCAGCGACTACATCCCGAACCCGACCTTCGACGTGGTCGCCCGTCCCGGGGCCCAGGAGGAGTACTTCCGGGTGGGCAACCCGGAGGGCAAGTCCTTCCGCGAGGTCATGGGTGAGCCCATGAGGGCGATCCCGGCCTTCCGCGAGCCGGCCGCCCGGCTGGAGGTGATGGACGACCTCGGTCTGGACTACTGCCTGATGTTCCCGACCTTGGCCAGCCTGGTCGAGGAGCGGATGAAGGACGACCCGGACCTCACCCACGACGTGATCCACGCGCTCAACGAGTGGATGTACGAGCAGTGGCAGTTCGATTACGAGGGCCGCATCTTCTCGACCCCGGTCATCACGTTGCCGAACGTCGACCGCGCGATCGAAGAGCTGCACTGGGTCCTCGAGCGCGGCGCCAAGACCGTCCTGGTCCGGCCCGCGGCGGTGCCGAGCTACCGCGGCGGCACCCGCTCCTTCGGGCTGCCGGAGTTCGACCCGTTCTGGCAGGAGTGCGTGAAGGCCGGCATCCCGGTATCGATGCACGCCTCCGACTCCGGGTACGCCGACTTCACCAACCAGTGGGAGCCCGCGAAGGAGTTCCTCCCCTTCCGTCCCACAGCCTTCCGCATGGCGATCACCGGGCACCGGCCGATCGAGGACGCGATGCTCGCGCTGACCTGTCACGGTGCGCTCACCCGCAACCCGGACCTGCGGATCCTCTCGATCGAGAACGGCGCGTCCTGGGTGCCGGGGCTGTTCGACAACCTCGCCAGCGTTTACAAGAAGATGCCGCAGGAGTTTGGTGAGGACCCGGTCGCCGCGTTCAAGCGCTGCGTCTACATCTCGCCGTTCTGGGAGGACAACTTCATCGACATCGTCCGTCTGGTGGGCGCCGACCGCGTCGTGTTCGGGTCGGACTGGCCGCACCCGGAGGGTCTGTCGGACCCGATCAGCTATGTGGACGACCTCGAGGGGCTGTCGCAGGAGGAGATCGCGCAGATCATGGGCGGCAACATGATCGACCTCTTCAAGCTCAAGGTGCCGGCCGGCGTCTGAGCTTCACGCACTTCACGCTGCGTCATCGCAGAACGAGGGGAGAAGCAGGTTGTTGAACGACGTCCTGGCCGGGGTCAAGGTTGTCGAGGTCGCGGCCTGGACGTTCGTCCCGGCAGCCGGCGCGGTGCTCGCCGAATGGGGCGCCGACGTCATCAAGGTCGAGCCGAAGGACGGCGGTGACCCTCAGCGCGGGC
>CAZEAM010000412.1:0-8059 GCA_964510285.1 uncultured Frankiaceae bacterium | reverse complement strand
GTCGAGGTCGATTCGGTCGCCTTCGCCTCGCGCTCGAGGAACCACGCGCGCGGGCAGCGGTCGAAGGCGGCGACCGCCGACGCGGACAGCTCGATCGGCCGGTCCGGGTCGCGCACCGCGACCGCGCCCGGCGTCTCGGCCGGCAGCCCCCACCACTGGTCGGGTGAGGCAGTGGGAATCAGCGGTACGCCGTCGTCGTCCGCGGCCTCGGCGAGGTCGGCCAGGCACTCCGCCGCCACCTGCCGCAGCTCCTCACTCACGGCCGGGTCGCGCAGCGCCCGGCGCAACCGCGCGACCAGAGACGCGGTGGACAGGACCCCGGTGGTGGTCGTGACCGCGTCGGGCAGCGCCAGGCCGGTCTCGGACAGCAGCCGCGACGGCCGCTCGGCCAGCTCATCGGTGCCGGACGTCGCGGTGAGCACCAGCTGCCGCCGGGCCCGGGTGACCGCGACGTAGAACAGCCGGCGCTCGTCGGTGAGCAGCGCCCCGGCGTCCGGTCCCGCGCCCGGCGAGTCGAGAGCCAGCCCGTCGGCATCGAGCAGGCTGCCGCGCCGGCGCAGATCCGGCCAGACCGCCTCCTGCACGCCCGCCACGACGACGAGGCCCCATTCGAGGCCCTTGGCGCGGTGCGCGGTGAGCAGCCGCACCGCACCCAGCGCGCTCGCCTTCTCCTCGTACGGCGCGGCCGGGATCTCCTGCGACGAGACTTCATCGAGCAGCGCGCCCACCGTCGCGCGCGGCTGCTTGTCCTCCAACCGGCCGGCCAGGTCGAACAGTGCAAGCACCGCGTCGAGGTCGCGGTCGGCGGCGCGCCCCTCGGCGTCGGAGGTCATCGCCGTCGCGCTGAGCCGACGCGCCCAGTCCGAGCCGTCCCAGAGCGCCCACAGCACCTCGGCGGGGCTTCCGCCGCGCCGCTGGACCTCCACCGCCGCGTCGAGCAGCCTGGTCAACCGCAACACCGGCGCGGCGATCCAGTCCTCGATCAACGTCATCGCCGACGGGTCCTCGACGGCTTCGGCGATCAGCTTCGGTGAGGGGCCCGCGAGTCCGTCGTTCGCGAGCCGGTCGAGCTCGCGCAGCCGGCGGCCGAGCGCGCGAAGCTGCGACGGGGTGGCACCGGCCAGCGGTGAGGTCAGCAACATGCGCGCGACGTCGGGCGTCAGCGGCTGCGGCGGACGGACGTCACGACCCGCGGGCGCGCGCTCCACCCGAGTCCGCTCCTCCACGATCTCGAGCGCGCGCAGCAGCGGTGCGACCGCGGGGTCGCGGGACAGCGGCAGCTCGTCGGCCGCGACCGACACCGGGATTCCGGCTGCGACCAGTGCGCGGCGGACGGTCGGGATGCTGCGTACGCCGGACCGGACGAGGACCGCCATCTGTGACCACGGGACGCCGTCGACGAGGTGCGCACGCCGCAACAGGTCGGCGATGCCGGTGACCTCGGCCGCGATCGACGAGTAGAGCCGGATCTGCGGTGCGGGTCCTTCCGGCCCGGCGGCCTGCAGGTTGCGATGCGCCTCCCGGCGAGGGGTCAGCCGGCCGAGCGGCAGCTTGGTCGCAACCGCGCGCGACAGCTCGACCAACGCGGGCCCGGAGCGCCGGCAGACCTGAAGCTCGGTGACCGGTGCCGGTTGTCCGCTCGCGGTCCGGAACCGGTCCGGGAACTCGATGATGCCGCTGACGTCGGCTCCCCGGAACCCGTAGATCGACTGGTCGGGATCGCCGACCGCGACCAGCAGCCGACCGTCGCCGGCGAGCAGCCGCAGCAGCTGCTCCTGGGACGGATCGGTGTCCTGGTACTCGTCGACGTAGACCGCCTTGTACTTGCGGCGAACCTGCTCCGCAGCACCGCCGAGCAGGTCGAGCGCGCGGTCGATCACGCCGGAGTAGTCGACCTCGTTGCGCAGCGACAGCACCTCGAGGTATTCGGCGAGGAAGTCACCGGCCGCAACCCATGCCGGTCGACCGTGCGCGCGGCCTCTGGCCCGCAGCGCGGCGGGATCAAGCCCGCGCTCGCCGGCCCGGTCGAGGACGTCGCACACCTCTTTCGCGAACCCGCGCAGGCGAAGCGCCGGGGCCAGCTCGGGCGGCCAGCGGGTCTTCCCCACGCCGGTGGCGTCCCCCTCGAGCAGCTCGCGCACCCGCAACTCGCGCTCGGCGCCGGACAGCAGCCGCGGCAGCGTGTCACCGGGCGCGACGCCGTAGTTGCGAAGCAGCGAGTAGCAGAAGCTGTGAAACGTCGAGGCCGCCGGCTCGACGACGGTGCGGCCCAGCCGCGCCGCGATCCGGCTGCGCAGCTCATCGGCCGCCTTGCGGCTGAAGGTGAGGACGAGCACTTCGTCGGGCGCCGCGCCGCGTCGTACCCGTTCGACGACGGACTCGACCAGCGTCGTCGTCTTGCCGGTCCCCGGGCCGGCCAGCACGAGCAAGGGGCCTTGATCATGGTCGACGACTGCTTGCTGGGTCGGGTCCAGCTCGGGTGCACTGATCGGATCGACCGGTGAGCGGACCAGTTGGTACGTCACGGCGGTCGGGCTCACGCTCGCATCACAGCATGTGGGTACGACGGGAGCGCTACCGGCGGACGGCGAACACGCTGACCTCGCGCAGCGAGGTGAAGAAGCCACCGGTGTCGGTCTCGACCCGCACAGCGGCGACGCGCGTCCCCGGCAACGCCTTGACCAGTACGTCGTCGGCGCTGCCGAACGGCTGGGTCGCGACGGTGGTGAAGTGACGGCCGTCGGCACTCGTCGCGACGGTGCAGCTCACGCACCCGCGCACGACCAGCAGGGCGGCGTTCACCGGACGCCGCAGTTTCACGGTGACGTCACGATGGTCGTGCTGGGCGCGCCCCTTGCACGGCCCGTCGTCGCAACGCGGGTCGTCCGCCGGCTGCCAGTCGTGCTCGAGGACTCCGTCGGTCAGCCCGCACAGGTGCTGGCGGATCGGCTGGCCGCGGCTGCCGGTCACGACGCAGCTCGATCCTCGGCTCGCCGGGACCTCGCTGCCGCGTACTTCGAGGCTGCTGCTGAACAGCGCGTCGCGACCGCCCTGCCGTCCGGTCCGGGAGGTGGTCAGCAGCAGGCGTTCGTCCTCGACCACCCGCGCGTCGTACCCGTCCGTGACGGTGAGGGAGTGCCCGTCCGCCACCGGAGGTGTCCCGGTCTCGGCCTGCAGCGACGCCGCGAAGTGCGACGCGCCGTATCGCGGAGGAAGGGCGGGAGGTACGACGAACCGGCGGTTGCCGAGCGCGCGCAGCCGTGGTGAGCCGGTCGCCACCTTGACCGCTGCGTGCAACGACCCGCGATCCCACGGCACCACGACACTGGTCGCCACCCGCGCCGGGCCATGGGCGATCGCGGCCGTGAGCTCGTAGTCGTCGTGCTCGCGGTTGGGCCCCGGCAGCGCCAGGGCGAAGGATCCGTCCCGGGCGGAGAACCCGCTCGCGTGCGGAGCCGAGCACCCGAGCAGGCAGTAGAAGCCGACCGTCGCGAACGCACCGAACGCGCGGACCGCCTGCTCGCCGCCGTTCAAGGCGACCGCGACCACGACGCTGGCTCCCGCGACCGGCCGGCCGTCCGTGTCGGTGACGACGCCGCTCACCGCGCGTCCGTGCACGGCCGCGGCGTGGGCGGGCACCGAGGGCGGAGTCGTCGCCGGGATCTGCCCGGCGGTGCGGCCTTGAGCGCACGCCGCGGCGCACGCCACGACGAGCAGCACGGCAGCAAGACGTCGGGCCATCAGCGTCGACCGTCCCATCGGGCGCGCCGCAGGTCGACGCGCTCCCCGTCCATCGGCACGCCCTCGGCCCGCAGGAGCGCAACCTGCCGGACGCGTACCTCGGGCGCGCAGCTGCCGTCGGCTCGCACGACCCGGTACCACGGCACCTCGGCGCCGTAGCGGCCCATGACCGTCCCGACCGTCCGGCCGGTGCCCTTCCCGACGTACTCGGCGACGTCGCTGTAGGCCATCACCTTGCCGGGCGGAATCGCGTCGACCGCGTCGAGCACGGCGCGCGCGTACGGCGTCATGCACGGACAGTAATAGGCCTTGCCGATCTGAAATGCCCAGCCACTAACGTCGTCCCATGCGGATTCTTGTCGTCGGGGGGACCCGGCTGGTCGGACGACACATCGCACAGGCCGCGCTCGACCGCGGTCACGACGTCACGCTGTTCAACCGAGGGAAGACCGACCCCGATGCCTTCCCCGACGCGACCCATCTGGTCGGCGACCGCAACAAGGACCTGTCCGCGCTCACGGAGGGGAGCTGGGACGCCACGATCGACGTCAGCGCCTACACCTCGAGTCAGGTGAGTGCGCTGCTCGCCGCCCTCGGCGACCGCTCCGGGCACGTCACCTTCATCTCGACGATCAGCGTCTACGACGCCGCCAAGATCGCCCGGCGCGGCTTCACCGAGAACGGACCGTTGCTGGCACCCGAGTTCGGCGATGTGCCGAGCATGGAGAAGTACGGCGAGCTCAAGGTCGGCTGCGAGAAGACCGCGATGAAAGAGGCACAGCGCACCTTGCTCACGATCCGGCCCGGATTCGTGATCGGACCGTACGACGAGACCCGGCGGTTCAACCACTGGGTGCAGGCGGTCGCCGCGGGCAAGCCGTTCGTCGGGCCCGACGCCGAGCAGCCGCTGCAAGCCGTCGACGGCCGGGACCTCGCAGCGTTCGCGATCGAGGCGGTCGAGCGCGGCCGGGCCGGCGAGTTCAACGTCACCGCGCCGCAGCAGCCGCCGACGTTCGCTCAGGTGCTCGACACGATCGCGGCGGCGTTGGGCGTGACGCTGCCGGAGGTCACCTGGACCAAGGCCGGCGACGGCCTCCCGCTGAGCATGCCGCCGGACTGGTGGCCGATGATGCACGCCGACGTGTCGAAGGCAGTCGGCGCCGGGTTCACCTGGCGCCCGCTGGCGCAGACCGTCCGGGACATTGCCGACTATGCCGGAATCAAGACGTAGCCGCGGGCGCTGCCCAGCCTGACGCATCACGGGCGAAGTCGTCGGCGTCGTGCGCAACGACCACGTCGCTGCATCTCGTGCGGTGCCGCGGCAGGGTCAGACCGCGGCGCCGCACGAGTTCGTAGACCTCGTCCTCCACCCGCGTCCGAGCGTCCACTGCGCCGAACGTTACGAGCGCGCCCGGCGGGCTCACAACGACCAATCCGCGCGCTGTGGACAGTCGGCTTGCCGGGAAGGGCCGGCTGAGCCGGTAGGTTTCGCCGCATGATCGGGGACTACCTCGCCGGCTTCGTGGCAGTCGCGCTCGCGACCCTGCCGTGGGTCGTTGCGGGACATCGGCTCGGCCGCAAGCTGCTACCGGAGTGGGACCCCGTCCCGCACGTCGTGGTCTCCGCTCTCCTCGCGGTTAGCGGCATCCTCCTGGTGGCCGAGGTCCTCGGCGCGTGCGAGGTGCTGAACCGTTGGTCGATGGCCGGGTCGAGCGCTGCGGTCGCCGCCGCGGTTGCCTGGTGGTCGCGCCCACCCGCGAGCACGGCGCCGTCGAGTGGTGCCGGCAGGCCCGGGAAGATGGGGATCGGCGCCCTGCTGGCCGCGGTGTGCGTACTCGCCGTGTCGGCCGGTTTCGTCGCCCGTGACGTCCAGGTCCTGCGCACCGGACCGACCGACCTCGACTCGATGCAGTACCACCTTTCCCAGGCCGCCTACTTCGCGCAGACCGGGAGCATCGACCACATCCATCAGACGCGCGTCTCCGACGGCACGCAGTTCTACCCGTTCGATGTCGAGCTGCTCGACACCGTGGCGATGTTCGGACCGCACCCCGATGTCGCCGTTCTCGTGCTGAACCTTCTGTTCCTGTGGCTCGCCTTTGTCGCGTGCTGGATGATCGGCGCGCGATGGAGCCTCGCGCCACCGGCCGTGGCCGGGCTCTCGTTCGTCTTCGCGCTTCCGCTCGTCGTCGGCGCCTCCTCCGGGCCGGGACTCAACGACGTCCCGGCCGTCGCCTTCCTGCTCGCGGCGATCGCGGTGGCGAGCCACGCCGAGCAGATCCGCGAGGCTCGCTGGCTCACCGCGGCCGGCATCTGCGGTCTCGCGCTCGGCCTTGCCGGCGGCACGAAGGTCCCGGTGCTCGAGCTGGTGCCGTTCATCGCGTTGACCCTGGTCGCGGTTGCGCCGGCACGGCGCTGGGCGACCCTCGGTACGGTCTCGGGCGCCGCCGTCGTCACCGGCGGGTTCTGGTACATCCGCAACTGGGTGCTGGTCGGCTCGCCGATGCCCGACGTCGATCTCACGATCGCCGGTCACGGCCTGCACGGCGTACCGCATCCACTGATCGCGCGGTTGGACTACACCGTCGCGCACTACGCGACCAACGGCGACGTGATCCACCACTTCTTCATCCCGCAGATGCGGGCCGTGTTCACGCCGCTGTGGCCGGCGCTGCTCATCCTCGCGATCTTCGGCATCGTCGACGCGATCATCGAGCCGGCCGACCGGTTTCGGCGGATGCTGGGTGTGACGACCGCGATCGGCTTCGTGCTCTACCTGTTCACACCGACGGGCGCGCTCGGCCCGCCGGGACAGCCGCTGCTGTTCGGGTCCAACCTGCGCTACGCGATCCCGGCATTCAGTCTCGCCCTGCTCCTCGCCGCGACCGCCCCGGTCCTGCGGCGGGTCTCCTCCTGGGTGGCCCTTGTCCTGACCGTCCTCACCGTCGTTGCCCTCACCTCGTCGCGGACCGCGGCCTACCTCAGCTGGCGCGACGGCGCGAGGGCCGGTGTCGCTCTCGCCCTCGCCGCGGGCGCCGTCCTCGCGGTACGGCGGACGGATGCGACCGTCCTCACCGCCGCCGCCGCCGTGGCCGGGCTGATCGTCGTCGGGGGCGTCGGTTACGCCGCCCAGCGCCACTACCTCGGTCACCGTTACGGCGACCGGACCCCGACCGGATTGCTCTACGGCTCCGCCAACCGGCTCCAGCATCAACGGATCGGGGTGATCGGGCCGCTTCAGTACCCGTTCTTCGGACCGAAGCTCGACAACATCGTGACGGCGGTGGGCCACTACGAGGGCCGGCACTACTTCGCGCCGGCCACCACGTGCACCCAGCTGCGGCAGGACCTGGCCGCCGGGCGTTACCAGTTCGTGGTGATCGAGCCGGACGGCATCGTCCCGACGACGGCGGACACCTACGCGTCGTGGGTCGGGTCGCTCCCCGGTGCCCGCCCCCTCGTACAGACAGCGGCAGGCTCGATGGTCGCCCTGCCGGCCGCGATCACCGCCGTCGGCTGCGACGCAGCCGGCCCGACATCGGATTGACGTGCGGAGCACTTGCGGTCACGGCCGCAAGATGGCGGGCCGATCGAGACCAGTGGGGGCGAACGGTCGCTACATCACCCGAATTCGGCGCACCACCCTGCCGTGACGGTAGCCGCGATGAAGCGCCGTGATGACCACCGAGATTCGCGCACCTGAATCACGCGTTCGCAGCCGGTAGTGGCGACCGGTGGCCTGACGGATTCGGTGGCCATCGCGAAGCCACTGGTAGCGGACGTGGTTCGCCGCGGGTGACCACCGGCCCGGATCGGCGGTCAGCCTCGTACCGACCATGTTCGCCCCGGTGATGAGAGCGCGGCCGATCTCGCGCAGGGCTGGGCCGCGCTTGACCCGCGCTGCCGGCGACAACGAGAGACTCGACCAACCCGAGTCGTTGTGGGCAGCGGCCTGGCATTGCAGGGTGTGGCCGAACTCCCTCGAGGTGATCGTGTAGGTCGACGAGACATGACCAGGTATCCGCCGGCCATCGAGCCGCCACGCCGTCCCGACATACGTGGCGCCGCTGTAAGACACGCTGCACGCGATCCGGTTCCCGACCCTGACCGTCCCACGGATCGCTGGCGGATTCGTCAACGCCGGGACACCTTCGGGTGGGGTGGTCGCCGTCGACGTGGGTGACGTGCTGGAGGTCGCCGTTGCCGTTGGAGTCGGAGTTGCGGTTGGCGCCGGAGCCCCGGGCGGCGGCGGCCCAGTCGAGCTCGGCGTCGCACTCGGCGTCGGCGTCGGCGTCCCACTTGGGGTGGGAGTTGGCGT
>CAZEAM010000411.1:0-3619 GCA_964510285.1 uncultured Frankiaceae bacterium | reverse complement strand
CGAGCAACACGGTCGCGCCGGCGACGCCGCGTCGATAGAGCAGATCGCAGACGGCGAGGTAGGACGGAACGCGGTAGCTGCGTTCCTGCCGGCCGAGATAGATGGTCAGCTTGGTCGCTTCATCGTGGCTCTGCGGAAGCTGCAGGGAGTGGACGTCACCGCGGATCAGCCGCGCACGTTCCAGGGTGACCAGCCCGACTCCCGAGACCTGCTTGACCTCGTCGAGCACGTTCTCGATCCGCTGGCGGGTGTCAACCGCGACCGTGACCGCCGGCAGGTCCTCGGACAGGCTGAGCGAACGGTCGCTACGCAGGTGGTGCTTGAGTCCGAATCCTTCGACACCACGAAGCATGATGCTCGCCGCGATCTCGTGGCGCTCGTAGATGTCGAGCAGCTCGTCGGCGACGAAGCCGTGAGCGCTGCGGTGCCGCTCGCCGAAGTAGCAGGTGAGCTTCAGACAGTCCTCGTTCACAGCGCGCCGCCGATCGCCTTGCCGAGCGCTGCTGCGGCGACGCCGAGCACGAGGCTGACGACGACGTTCATCACCGCGTTGACCGTCTCACGTTCTTCGGTGAGCCGTTCGGTCTCGAACATCCAGGTGGAGAACGTGGTGTAGGCGCCGACGACTCCGGTGCCGGCGACAAGCGCGGCGTTGGACCCGAGGGCGAGGCCGGTAAGAAACCCGAGGATGACCGCTCCGCTGAGGTTCACCACGAGGGTGCCGTAGGGGAAGTCCCGTCCGCGCCGTGAGGCGACCGCGCTGTCGACGACGAACCGCCCGACCGCGCCGACGCCGCCAGCGACGGCGACTCCCAGCCAGACGAGGACGGTCACGACAGCACCCGGATCCGGCGCACCGAGGCGGTGGCAAGGTACAGCCCGAGATATCCCGCGGCGACGCTTCCAGCGGCGTAGCCGGCGGCAAGGCCGTAACTGTGCGCCTCGAGCATCTTCACCAGCTCGACCTGCATCGTGGAGAACGTCGACAGTCCGCCGCAGAGGCCGGTGCCGATCAGCGGGCGCCGGTAGCTCGACAGCGGCAGCCGCTCCTGCAGCCGGGTGACCACATAGCCCAGCAGGAGGCAGGCGACCACGTTGACGATGAACGTCGGCCAAGGCCAGCTCGTGGCCGAGTGCGGCAGTGCCTCCCCGAGACCGGCGCGGGCGAGCGTGCCCAGCGCGCCGCCGGTGAAGATCGCCGCGAGCTCTCGACGGTCGTAGCGCAGCCCCGACCGGGCAGGGCGCTGTGATCGGCGCTCGGCTGGCCGGGGCCGTGAGGGCGGAGCGGTCATGCGCCTAGGCCATCGCCACGACAACGGCGAGCAACGCGACCACCACGATCAGCATGTAGCCGACGTAGGCGTCCAGGCGGCCGGACTGCAGCCGCTTGACCAGCGCCACCAGCCGGCGTAGCGGCCCGAGCACCGGCCGGTAGAGGTAGGCCTCCACGATCTCGACGACGTCGGTGGAGTACGTCGCGCCCGGCGCCTCGGCGCCTTCGAGCGCCAGCAGAACCGTGCCTTCGTCGGGCGCAGGATCGGATCGTTCGCCGTTCGGCAGGTCGGGCCCGGTGAACTCGCTTCCCGCCCCGCCGGCTCTGGCCGCCAAGGTGGTGAGCGAGCTGCGGGTCATCAGCACGTTGGCGAGCACGTGCCGGGGGGCGTTGGCGACCCCGAAGGAGGTGTAGCGGGCGTCGCCGGTGACGCCGCCGGTCGCTGACCGCCACGCCGGAACGCGGCGTACGGTCAGGAACGACCCGCGGCTGAACACCGTCACGACGACCAGTGTGACGACGGCGAGCAGCGGCAGCTCGACCGCCAGCCATGACGGGGACAGCGCGGAGAACCCGCCGTAGACCGGTTGCAGCACCCACGGCGCCTGCAGCGCGCCTGCAGTCGCGTGTGGCGGCGCGAGCGGCGCGAGTCCGTGACTGAGAAAGCGGATCTCCCACGGGCTGACGGCGGCGACACCGATGCAGCCGACCGCGGGCAGCGCCAAACCCAGGCGGATCAGCCAGGCGACCGGCGCGGCCGAGGAGCGGCTCGCTGCCCGCTGGCCGCGCCCGCCGAGGATGGTCAGCGCGACCAGCCGGACGAAGGTGAACCCGGCGAATCCGATCGCCAGCGCGATCAACGCGCCGGCGGCCGCGATCGACAGCGCGAGGGTCTGGGAGTGCAGGCGGAACAGCTGCATCACGGACTCGAGGAGGTACCACTCGGAGACGAATCCGACGGTCAACGGCAGGCCGGCAAGAGTGAGCGCGCCGATCGTGAAGCTGGTGCCCGCCCACGGAAGCTCGGTGCCGACGCCGCGGAGCCGGTCGAGGCGCGCCGTCCCGGCGTGTTGTTCGAGCAGCGCGGAGGACAGGAACAGGCTGGACTTCGCGAAGGCGTGCGCGACCATCTGCAGGCAGCTGGTGAGCAGCCCCAACGCGACCAGGTCAGTGAGGTGCGCCGCGGCGCCGGCCAACGCAATCGCGTATCCGGCGGTGATCAGCCCGCCGTTCTCCACGCTGGAGTAGGCGATCAGCCGCTGCAGATCGGCCTGCACCGCGGCGTGCGCGATGCCCAGCAGCGCGGTCAGCGCCGCGGCGATCACGAGCACGACCGCGAGCCAGGTCGGTGGCGTTCCCAGGACGCCGAAGATGCGCCACATGCCGTAGAAGCCGACGTTGGCCGCGACCGCCGACATCAGCGCACGCGCCGGACCGGGGGCGGCGGCGTAACCAGTCGGCATCCACACCTGGACCGGGACGACACCGACCTTGATCGCGAACCCGGCGATCGCGAGCGCGTAGGCGGCACTGTGCGCCGCGCCCGTGACACCGTGCCAGTCGGCGAAGCTGAAGCTGCCCGAGCCGGCGTAGAGCAGGGAGAACGCGATCAGTAGCAGCCCGCCGGAGGACTTGGAGAAGCCGAAAGTGAGCATGCTCGCCCGCACGGCGTCGCGTGCCTCGCGCCGGTAGCCGGCGAGCAGATAGAAGGCCACTGACAGCGCCTCCCACGCGAAGAGGAACACGAACGCGTTGTCGGCGAGCAGGATCACCACGACCGAGGCCACCGCGAGCGCGGTTGCGACACCAAGCCCGCGATGCGGAACGGCGCCCGCCGTACCGACCCAGCCGATGAACACCAGCGCGATCGCCGTGGTGACCACCCCGGTCAGGGCGAGGAACAGCCCGGCGAGCGGGTCGGCAACCAGGTGGCTGTGACCGAAACCCAGGGTGGTGCCGAGGTCGAGGGTGCCGCCATGACCGAGGTCGGTGCGGAACCCGGCGACCGCGATCAGCACCGCGCCGGCGAGGACGCCGACGTAGGGGACGATCCGCAGTGCCGGTCGCCGCGGGCCGGCGAGGACGTCGACGAGCGCGGCGCCGGCGAGGCAGCACACCGAGGTGAGAATCACCGCGGCGGTGGTCACGACGCGTCCCCGGTGCGGTTCGCGGCGAGCCGGCCGAGGCCGAGCAGGATGCCGTGCAGGATCGCGAACGGCGGCGGCGGCGATCCGGGTACGACCACGTCGACATCGAGCTGTCCGCCGACACCGCCGCTGGTCGCATAGCTCGGCGAGACCAGCCCGCCGGAGATCGCGTCGGTGCCGACGGCGATGACCACGATCG
>CAZEAM010000410.1:0-2192 GCA_964510285.1 uncultured Frankiaceae bacterium | reverse complement strand
TCGACGACTAACTCGCCGGCGCCCGGTCGATGACGCTAGCCACCGTCGGCGCCGACGGCACACCGCATCTGGTCGCGATGTGGTTCGCCGTGATCGACGGTGACATCTGCTTCGAGACGAAGGCCAAGTCGCAGAAGGCGGTCAACCTGCGGCGAAACCCGAAGGTCAGTTGTCTCGTCGAAGACGGCATGACCTACGACGAGCTTCGCGGCGTCGCCATCGAAGGCACTGCGGAGGTCGTCGACGACCCGGACCTGCTCTGGCGGATCGGCGTCAGCGTGTGGGAGCGCTACTACGCGCCGTACACCGACGATGTGAAGCCGTTCGTCGAGACGATGCTCAACAAGCGGGTCGCGGTCCGGGTCAAGCGTGAGCGGGTGCGCTCGTGGGACCACCGCAAGCTCGGGATGGCCTCGACAGGACCGCCCGGAGGATCAACGATGACGGTCACCGGCCGCCGACCCCGCTAAGGCCCGCTCCCACCGACGAGGCGAAGGAGTCACATGCGCACCCCCCGCGCAGCCGCACTACTGATGATCGCGGGCCTGATCGCCACCGCATGTGGCGCGCGGCTGCCCGACGACGTGCAATCGAAGGCTCAGAACGCCGTGCTCAACGCCAACTCCGGTACGACGACCGGCGGCACCACGACGGGCGGGACCACGACCGGTGGCACCACGGCGGGTGGCACCACCACCGGCACCACCACCGGAGGGACCACCACCGGAGGCACCACGGCCGGTGGCACCACCACCGGCGGGACGACGACCCGCGGCACCAAAGGCCACGGGCCCAAGGCGAGCCAAACCCAGGCGGCGGCCCCCGCCTGCGGCAAGGGCACCGACGTCGGCCTCACCGCCTCGGACATCACGATCGGCACGATCTCCGACGTGACCGGACCGGTGAGCGGCCTGTTCCAAGGCGCGCAGCAGGGAATGGTCACCTTCGCGAACTACGTCAACCAGACCCAGGGCGGCATCTGCGGGCACCACATCAACGTGTCGTTCCGCGACGGTGGCACCAACTGCACACAGACCCAGAACGCCGCGTCCGACCTCGTCAACAAGGTGTTCGCGTTCGTCGGCACGTTCGCGCTCTACGACAACTGCGCGGTGCCCGTCATCAAGGCGCACCCGACGGTGCCGGACATCCACGTCGCGCTCGACCCCGCCGCGGAGGTCCCGTCGAACCACTACGACCTCACCCCCGGCCCGCTCGGATATGCCACCGGGATGTTCGCCTACCTGGCCAAGAAGCTCGGGAGCAAGGTGCAACACGTCGGCACGATCGCCGAGGCCTTGCCGTCCGCCGAGGCCAAGCAGCGCGCGATCACCAACGCCGCCAAGAGCCAGGGCTGGAAGTTCGTCTACGAGCAGGACGAGCAGCCGACGAACAGCAACTTCCAGGGCGACTTCGTGAAGATGTGCCAGCAGCAGCACATCCAGGTGTTCTTCACCGTCACCGAGAACGCAGCCAACGCCGCGACGATGATCCAGAACGAACGGCAGGCAGGCTGCCCCAAGGATCTGGTCAACGTGATCCCGATCGCGTACGACCAGGCGTTCACGGACGCGTTCGGCAGCAACACCAGCGCGATCGACGGACTGCTGGGCTACAACGAGTACGCCCTGTTCTTCAATGAGGACGAGCAGATCCCCGAAGTCAAGCTGTTCCAGGAGTGGTTCAACCGCACCTACCCCAACCAGCCGGCCAACCTCTACGCCATGTACGCGTGGGCCGACGGCCGCATGTTCCAGCAGGCGGTCGAGAACGCCGGCCAGACGCTGAACCGCAAGACGGTCTCCGCCGCGCTGAAGAAGATCCGCAACTTCAGCGCCAACGGAATGCTCGCGCCGGCCACGCCGAGCTCGAAGACGGTGGGCCCGCACTGCTACATCGTGTGGGAGTTCCGCAACGGCGCCTTCCACCGAATCGGTACGCCGCCGATCAACGGTCCCACGGGTGGGTTCCGGTGCGACGGCCGCTTCCTCCGGTCCAGCTGAACGGACACCGTTCGCCATGACCGCGTTCGAGGGCTTCCTGATCACCGGCCTGGTGACCGGGTGCATCTATGCCCTCATCGCGATGGGTCTCGTCGTGACCTACACGACGACCGGCATCTTCAACTTCTCGCATGGCGCGATCGCCATGGTCGCGGCGTACATGTTCTGGCAGCTCTGGCAGGGCTGGGG
>CAZEAM010000409.1:0-3321 GCA_964510285.1 uncultured Frankiaceae bacterium | reverse complement strand
AGACGACAGATGCCACGCAGCTTGAAGAAGGGTCCCTTCGTGGACGACCACCTCGCCAAGAAGGTGGACGCCCAGAACGAGAAGGGCACCAAGAACGTGATCAAGACCTGGTCGCGTCGCTCGATGATCGTGCCGTCGATGCTCGGCCACACGATCGCGGTGCATGACGGCCGTAAGCACGTGCCGGTGTTCGTCACCGAGGCGATGGTCGGTCACAAGCTCGGCGAGTTCGCACCGACCCGGACCTTCCGCGGTCACGTGAAGGACGAGCGGAGGTCACGCCGTGGCTGAGACCACGTTCAGCACGCCGATGAACGACGAGGTCATCGGTAGGGCGACCGCACGCCACGTGCGGATGTCACCGACCAAGACCCGCCGCGTCATCGATCTGCTGCGCGGGCTGCCCGCGAACGAGGCGCAGGCCATCGTCC
The DNA here is from genome assembly GCA_964510285.1 of uncultured Frankiaceae bacterium. Taxonomy (GTDB): domain Bacteria; phylum Actinomycetota; class Actinomycetes; order JAFAQI01; family JAFAQI01; genus DASZTV01. The sequence continues at coordinate 2,890 of CAZEAM010000409.1, read as the reverse complement.
GATTCGACCCGCACGCCGCGAGTGAGCCGGTCGGCAAGGTGCTCGACTCGGCGATCGCCAACGCCGAGCACCTGGCACACGTTCGCAGCCAGCGGCTCGACCCGGCTGACCTGATGGTCATCGAGGCCTACGTCGACGAGGGCCCGACGCTCAAGCGCTTCCGTCCGCGTGCCCAGGGCCGCGCCTACCGGATCCGCAAGCGGACCTCGCACATCACGATCGTCGTCGCTCCCCACGACTCGGCGGCGGCGCTTCCGCGCGGTCCCCACAGGAAGGCACGCTGATGGGTCAGAAGGTCAACCCCAACGGCTTCCGCCTGGGCATCACGACCCGGCACAAGAGCCGGTGGTACGCCGACAAGCTCTACCGCGACTACGTCGCCGAGGACGTCGCGATCCGGCGCCTGCTCACCAAGGGCATGGAGCGCGCCGGCATCAGCCGGGTCGAGATCGAGCGCACGCGTGACCGCGTCAACGTCGACATCCACACTGCCCGCCCGGGCATCGTGATCGGCCGCCGTGGCGCGGAGGCCGATCGGATCCGTGGCGACCTCGAGAAGCTCACGAACAAGCACGTGAACCTCAACATCCTCGAGGTCAAGAACCCGGAGATCGACGCGCAGCTCGTCGCGCAGGGCGTCGCTGAGCAGCTGTCGAGCCGGGTCAGCTTCCGTCGCGCGATGCGCAAGGCGATGCAGTCGGCGATGAAGAGCGGCGCCAAGGGCATCCGCGTGCAGTGCGGCGGTCGGCTCGGCGGCGCCGAGATGAGCCGGTCCGAGTTCTACCGCGAGGGCCGGGTCCCGCTGCACACGCTTCGCGCGAACATCGACTTCGGGTTCTACGAGGCCCGGACCACGTTCGGCAGGATCGGCGTGAAGGTTTGGATCTACACCGGCGACGAGGTCATGACCCGCGAGGAGCAGGCTGCCGCGGCGGCGCTGCGGGCTCGCGACCAGCGCAACCGCCGGCCGCGGCGCGACCGGCCCTCGACGGCGGCAAGCGCGGCGGTCAACGGCGGCCCCGGCGCATCCGTGACCGCTTCCGACGTCCCAGCCGCCGAGGCAACGACCGTGGCCCCGACCGAGGAGCCCAGTGGCGCGCTGGCCGTCGAGGAGGCCGGCGTGGCACCCGCCGAGACGACCATCGAGGCGCCCACGAGCGAGCCCACCCCAGAAACCACGGAAGAGGCGTAAGTCATGTTGATTCCGCGGCGGGTCAAGCACCGCAAGCAGCATCACCCGAAGCGCTCGGGTGCCGCCAAGGGCGGCACGCGGGTGACCTTCGGCGAGTACGGCATCCAGGCGCTGGAGCCGGCGTACGTCACGAACCGGCAGATCGAGTCGGCACGTATCGCGATCACCCGGCACATCCGTCGTGGCGGCAAGGTGTGGATCAACATCTACCCGGACCGTCCGCTGACGAAGAAGCCGGCCGAGACGCGCATGGGTTCCGGCAAGGGCTCGCCCGAGTGGTGGGTGGCCAACGTCAAGCCGGGACGCGTGATGTTCGAGCTGTCCTACCCCAACGAGGCGACCGCCCGCGCCGCACTGACCCGTGCGATCCACAAGCTTCCGATGAAGTGCCGGATCGTGACCCGCGAAGTGGGTGAGGCGTAATGGCAGCGATCCCGGCGGTCGAGCTGCGTGGGCTCGAGGACGACGAGCTCGTCACGAAGCTGCGCGAGTCGAAAGAGGAGCTGTTCAACCTGCGGTTCCAGTCGGCGACCGGACAGCTGGACAACAACAAGCGACTGCAGACAGTGCGGCGCGACATCGCCCGCATCTACACCGTCATGCGTGAGCGGGAGCTGGGCCTGACCACCGGCCCGACTTCCGGCGAGCTGGCTGGTGAGTGAGGAAACGATGAGCGAAGCAAGCAGTGCATCAAGGAGCGAAGCCGCTGCGTCTACTGGCGGCGCGGCCGCTGGGCGCGGGTTCCGCAAGACCCGCGAGGGCTACGTCGTCAGCGACAAGATGGCGAAGACCGTCACCGTCGAGGTCGAGGACCGCGTCCAGCACGCGCTGTACGGCAAGACGATCCGGCGCACCCGAAAGGTCAAGGCGCACGACGAGGGAAGCACCGCCGGCGTCGGCGACCGGGTCCTGCTGATGGAGACGCGGCCGCTGTCGGCCACGAAGCGTTGGCGCGTCGTCGAGATCCTTGAGAAGGCGAAGTAATGATTCAGCAGGAGTCTCGCCTCCGGGTCGCCGACAACACCGGCGCCAAGGAGCTGCTGTGCATTCGCGTGCTCGGCGGCTCCGGCCGTCGTTACGCGAGCATCGGCGACATCATCGTCGGCACCGTGAAGGACGCCCTCCCGGGCGCCGGCGTCAAGAAGGGCGACGTCGTCAAGGCGGTCGTCGTCCGTACGACGAAGTCGCGCCGCCGTCCCGACGGTTCGTACATCCGCTTCGACGAGAACGCGGCCGTGCTCATCCGTGACGGTGGGGACCCGCGTGGGACCCGCATCTTCGGGCCGGTCGGACGCGAGCTTCGCGACAAGCGGTTCATGCGGATCATCTCGCTCGCGCCGGAGGTGTTGTAGGTCATGGCTGGTCTGTTCGTGAAGAAGGGCGACACCGTCCGGGTGCTCAGCGGCAAGGACCGCGGGGCTCAGGGCAAGGTGCTGCTCACCTCGCCGAAGACCTCCAAGGTCATCGTCGAGGGAGTCAACCGGGTCACCAAGCACTCGAAGGTGCAGACCACCACGCGTGGCGCGCAGGAGGGCGGCATCGTCCACCAGGAGGCCCCGATCCACGTGAGCAACGTGCAGGTCGTGTGTCCCCAGTGCGGCAAGCCGTCCCGGATCGGCTACCGGACGGACGAAGAGGGCCACAGCGTCCGGGTCTGCCGCAAGTGCGACCAGGACATCTGAGGCTGGAAGGTACGAG
>CAZEAM010000408.1:0-7688 GCA_964510285.1 uncultured Frankiaceae bacterium | reverse complement strand
GGCAGCGCGGCGTACGTCGCCGGGAAGCGTGGGCGGCTCAGCAAGTCCGACAAGGTCGCGCTCGCGCTCAACGCGGCGTCGGTGGCGGGGCTGGCGCACATGCTGCGGCAGGCGATGGCGGCCCGCGGCGTCGTCGAGAACGCGCTGTGCGAGGGCCTCGAGATGGACTACGTCGAGCGGCTCGCCAGCGCGCCGACCGAGTCGGAGCTGACGACGCCGTGGCGGACGGTGCTCAAGCCGTGGGACATCTCCGAGCCGCGGGTCCGCCGGATTGCGGACATCGACTACGTCGGTGACGGGAAGTTCCGGCACAAGCTCGACGTCTATGTCCCGCGTGACGGCGGCGAGAACCTGCCGGTCGTGATGCAGGTGCACGGCGGCGCGTGGGTCATCAGCCACAAGCACCAGCAGGGCATCCCGCTGATGAACCACCTGGCGGCGCGCGACTTCGTGTGCGTCGCGCCGAACTACCCGCTCTCGCCGAAGGCGAAGTGGCCGGAGCACTTTGTCGCGCTGAAGCGGGCGCTGGCGTGGACGAAGGAGAACATCGCGTCGTACGGCGGGGACCCGTCGTTCATCACCGTCACCGGCGGGTCCGCCGGCGGGCACCTCGCGGCGATGCTCGCGCTGACGCCGAACGACCCGCGGTTCCAGCCCGGCTTCGAGCAGGAAGACACGACGCTGCAGGCGTGCGTGCCGTTCTACGGCGTGTACGACCTCGCCAACACCCTCGGCACGCTGGCGGGCCGCACGCGGCTGGACTTCCTGCTCAAGCCGTTGGTGTTCGGACGCGGCAGCGACGGTGCAACGGCTGACAGCGCGACGCCGCTGCTTCACCTCGGCCCGGACGCGCCGCCGTTCTTCGTGATCCACGGCGCGCACGACTCGCTGGTGCCGGTCGCGGAGGCGCGCGAGCTGGTCCGCCGGCTGCGTGAGGTGAGCAAGGAGGCGGTCGCCTACGCCGAGCTGCCGGGCACGCAGCACGGCTTCGACGTCTTCCACTCGGTGCGGGGTGCGCACGTGATCCGCGGCGTTGAGCGGTTCATCCGCTGGGTGCACGCGGGCCGCGAGGAACGATGACCGTGACGGGGGGCTCAAGCCGGTGCTGACCTCGCCGCGCCTGGAGGGCAACGCGTGGCTGCCCGACGGCCGCAAGATGTCGTTCGCGGAGTACGGCCACCCCGGTGGTCGCCCGGTGGTCTGGATGCACGGGACGCCCGGTGGCAGCCGGCAGATCCCGCAGGAGGCGCGGGCCGCGGCGCAGGAGACGAACCTGCGGCTGATCGCGATCGACCGGCCGGGCACGAACCGCTCGACGCCGTACCAGTACGACACGATCCTCGAGTTCGCCAACGACCTGGAAGTCGTGGTCGACCTGCTGGGGATCGACCAGTTCGCGATGGTGGGGTTGTCCGGCGGTGGGCCGTATGTGTTGGCGTCGGCGTACGCGCTGTATCCGCGGGTGAGGGCGGCGGCGGTGCTCGGCGGGGTCGCGCCGTCGATCGGTGGTGAGGCGGCCGAGGGCGGCATCGTGAAGCTGACCGCGCAGCTGCAGGGTGTGCTCACGCGGTTCCGCGATCCGCTCGCGTTCACGGTGTCGACGCTGGTCGGGTTGGCGCGCCCGCTCGGTACGCCGGCGCTGATGGCGTACGCGCGGCTGTCACCGGCGGGCGACCGCGCGGTGCTGAACCGGCCGGAGTTCCGCGCGATGTTCCTCGACGACATCTTCAATGCCAGGAACCTGCGCGCGCCGGTCTACGACATCGTGCTGTTCGGTCGCGACTGGGGCTTTCGGGTCGCCGACGTCAAGACGCCGATCCGCTGGTGGCACGGCGACGCCGACCACATCATCCCTTTCCGGCACGGCCAGCACATGGTGTCGCTGCTGCCCGACGCGAAGCTGTTCGTGATGCCGGGGGAGAGCCACCTCGGCAGCCTGCCGATGGCAGAGAAGGTGCTAGCCGACCTAGCTGAGACCTGGGACCGAGCGGAGTAACCGAAGCAGGTTTGCCACGCGACGGCGGGGTATAAGATCACCTTATGGAACTGGTGGCTGCCTACCGCGCTGCGCGTCGCGACGAGCAGACCGCAAGGCTGCGCCGCGTGCTTTCGCTGCGGGCGATGGTCGCCGAGGGGATGACGCAGACTCAGATCGCGGATGCGCTCGGAATCTCGCAGCCGGCAGTCAGTCAGCAGTTGAGGTCGTCACCGGACCTTGACGACCTGCGTCCCGAGGTCTTGCTCGAGGCCGCGGCGCCGGTGTTGGCGGCGGTCGCGGACGCGCATGGCTACACCCGACTCGCGGCCTTCGGTTCGGTAGCCAGAGGTGATGCCAGGCAGGACTCCGACATCGACCTGATCGTCGAGGCCCCTGCCGGCACCTCGACGTTCGCGTTCATCCGCTTCCGGCAGCTGCTCGAACAAATCCTCGGGCGGGAAATCGATCTGATCTCCTACGCCGGTCTCAAACCCCGAATCGATGACGACATCCGCCGCGAAGCAGTCTTGCTGTGATTGGGCACCGACCCGCCAAGGAACTGATGCACATCCGCGGGTGGCTACCCGCAAGGGCTCAGTTGTCACGCCAGCCTGCCGTCCCGTCTTCTCAGGTGGCGATGCGAGTGGCGATGCGGACGGCATCCTCGAGATCGCCGAGCGGCAGTCTGCTAATGGCACAGAAGGTGCTGGCCGCCGCAGCCGAGACCTGGGACCGCGCCGCCAATGCCAGCAAGCTGTCGGTTAGGACGCCTTCGCCTGGTACTCGGTCAGTGCGTCTTGCGGGATGTGCGCGATGCCGTCGACCATGACGTAGCGGATCTTGCGGGCGTGCACGAGCTCGAGAACCTGACGCGTCGTGATCCCGAGTCGGCGTGCGGCTTGGGTGACCCGCAATGGTTCAGTCGCCATGACCGCCTCCCTCCGGATCGTCGAATCCGAGTTTATGGCTGAGCAACCGGATCTGAGCCTCCATGCTGACGACCACGACGAGCTGATGTGACTCGATGAGCGCATCTCGGGCGTCCTCGAGGTCAGCGAGCAGCCCGAGGGACTCGTCGAGCGTGAGCTGGATCCCACGTGGAGGCTGCCCCTCAACCACTCGGCAACGGTAGAAGGCAGCGCCTCAACGTCGTTCGACAATCCACAGCGACGTGCGCGCCGGAAGTGCTGCGCCACGTCAGGCGGCGATGCGGGTGGCGATGCGCACGGCGTCCTCGAGATCGCCGAGCGGCACGCCGTACTCGTTGCTTACGGTCTCGAGTGTCTCGCCCGCCTGGAACAGGGCGATCGCGTCTTCGAGGCGGGCGCCACCACGCGCGAAGATCGGCTGGCCGAACCCGCGCGACGGATCGACGATCACGTCTGCCACTTGGTAGGCCGGAAGATGGATGAGTGCGGCGTAGCCGTCCGGACCGAACTCAATCCGGCGCAGGTATGACGCAACGACCTCGGTGAAGACTCGTTGTCGGTTGCGAACCACGACGAGGTCGCTGGCGGCCTGAGCAGCGATGGCATCAGTGGCATGCTCGGCGTAGTCGAACAGGACCTCGGCGCCGTCGGTGAACAGTCGTTTGCTCGCGAGCGCGTATTCGATGCCGAACTCTTCGTCGAGCCGCGCGAGCGCGGGTCGGATCCGCTGCAGAGGGACGCCACTGCGACGGATTGCCGTCAGCACGACCCCCTCTGCGAGGCCGATAAACGGGATGCTCGGGCCGCGCGACGTATCGGTTCGAACAGAGGTGAGGGTTGGCGAACCCACCACCGGGGCCCGGTCGGGCGAGGTCCGCTGGTAGCCCCTTGCCCAATCGCGAAGCGTGGAGGACGGTACGTCGAGGTACCGCGCCGCCTCTGTCAGCGTGTAGAGGGGAACGTCGAAGCGGCCGTCGGCCGGACTCGTCCTGGTCGCCATCACGCTCCTCTCCTCCAGGGCTCCACCCAACATCTTGACGCACCGGACTGACATTCCAAGCGATATCGACGGGGGAGCGGCGGGTCATCAGTCGACGGGGCACACGATGTCGGAGTCTGCCTGTAAGACTGTCGGCGTGGCTGGCGTGAAAGAGGCCGAGCGGGCGGAGCTGCACAAGACGATCTGGCGGATCGCCAACGAGCTACGCGGGTCGGTCGACGGGTGGGACTTCAAGAGCTACGTGCTCGGCATGCTGTTCTACCGCTTCATCTCCGAGAACCTCACGGCCTACATCAATGAGGCCGAGCGCGCGGCCACCGGGAGCCCCGACTTCGACTACGCCACGCTGTCCGACAAGGACGCGGAGTTCGGCCGCGAGACGACGGTGCAGGAAAAGGGCTTCTACATCCTTCCCTCCGACCTGTTCGTCAACGTCCGCAAGCGCGCCCGCCACGACGAGAACCTCAATGAGACCTTGTCGCGGGTCTTCGCCCACATCGAGGGATCGGCACGCGGCGCCGACAGTGAGGACGACCTCAAGGGCCTGTTCGAGGACCTCGACGTCAACAGCGGCAAGCTCGGCCCGTCGGTGGACAAACGCAATCAGAAGCTGGTCGCGTTGCTCGAAGCGGTCGGTGACCTGAAGCTCGGCACGTACGCCGACAACACGATCGATGCGTTTGGCGACGCCTACGAGTACCTCATGCAGATGTACGCGAGCTCCGCCGGCAAGTCCGGAGGCGAGTTCTATACCCCGCAGGAGGTCTCCGAGCTGCTCGCCCGCATTACGGTCGTGGGCAAGACCGAGGTCAACAAGGTCTACGACCCGGCCTGCGGATCAGGCTCGCTGCTGCTGAAGTTCGCGAAGGTGCTCGGCAAGGACAACGTCCGCAAAGGGTTCTTCGGCCAGGAGATCAACCTCACGACCTACAACCTGTGCCGGATCAACATGTTCCTGCACGACATCAACTACGAGAAGTTCGACATCGCGCACGGCAACACGCTCACCGATCCGGCGCACTGGGACGACGAGCCGTTCGAGGCGATCGTGTCCAACCCGCCGTACTCCATCAAGTGGGAGGGAGACGCCAACCCGCTGCTGATCAACGACGATCGGTTCGCCCCGGCCGGCGTGCTGGCGCCGAAGTCGAAGGCCGACCTCGCGTTCACGATGCACATGCTGAGCTGGCTCGCGGTGAACGGTACGGCGGCGATCGTCGAGTTCCCCGGCGTGCTCTACCGCGGCGGCGCGGAGCAGAAGATCCGCAAGTACCTGATCGACAACAACTACGTCGACACCGTCATCCAGCTGCCGCCGGACCTGTTCTTCGGTACGACGATCGCCACCTGCATCGTCGTGCTGAAGAAGTCGAAAGCCGACAACCAGATCCTCTTCATCGACGCATCGGCGGAGTTCGTCCGGCAGGGCAACAAGAACAAGCTCACCGAGGCAAACCAGGCCAAGATCCTCGACGCGTTCACCGCGCGCGCCGACATCGATCACTTCGCGACGCTGGTCGACCACGACACGATCGCTGAGAACAACTACAACATCGCGGTCTCGTCCTACGTCGCCGCCGAGGACACCCGCGAAGCGGTCGACATCACCGCCCTCAACGCCGAGATCGCGAGAATCGTGGAGAGGCAGGCGGAACTCCGCAAGCAGATCGACGCCATCGTCGCTGACCTCGAGGGCGCCGAGAAATGAGCCGCATCGACGACCTCATCGCCAAGCACTGCCCCGACGGAGTGCCACATCGACGTCTGGGCGAGATCGGCGAGCTCGTGCGAGGCCGGCGCTTCACGAAAGAGGACGTCGTTCCCGAAGGCGTCCCTGCGATTCACTATGGCGAGATCTACACGTACTACGGAACGTCGACTGACGCTGCGCTGTCGCATGTGCGTCCCGAGATTCGTCCACAACTCCGCTTCGCGCGACCGGGCGACGTGGTGATCGCGGCGGTTGGTGAGACAGTCGAGGACGTCGGCAAGGCGGTGGCCTGGCTGGGTGCGGGGGAAGTCGCGGTTCATGACGATTGCTACTACTTCCGTCACGACCTTGATCCAAAGTTCGTCGCCTATTGCCTACAAACTGATGCGTTGAATCAGGCCAAAGCAAGCTACGTGTCCAGAGCGAAAGTGAAGCGCCTGTCGGGTGACGGACTCTCGAAACTCGTGATTCCAGTGCCTCCTACTGAGGTGCAGCGGGAGATCGTGAGAGTGTTGGATCTGTTCACTGCGCTGGAAGCGGAGCTGGAAGCGGAGCTGGAAGCGGAGCTGGAAGCAAGGCGCCGCCAGTACGCCCACTACCGACACTCGCTCTTGGCGTTCGGTGAGAGCGATGGTGTCCGGTGGTCGACGCTGGGCGGTGTGTGTACCGCCGTCTTCTCCGGAGGGACGCCCCTGGTGACGCGTGCGGAGTACTACGGCGGCACCATTCCCTGGCTGCGAACACAGGAGGTTGATTATTCCGACATTCACGACACGGCGGTGCGCATTACCGAGGAGGGCTTGAAGAACTCGTCGGCCCGCTGGGTTCGTGAAAACAGCGTCATCGTTGCGATCTCCGGCGCCGGCGTCACCCGGGGGCGCGTTGCAGTGAACAGGATTCCGCTGACGACGAACCAGCACTGCTGCAATCTCGAGGTCGACGCAGCGAAGGCGAACTACCGCTTTGTCTACCACTGGATTGTGCAGAACTACGAGAAGCTCCGGGCTCTTGGTCAGGGCAACCGATCCGACCTCAACGTTGGAATCGTCAAGGGCTTTCCCGTTCCGCTACCGCCGGTGGAAGAACAGCAACGGATCGCTGAGGTTCTCGACACGTTCGATGCGCTCGTGAACGACCTGTCGGTGGGGTTGCCCGCGGAGTTGAAGGCACGCCGGCAGCAGTACGAGTACTACCGCGACAAACTGCTCACCTTCGAAGAAGCGGCGGCGTGACTGACCACTACCTCTATCTGGACGAGACCGGCACGCTCGACTTCGAAAGCCGGCCCGGCGAGGCGTATTTCGGGGTAGGTACGGCCCACTTCGAAGGCGATCACCGCGATGCGATCTGGGCGGGTCACCAACTCCGGGTCGGATTGGAAGCGAAAGGGATACGGCTTCCGCGTGGCCTGCACGCGAAGAACGACTCCCACCCGACAAGGACTGCGGTCTACGCCGAACTTGCCTCACAGCCGGTCCGATTCGACGCGACGATGCTGAAGAAGGCAGCTGCCGACCCGCGCGTCAGGGAAGCCGGCAAGGTCCGGCTCTACAAGATGGCGGTGTGGCTTCACCTGAAGTACGTCATTGGCGAGATCGCGCGCGATGGTGACCGGGTCTTCGTAGTTGCCGGTCATCTGCAGACTACGAGTCACCGTGAAGCGATCCGGCACGCGGTCGACGACGTGTGCGATCAGCTGACGTACTCGTGTCCGGTTGTCCCGTGCATCTGGGAGGCTGCCTCATCGTGGGGCATCCAAGCGGCCGATTACGCCCTGTGGCGGATCCAGCGAGTCGTGGAAGGCAAGAGCGTGCCTGCCTATACGGACGTCATTGAGCCCAACATTCGCTCAATCTTCCGGCCGTGGGGGAGTTGAGCATGAAGAAGACCGGCTATCTCGGTTCCCCGAGAAGAAGTCCCCTGGACCTCTTGTCACCGGTCTGTACGTTCATAGAAGCACGACCCGCTGACAGCGCCAAGTGCCACCCCGGAGCGTCGGGGGAAAATTCGCCCTGGGGACTCGCGTGATTGAGCCTGACTCCGCGCTTCGTTACGAGGCGATTGCGGTCA
>CAZEAM010000407.1:0-1871 GCA_964510285.1 uncultured Frankiaceae bacterium | reverse complement strand
GCCGAGGTGTCGCTCAAGGAGCTCGCCGCGCTCGCCGAGACCGCCGGCTCGGAGGTCCTCGAGGGGCTGGTCCAGCGCCGGGCCACGCCGGACGCCGCGACCTACGTCGGCTCCGGCAAGGCCAAGGAGCTGCGCGACATCATCGTCGCCACCGGCGCGGACACGCTGATCTGCGACGGCGAGCTGACCCCCGGCCAGCTGCGCAAGCTCGAGGAGATCGTCAAGGTCAAGGTGATCGACCGGACCGCGTTGATCCTCGACATCTTCGCCCAGCACGCGCGTAGCAAGGAGGGCAAGGCGCAGGTCGAGCTCGCGCAGCTGGAGTACCTGCTGCCGCGGCTGCGCGGCTGGGGTGAGTCGCTGTCGCGCCAGGCCGGTGGCCGGGTGGCCGGCGGCGGCGGCATCGGCACCCGCGGCCCGGGTGAGACGAAGATCGAGACCGACCGGCGCCGGATCCGTTCGCGGACCGCCAAGCTGCGTCGTGAGATCGCCGAGATGAAGACGGCGCGGAGGTTGAAGTCGCAGGAGCGCCGCCGCCGTGCCGTCCCGTCGGTCGTGATCGCCGGCTACACCAACGCGGGCAAGTCCTCGTTGCTCAACCGGCTGACCGGCGCCGGGGTCCTCGTCGACAACGCGCTGTTCGCCACCCTGGACCCGACGGTCCGCCGGTCCCGCACGCCGGACGGGCGCGAGTTCACCCTGGCCGACACCGTCGGCTTCGTCCGCCATCTCCCGCACCAGCTCGTGGAGGCGTTCCGCTCGACGCTCGAGGAGGTCGCCGACGCCGACCTGATCCTGCACGTGGTCGACGGGTCGGAGGCGGACCCTTCGGCACAGCTGCAGGCGGTGCGCGAGGTGTTCGGCGAAGTCGGGGCGCTCGACGTACCCGAGCTGGTCGTCGTCAACAAGGCCGACGCGGCCGATCCCGCGGTCGTCCAGCGGCTGCTGCGCGAAGAGCCCGGCGCGTGCGTGGTCTCGGTGCGCACCGGCGCCGGCATGCCGGAGCTGGTCGAGCGGGTCGCCGAGCTGGTTCCGCATCCGGAGGTGCCGGTCACGCTGTTGGTACCGTTCACGGCGGGCGGCGTGGTCTCGCGGGTTCATCGGTACGGCGAGGTCGAGCAGGTGTCACACACCGCGGAGGGGACGCGAATGTCAGTACGACTTCCGGCTTGGCTGGCGGGCGAGCTCGCGCCGTACGCCGTCTGATGCGGCGCCGTCTCGCCGTGGCGCTGGGCGCCACGATCGTCGCGACGGTCGCACCGGTGACCGCCTCCGAGGCGGCCGTGCCGCACGTCGTCGCCGACCCGTCGTCGATCACCGCACCGAGCCAGTCGTTCATCGCCGCCTGCGACGGCATGGCGACCACGCAGGCCGCGAACCAGGCCTGCGACGGCGTCGCGGTCCCCGAGTTCAACAACGCGCGGGCGAAGGAGGGCGTCGGGCCGATCGTCCTGCCGGACGACTTCGACACGCTCAGCGTCCCGGCGCAGGTCCTCGCGATCACCGACGTGGAGCGGGTCGACCGCGGCCTGCCGCCGGTCCTCGGGATGAACAGCTTCCTCAACTCGCTCGCCCAGCAAGGGGCCGACGCCAACGGGCATCCGCCGTTCCCCGACCCGCTCGGCCCCGGCCGCACGCAGGCCAACGTCAACTGGGCGGGCACCAACTCCGCCTTGCTCGGCGCGTTCATGTGGATGTACTGGGACGGGCCGGGATCGGGCAACACGAGCTGTCAGACCGCGGTCGACCCGGGGTGCTGGGGTCACCGGCACACGATGCTCACCGACTACGCCAGCCCGATCGTCATGGGCGCGGCGGTGTCGGGCGAGTCGCTGACCGAGGAGGTCGTCGGCGGCGACACGGCCGACCCG
>CAZEAM010000406.1:0-7632 GCA_964510285.1 uncultured Frankiaceae bacterium | reverse complement strand
CGCACCACATGGTCAACCTGATCCTGGAGATCGACGGCCGCCCGCTGTCCCGCTGGGGTTGTGACGGCCTGGTCTGCGCCACCCCGACCGGCTCCACGGCGTACGCGTTCTCCGCCGGAGGTCCGGTCGTGTGGCCGTCGGTCCACGCGCTGCTCGTGGTGCCGATCAGCGCGCACGCCCTGTTCGCCCGCCCGCTGGTGGTGTCGCCGGGGTCGACCGTCGCGATCGAGATCACTGATGCGGCGTCGCCGGGCATCATGTTCTGCGACGGGCGGCGTACCCACGCCCTCACGGCACAGGACCGGCTGGAGATCGTCGCCGGCAGCGCACCGGTCCGCCTCGTCCGGCTGCGCAGCGCCCCGTTCACGGACCGGCTGGTCGACAAGTTCCAGCTGCCGGTGCAGGGTTGGAGCGGACGCTAGCGCGGAAGATCGTCACCGTTGGGCTGCGCAGGTCGTTGATGTCACGTGGAGGCGAGCATGGGCGGAAAGCCCCGCGGCCTGGGCCGTCGTGACGTGCTCGGCGCCGCGGCGGCCGGAACCGCGCTCGCCGCTCTACCGGCTTTGCCCGCGCAGGCCGCCGCCGCGCGTCCGCGCCGCCATCACCTCGGCCTCCCGGTGTCGGTGCCGGACGACCATGCCCTGCACGCGTTGCGGCGGCTCGGCTACGGCCCGACGCCGTCGGCCCTCGCGGCGGTCCGCAAGGCCGGGGTGTCACGCTGGCTCGACGCGCAGCTGGCAGCCACGAAGCCCGATGCGCACGAGAGCGTGATCGCGGCAATGTTCCCGTTCCTGTCGCTGCCGTCGAAGCGGATCGCCGATCTGCACTCCGGCGACGAGCAGACCGCGCTGGCCGCCTACGAGTGGTCCACGTTGTACCGCGCGATGTACGGCGAGCAGCAGGTCAGGGCGCGGCTCACCGAGGTGTGGCTGGACCACTTCAACGTGTGCTCGCTGGTCGAGAAGCAGTTCCTCCCCTGGGCACGGTTCAGCTACGACACCCAGGTGATCCGGCCGCGGGCCGCCGGCAGGTTCTCCGAGCTGCTCAAGGCGGTGCTGGTCTCGCCCGCGATGCTCAGCTATCTCGACCAGTGGGTGTCGAACAAGGATTACCCGGTCGAGAACCTCGCCCGCGAGTGCCTCGAGCTGCACACCGTCGGCGTGGGCAACTTCACCGAGCACGACGTCAAGGGCTACTCCAAGCTCCTGACCGGGGCGACCATCGACCCGGCGACCTGGGAGTACCGCTACAACCCCGCCCTGCACTACACGGGCCCGCTGGAGATCCTCGGCTTCAAGACCGCCAACCGAAAGGCCAACGGCGAGCACCTGATCGGCGAGTTCGCGGAGTACCTCGCGCACCGGCCGGACACCGCTCGCAACGTGGCGCGCCGGCTGCTGGTGCACTACGTCAGCGACCACCCGTCGAAGGGTCTGGTCGACCGGGTCGCGCGGGCCTATTTGCGCCATCACACCGACATCGGCGCGACGTTGCGGTTCATCGTCGACCAGCCCGAGTTCTTCGCCAGTCGCGGCAAGAAGACGCGGCGCCCGTGCGACACGTTCGTCGCCGCGGTCCGCGGACTCGGGACGACCTGGACGGGGGTGCCTGACCTCGGCCTGGCCACCGCGACCCTGGTCCGGGGGTGGGCGCCGTACATCTCGTTGCTGCGCGACGCCGGGCACGTGCCGTCCGAGTGGTTCCCGCCGAACGGCTACCCGCAGGCCGCCGCGGCGTGGCTGAACTCCAACACCACGCTGCAGGTGTGGCGGCTCATGGCGATGCTCACCGAGACCAACAACGGGCAGCCGTTCATCAAGGGCCTGGGTCCCGCGGCCGAGGTCTGGCGAGCCGGCATGACCTACGACGGCGTGATCGCAGCGACCGCGCTGCGGATCACCGGTCAGCACATCCGGGTCGAGCACCGGCGCGCGATCGCCGACCTCGCCGGGGTCGACCCGCAGGACAAGCCCAACCTGGGTTGGCGGCTCGGCGGCACCCCGGCGCACCGCGCGATCGAGTTCGGAATCCTCGCGAGCGAATACATGGCGATCCGATGAGGCCGCAGATGCGCGACGAGGACTGCAGCCTGAGCCGGCGCGGGCTGCTCGCTCGCGGCGGCGCGGTCGGACTGGCCGCGCTCGCCACGCCGTCACTGCTGCCGCGCTACGCGATCGCCGCCGAGACTGCGGGAGGCAAGCGCCCGGCCGGGACGGTGATCGTCCTGTTCCTGCGCGGCGCGGTCGATGGGCTGTCCCTGGTGGTCCCGCACCAGGACCGCTCGTACTACAAGGCGCGCCCGACCCTCGGCATCCCGGAACACAAGGTCCACGACCTCGACGGCCGCTTCGGGCTGCACCCGTCCCTGGGCGCGCTGATGCCGCTGTGGCACCGCGGCGAGCTGGCGGTCGTGCACGCCGCCGGCCTGGTCAGTACGGCGGACTACTCGCACTTCAACGCCCAGGCCGAGATGGAGAACGGCGCCGACGACCCCGCGGTGGGCAGCGGCTGGCTCGCGCGCCACCTGTTGTGCCGCCCGCAGGCGAAGGGCGCGCTGCGTGCGGTGGCCTTCGGACCGCACGTCGCGGCCAGCCTGTCGGGGTACCGGCGGGCGACCGCGATCGCGGGTCTCGCGGACTTCCAGCTGTCCGCGGCCGGCATGGCCTACGACCAGGTGATGCGCGCGCTCGAACACCTCTACACCGACGCCGGACGGCCGGCGACCCAGGCGGCCCACGAGACCTTCGACGCGCTCCAGCGGGTCGCCGCCATCCGCGACGCGCCATACGTCCCGTCGCACCACGTGGAGTACCCGAAGTCGGCGCTGGGCGCCGCGCTGTACGACGTCGCTCGGGTCGCCAAAGGCGTGCCCGAGCTCGAGGCGGTGACCCTCGACGCCGGCGGGTGGGACACCCACGCCGCGCAGAACCTGGTGCTGCCGGGCCTGCTCGGCGACCTGGCCGCCTCGCTGCTCGCGTTCACGACCGACCTCGGCGAGCGGATGCGCCATACGACGATCGTGGTCATGAGCGAGTTCGGCCGCCGCGTGCAGGAGAACAGCGCGGCCGGCACGGACCACGGTCACGGCAACGTGATGTTCGTCATCGGCCAGGGGATCCGCGGCAAGCGCGTGTACTCGCACTGGCCCGGGCTCGCGCCGAAGGAGCTCGACTACGGCGACCTCGCCGTGACGACCGACTACCGGCAGGTGGTCTCCGACGTCCTCAAGCACCGGCTGCGCAACGACCACATCCACCGGGTGTTCCCGGGTCTGCGCTACCACCCGGTGGGCCTCGCCAAGGGCTGACCGGCTCCGTGGCGCGGCAGCCCGGCCGCGTGGGTGGCAGCCCGTAGGCTCGACCGGTGCTGATCGAGCTGCGAATCCGCGGTCTCGGCGCCATCGAGGAGGCCGTCCTCGACCTGGGTCCGGGCTTCACCGCGATCACCGGCGAGACCGGCGCCGGCAAGACGATGCTGCTCACCGGGCTCGGGTTGCTGCTCGGCGGCCGCTCGGACGCGGGCCTGGTCCGCGCCGGGCACGACCGGGCCGAGATCGAAGGGCGGTTCCGGGTCTCGCCGTCGGGCCCGGTCGCGGCGATCGTCGAGGACAGCGGCGGTCAGCTGGACGGCGACGAGCTGGTCGTCGCCCGCACGGTCTCGGCCGACGGCAGGTCACGCGCGTACGCCGGGGGTCGCTCGGTCCCGGCCGCCTTGCTCACCACGCTCGCGGACGAGCTGGTCACCGTGCACGGGCAGTCCGACCAGCGAGGCCTGCTGCGGCCGAGCGTGCAGCGGGGCGTGCTGGACCGCTACGCCGGGCCCAAGGCACAGGCCGCGCTCGCGGCGTACCGTGCCGCGTTCGCCGAGCTCGCCGCGGTCCGTGCCGAGCTGGACGAGGTGAGCAGCCATCGGCGGGAGCGCACGCTCGAAGCGGACGCGCTGCGCCACGGCATCGCGGACATCGACGCGGTGGACCCGGTCGCCGGCGAGGACGCCGCGTTGGCCGCCGAGGCGGCTCGGCTCGGCCACGCCGAAACGCTGCGCACCGCCGCGGCCGCCGCTCGCCGGGCGCTGTACGGCGACGACGATGCCGGCGCCGCGCCAGCGGACGCCCTCGGGCTCGTGGCCGCCGCCCGCGGCGATCTCGAGGGCGTGGCGGGACACGACCCGCAGCTCGACTCCATCACCGCGCGTCTCGCCGAAGCCGCCTACCAGCTCTCCGACGTCGCGGCCGACCTGGCCGGCTACCTCGACGGACTCGAGGCCGACCCGGACCGGTTCGCGGTCGTCCAGGAGCGGATCGCCAAGCTCACCGCACTGACCAGGCGCTACGGCCCGGACATCAGCGGCGTGCTGGCGTGGGCGGACCAGGCCCGATCGCGCCTCGACTCGCTGGCCGACGACGACGGCCTGGTCGCCGCCCTCGGGCAGCGCCGGGACGCCGTCCTGCGACGGCTGACCGAAGCCGCCGGCGCGCTGTCGACACTGCGCGGCGCGGCGGCCGCCCGGCTCGAGGCGGCGGTCGGCGCCGAGCTCGCCGGTCTGGCGATGCCGCAGGCTTGCGTCCCGGTCGTCCTCACCCGGCGCGACGACCCGCACGGCCTCGTCGTCGACGGAACGAGCGTTGCGTTCGGCCCTTCCGGCATCGACGAGGTCGAGCTGCAGCTGGTGGCCCACGATGGTGCGCCGGCCCGCGCGCTGCACCGAGGCGCGTCGGGTGGCGAGCTGTCCCGGGTGATGCTCGCGCTCGAGATCGTGCTCGCCGGCGCGGACCCGGTGCCGACATTCGTCTTCGACGAGGTCGACGCCGGGGTGGGCGGACGGGCCGCCGTCGAGGTGGGGCGCCGGCTCGCGGCGCTCGCCGGGTCGGCACAGGTCCTGGTCGTGACCCACCTCCCGCAGGTCGCGGCCTTCGCCGACCGTCACGTCGTGGTGACCAAGCCCGAGCGCGGCGCGGTCACGTCCAGCGCGGTCGTCGTGGCCCAGGGCGACGAGCGGCTGCGCGAGCTGTCCCGGATGCTGGCCGGTCAGGAGGACTCCGAGCTGGCCCGCGGGCACGCGGAGGAGCTGATCGCGCTGGCTGCGGCCGCCAAGCGACCGGCGCCGAATCCCGGCGGCTCCTGAGATCCCCTCTGGCAGACTGCGAGAGGCGATGAGGCTTTCCACGATTCGGCGTGCCCGGCCGGGTGACCAGCCGCCCGGGCTGGTCGGGCACGTCCGCCTCGACCGTCGTACCAAGAACCTCAGCCGCCGCCTGCAGCCCGGCGACATCGCCGTGATCGACCACGTGGACCTCGACCGGGTCGGCGCGGAGGCGCTGGTGGCCCGGGGCGTCGCGGCGGTGATCAACGTCGCGCCGAGCATCTCCGGGCGCTACCCCAACCTCGGCCCGACGATCCTGCTCGAGGCGGGCGTGCCGCTGATCGACGACGTCGGGTCGCAGGCGTTCGCCCGGCTCCGCGAAGGCGATGTGGTGCGGGTCGACGGAAACACCGTGTACGACGTCGACGGCATGATCCTGGTCAAGGGGGTGCGCCAGTCGGAGGAGACGGTGGCCGCCGCGATGACGGAGGCGCGCGCCGGGCTCGCCTCGCAGCTCGAGGCGTTCGCGTCGAACACGATGGAGTACCTCCGGCGCGAACGCGACCTGCTCCTCGACGGGATCGGCGTCCCTGACCTGCGGACCTCGTTCGAGGGTCGTCACGTGCTCGTCGTGGTGCGCGGCTACCACTACCGCGAGGACCTGCTCGCGCTGCGTCACTACGTGCGCGAGTACAAGCCGGTGCTGATCGGTGTCGACGGCGGCGCCGACGCACTGCTGGAAGAGGGACTGCGTCCCCACGTGATCGTCGGCGACATGGACTCGGTGTCCGACACGGCGCTGCGGTCGGGCGCCGAGGTGGTCGTGCATGCCTACCGCGACGGCACCGCTCCGGGGCTGGGCCGGGTCCAGGACCTCGGCATCGACCCGGTGGTGTTCCCGGCGGCCGGCACCAGCGAGGACGTCGCCCTGCTGCTCGCCGACGAGGGTGGCGCCTCGCTGATCGTCGCCGTCGGCACTCACGCGACGCTGGTCGAGTTCCTGGACAAGGGACGCGCCGGCATGGCCAGCACGTTCCTCACCCGGCTGCGGGTCGGCGGCAAGCTGGTCGACGCAAAGGGGGTCAGCCGGCTCTACCGGCAGCGCATCCCGGCGTACAGCCTGGTCGTCCTCGTCCTCGCCACCGCGCTGGCCTTCATCGTCGCCCTCTACGTGACGCCGGGCGGCAGCCTCTACCGCGAGTACTTCTCCTCCGACTGGGACCGCTTCATCCGCTGGCTGCATGGGTTGCTGTGATCGATTTCCGGTACCACATCGTTTCGCTGGTCGCCGTCTTCCTGGCACTGGCGCTGGGCCTGTTCCTCGGCAGTACGACGCTGCAGAGCACGGTGACCCACAATCTGCGCCAGCAGGCGCACAGCGTCATCGCGCGCAACGACACCCTCCAAACGGAGAACGACGAGGCCAACGCGCAGCTGGGCCGCCTGGAGGCGTTCGCGGCTTCGGTGGAGCCGTACGCCGTCGCCGGGAAGCTGGCGAACGCCGGCGTCGCGGTGGTCTCGGCTCCCGGGGTCGACACCGACGCCCGCGACCAGCTCATCGCGACCTTGAAGACCGCCGGGGCCACCGTCACCTCCGACGTGCGGCTCAAGGACGGCTTCCTCAACCCGGACCAGGACGCGACCTGGGGCGAGCTGGCGGCCCAGGTCGGTCCGAAGCGCCTGCTGCCGCACTCGAACGGCGTGGGCCAGGCGAGCGCCGCGCTCGCCCGCGCGCTGGTCAGCCGTCCGGGCAGCCGGCTGATGTCCGCGCGCCGGATCGAAACGGTGTTGAGCACGTTCAGCGACGGCGACATGATCTCGGTCTCGGGGCCGGCCACGGTCCGCACCGCCGACCTCGCCGTCCTGCTCGTGCCGCTGGGCAACGTGCCGGACGACTCGCCGGTCGCTGCCGCGCGCAACGAGGACCTGATCGCGCTCACCCGGGCGCTTCGGCACGGCTCGAGCGGAGTGGTGGTGGCGGCGCCGACCCTCGGCGAGACCAGCAACACCGGAGTGCTGGACGCGATGCGGGCGGACGGCAACCTGTCGAAGACGGTGTCCACCGTGGACGCCGACGACACCGCAGTCGGTCGGGTCGCGACGGTGCTCGCGCTCGCGGCCGCGCCGACCGGCAGCGCCGGACGCTACGGCACCTCGCAGTCCCCGCCGGTGCCCAGCCAGAGCCCGTCGCCGTGACGAAGGCGCGCGGCCGGGTGCGTACGGCGGGCGTGCTTGCCGCCGGCGGGACCGCGGCGGCTTGGTGGTGGCTGCGCCAGTCGCCCGCGGCGAACGATCCGTTGTGGACCCGCCGCAACTTCCGGGACCGCGAGGTGACCCTGCTGCTCGGGCCGGCCGTCGCGGCCGGGGCGGTGCTCGGAGTCGCGACCGCGGCGCCCGCGCCGCGGCGGGCGGCCGTCCTCGCGGTCGCGGCGATCGGTGCAGTCGGTGCCTACGACGACCGGTACGGCGACAGCCACGCCCGCGGCCTGCGCGGGCACCTCACGGCGCTGCGCCGGGGGCGGGTGACGACCGGGCTGGTCAAGCTCGTGA
>CAZEAM010000405.1:0-2209 GCA_964510285.1 uncultured Frankiaceae bacterium | reverse complement strand
CCGCGCCCTGTTGCGCAACGGCGCGTCCGGCACCGTCACACAGGGCGGCTCGACGCTGACCCAGCAGTACGTGAAGAACGTGCTGGTCGAGAACGCCCGCACGAAGGCGGAACGGCTCGCGGCGGTCGAGGACACCCTCGCGCGCAAGGTGCGCGAGGCGCGCTACGCGATCGAGCTCGAGCACAAGCTGTCGAAGAACGAGATCCTGACCCGCTACCTGAACATCGTGTACTTCGGCGACGGCGCGTACGGCGTGGGGGCGGCGGCCCGTCACTTCTTCAACGAGTCGGTCACCAAGCTCACGCTTCCGCAGAGCGCCCTGCTCGCAGGTCTGGTCCAGTCACCCGAGGCGTACAACCCGCGGTTCTACCCGGAGCTGGCGACCCAGCGCCGCAACACCGTCCTCGACCAGATGCTCAAGTACCACTCGATCACGAAGCCGGAATACGACCAGGCGATCGCGACGCCGCTCGATCTGCACCTGCACCAGCAGCCCAACGACTGCGTCTCATCGCGCTACCCGTACTTCTGCGACTACGTGAAGCACGTGTTCGAGAACACGCCCAACCTCGGCCTGTCACTGCTGCGCCGCGGCGGCCTGACCGTCACGACGACGCTCAGCCCGAAGGTCCAGCGAGCCGCGGACCGCGGGATCCACCAGTACGTCCACCGGCACGAGCCGAACAAGGTCGCGGCAGCAGAGGCGGTCGTGCAACCCGGCACCGGCAAGGTCAAGGCGATCGCGGTCAGCACGGAGTACGGCGACAACGCCAAGCTCGGGCAGAACAGCATCGACTACGCCGTCGACCAGGAGTGGGGCGGGAGCACGTACGGCTTCCACGCGGGGTCGACGTTCAAGCTGTTCGTCCTCGCCGCGGCACTGAAGCAGGGGATCCCGCTCGGCACGACGATCCATGCTCCCGCGTCGATCACCGTCGACGGCTACACGACGTGCTCCGGGCTGGACGCGGGCAAGTACACCCTGCACAACGCCGGCGACAGCGAGTCGGGCACATTCAACCTCGAGACCGGCACCTGGTTCTCGGTGAACACCTTCTTCGCCCAGCTCGAGCAGCGCACCGGGCTGTGTACGCCGGTGCGGCTCGCCGAGTCCATGGGTATGCAGCCGTCGAACGGCGGTCACATCCCGCAGGTCCCGTCGTTCGTCCTCGGGTCGGCGGCCGGGTTCACCCCGTTGGATCTCGCCGGCGCCTACGCAACGATGGCCGCGCAGGGCAAGTACTGCAGCCCGATCGCGATCACCTCGATCGTGGACCGTGAGGGACACGAGTACCCGGTGCCGCAGTCGGACTGCAGCCAGGTCGTGCCGGCCGGCCTCGCGAACACCGTCACCTCGATCCTGCAGGGCGTGCTGACCGTGCCGGGGGCGACCGGCACCATCGACCGGCTGACCGGGCGACCGGCGGCCGCAAAGACCGGCACCGTCGACAACTACGACGGCTCGTGGTTCGCCGGCTACACGCCGCAGCTGGCCGCCGCCGTGTGGGCCGGGATCCCGTCCAGCCCCAACAAGTCGCTCGGTGGCCTGACGATCGGCGGGCGCTACTACGGCGCGGTCTTCGGGGCGACCCTCGCCGGCCGGATCTGGCAGTCGACCATGAACGCCGCGCTGAGCGGCGTACCGGCTGAACCCTTGAGCGGCGCCGACCGCAGCTACTCGGTGGGCGTGCAGCACGCGGTTCCCAACGTCGCCGGGCTGTCGGTGAGCACCGCGGAGTCGGTGCTGCGCCAGAACGGGTTCTCGCCGTCGGTGTCGCGGACGCCGGTGCAGAGCAACGTCTCGGCCGGTCTGGTCGCGCGGACCTCACCGGGCGCGGGTGCCTCGGCACCGGTCGGCTCCGGGATCACGATCTACGTCAGCGGTGGTTCGCACGCCCCGTCCGGGCCCAAGCCGCAGCCGACGACGACGGTTCGGCACAGTCCGCCACCGGACAACACTCCGACCCCGACCCCGTCGTCCTCGGAACCGGGGCCGACGGACACGCCGTCCGCGGAACCGACCGAGACGCCGACCGACGGCTCGCTGCTCAGCAACCCGCAGCGGCGCTAGGCAGGCCGCGCCGCCAGCTGCTCGCGTACGACGGCGGCGATCCGGCCGCCCTCGGCTCGCCCGGCGACCTGGGGCTGCACGACCTTCATGACCTGACCCATCGCCTGCGGCCCGGCCGCCCCGGTGCGCTCGATCGCC
>CAZEAM010000404.1:0-2365 GCA_964510285.1 uncultured Frankiaceae bacterium | reverse complement strand
GGCGCCCGTACGCGGCCGGTGACATCGTCTGCGCCTGGCTCCCCCACGCCAGCACCGACGATGCCGGGGTCAACGCGCAGGTGGCGGCGGACGCGGAGTCGCGAGGCATCTGGTGCGTCCGGGCCGACGACGCGGCAAGCTCGGCCGCGTGGCGCCCCGCGTCGACGGTGGTCGACGACGTCACGGTCGCGGTGAGCGCCGGCGGCGACCCCCAACAGGCGGCGGCGCTGCGCGACCTGATCGAGCAGGCGCTGCGCAGCGGCACGCTCGCCGCGCGTCGCCGGCGGCCCTCGGACGGCCGGGTCACGCTCGTCGGCGGGGGTCCGGGCGACCCGGACCTCATGACGCTGAAAGGCATGCGCGCCCTGCAGGACGCGGACGTCATCGTCACCGACCGGCTCGCTCCGACCGGCCTGCTCGACGGCCTGGACGCCGAGATCGAGATCGTGGACGTCGGCAAGACACCCGGCGGGCACGCCGCCGAGCAGGCCGACATCAACGCGCTGCTCATCGAACGGGCGCGGGCCGGGCAGCGTGTGGTGCGGCTCAAGGGCGGTGACCCGTTCGTCCTCGGGCGGGGCAGCGAAGAGGTCGACGCCTGCGTCGCGAACGGCGTCGCGGTCGAGGTGGTTCCCGGGATCACGAGTGCGACGGCGGCGGCGACCTTGGCGGGCATCGCGCTGACCGAACGCGGGACGACGCAGCAGTTCGTGGTCGCGAGCGGCCATGTGCCGCCCGGCGACCGGCGCTCGACCGTGGACTGGAAGTCGCTCGCCGCGGCCGACGCCACGCTGGTCCTTCTCATGGCCGTCGCCAACCTGGCCCCGATCGCCGAGACCTTGATAGCCGGCGGTCGCGCTCCGCGCACGGGGGCGGCGATCGTGTCGAACGCGTCGTTGCCCGACCAGCGGGTGTTGCGGTGCCGGCTCGGCGAGCTCGCGGAGGTCGCGCGCCGCGAAGACGTCCTCCCGCCGGCCGTCGTGCTCATCGGCGACGTCGTACGGGTCGACTAGCGCTGACGTCGCAGTGTCGGCTTTCCGACAGAACGCATCCGGCGTCGTTGAGCGGCCGGCGCAGCGTGGACACTCTCGGCCCAGGAGGGGACGAGATGGTCGTCGCGAAGCTCGAGAGGCGCCCCATGTATCACCGCATCGTGGTGGGTACTGACGGCTCACCGAACGCAGAGCGGGCGGTCGACGCAGCCGGGGGGATCGCCCGCCTGACCGGTGGCAGCGTGCACATCGTGACGGCGTATCGACCGGTGCGGGCGGCCGCCGTCGTTGCCGGTGCGGCGGCGGCCCAGACCTGGTTCGGTGAGGAGGAACGGATGGTCGACGACCAGGTGGTGACCGGGCCGCAGGACCAGCCGGTGGTGTCGCTGTCGCAGGGGAAGCTGGCTGAGCTGGCCGGCGGCAGCCGGCAGAGCGTCAATGCGGCGCTGTCGTCGTTCGTGGTGCGTGGGCTGGTGCGCGTCGAGTCGCGGCGCATCGTCATCACGAACCTGCCCGGCCTGCGGGCGAGGGCCGGGCTCAACTAGACACGACCGCCGTCGCGCCGATCCGGGGGCGGTCCTCGCCGTACCGGAGAGATGGATGGGTAGACCGCCGTCGTGCGGACGCGGGCGATGCCGAACGGCCACGGGGGCAGCCGCCCGGCATCGCGTCCGGGAGCGTCTGGCGCCGGATCCCCTCCGTGATCACCTATCCGCTAGGCGCTGGCGACAGCGTGCCAGGTTCGGCGGCGCGGCGTCCATAGGTAGCGTCGTCGCTGTTGATCTTCGTTGTGTCGAGAAAGGAACCATGTCGTGGCAGATCAGACATACGGCATCAGCGAGATCGTCGGGACGAGTCCCGACAGCCTCGACCAGGCGATCCGCAACGGCATCACGAAGGCCGCGCGAACCGTGCGCAACCTCGACTGGTTCGAGGTGACCTCGGTACGCGGCCAGCTCAAGGACGGGACGGTCGCCCACTTCCAGGTCCAGATGAAGGTGGGCTTCCGGATCGAGTAGCTACGAGGCCTGGCTGACGGTGCTCATGTTGAAGTCCGCCCGCATGGTTGGCAATCGTTGACTGTCGTGGCAAGTGCGCTCTGACCTGCACGTTTGGTCGTGGTCGTCGTTGACGATCGTTGGTTGTTTGCGGACAAGTTGCGGACTTTCTGCGGACTCGCACGACGGGTCTAGCGGTTGACGGTGGGCGCGTGTAACGTCCCGCATCAGCAAGGCGGCCCCGCCCGGAGCGGTAACTCCGAACGGGGCCTTGATCCACAACCTGCATGGAGGTGGTGGACCCGGTGAGATGTTTTCACGGTGTCCCGCTCGAGGCCCCGAGTGCCTCGCGGTCGCTGACGTTCTTGTCGGTCG
>CAZEAM010000403.1:0-3812 GCA_964510285.1 uncultured Frankiaceae bacterium | reverse complement strand
CGAGCGCCTGCAGCACCTGGGCTTCGGCGAAGTGTCCGATCCGCGCCTTCGCCATGACCGGGATCGAGACGGCGGCGATGATCCCGTCAATCATGTCGGGGTCGCTCATCCGCGACACACCGCCCTCGGCGCGGATGTCGGCGGGCACCCGCTCGAGCGCCATCACGGCGACCGCGCCGGCGTCTTCGGCGATCTTCGCCTGCTCGGGCGTAACGACGTCCATGATCACGCCGCCCTTGAGCATCTCGGCCATGCCGCGCTTGACCCGCGCGGTGCCGGTCGACCCTTCCGTCGTCATGCTTCGATGCTAGGCCCGCCTCGCAACCGATATCGCCGGTGTCGGGAGCTCCTCGTCGTACATCTCGAAGTACGCCGGATGGGCGGCGTGACCGGCGAGGCCCAGCCATCGCACCGCCATTCGGTCGCGGACGACAAGCGCGTCGCGCACGGTGTCGTTGTAGAAGCGGCGCGCGTACGCCGCGCGCAGGGCGTCAGCGTGGACCTCGACCGCCGCCGGCGACGGCGAGCGTAACACCTCCGGCCGGGCCGCGGCGAGCTTGCCGAGGGCGACCGACAGCGCGTTCTCGGCGATCTCCCGGTCGTGCGCCAGGCCGCTCACCTCGGTGCACGCCGCGGTGAGCGCGCGCAGCCGCTTGCCGGCCGGACCGCCGAGCTCCGCCGCCAACGTCTCGACCGCCGCGCACCGCACGCGCTGCTGGGCGTCCCGCGCGGCGGCGGCGGCATCCATCCGGGCGTGCAGGCGGTCGAGGCGCCGTGCGGTGTAAAGGCAGTACAGCGCCACTACCGCGAGAACCGCGGCCACACCGACGAGCCTGACCGCCACGCCAAGAGCGTAGGAGCCGGCAACCCAGACGTTTACATGTCCTGCAGCTGGGACTCGAAAGTCGCGGTGTCGACGGCGTCCGGGTCCTCCTCGACTCGACCGGTCGACGCCGCGATCGCCGTCTCGTACACGCGAAGGACCTCCCCGGCCACGACCGACCAGTCGTAACGAGCCACCGCGGTGCGCCCCGCTTCCCGAAGCTCCTCGCGACGTTGCGGCGACCGCAGCAGCGCCGCGCACCCGGCGGCGAGCGACCGCGGGTCGTCGACGTCGACGAGCTCGCCGAGCGCGCCGTCCTGCAGCACCTGGGCGAAGGCGTCGAGCCGGCTCGCGACGATCGGAGCGCCAGCCGCCATCGCCTCGAGCAGGATGATCCCGAAGCTCTCGCCGCCCGTGTTCGGCGCGACGAACACATCGACCGACGCAAGCGCGCGGGCCTTGTCCGCGTCGCTGACCCGGCCGAGCATCGTCACTCCGGGGGGTACGTCGTCGACGGTGCCCGGGCCGACGACAAGGACCCTGAGGTCGGGGAAGTCGGCGCGCAGGAGCGCAAGCGCGTCGAACAGGACGCGCAGGCCCTTGCGCGGTTCGTCGACCCGGCCGACGAATCCGATGCTGCCTCCCGAACCGGGCCAGCCCGGCAGCGGCGCCGCCCCGGCGTACCGCCCGACGTGGACGCCGTTGGGGACCACGACCGCGTCCCCGCCGAGATGCTCGACGATCGTCTTGCGCGCGGCCGATGACACCGCGATCCGGCCGGACAGCCGCTCGAGGTAGACCTGCAGCGGGTTCTGCAGCAGCGTGAGGATCCGCGACCGGGGGTTGGCCGCGTGGAAGGTCGCGACCATAGGGCCGCGCGCATTGCCCATCGCGAGCAACGACAACGAGAAGGTCTCCGGCGAGTGCAGGTGCAGCACGTCGAAGCGACCGTCGTGCAACCAGCGCCGAAGTCGCGCCTGGCTGACCGGCCCGATCAGCAGCCGGGACACCGAACCGTTGAACGGCACCGGCACGCTGCGCCCGGCTCGGGTCACGTAGTGCGGCAGCGGGGCGTCGTCGTCATCGACCGGGGTGATCGCCTGCACGTGGTGGCCGCGTGCGATCAACGCCTCGGCGAGGTCGGCGATGTGGGCGACGACGCCGCCGGGGACATCCCATGGGTACGGCGAGACCAGGCCGATGCGCAAGGTCGTGGGACTCGGAGGCATGACCTACACCGCCAGGTCGTGGCTCAACCGGGTCTGGTCGAGGTCGTCGACCCACACCCGCTGCAGCATGTGCCAGTCCTGCGGGGCGTCCCCGATGGCCGTCGCGAACGCGTCGGCCATCTGCTGCGTCATCCGGCGGATCTTGGACTCCCTGCTGCCGCGCCCCGGAACCTTGACCTGCTCGTGGATCCTCGCACCCCAGCGACGGCGGTCGGGATAGCTCAGCGTGGTCGGCAGCAGGACCGCGCCGGTGTCGTGGGCCAGCGCAGCGGGACCCGCCGGCATGCGCGCCTTGCCACCGAAGAAATCGACCTCGATGCCGGTGGCGGTCAGGTCCCGGTCGGCGAGCAGGCACAGCGTGCCGCCCGCACGCAGTCGTTCGGCCAGGAGCTCGTACGGCGGACGGTCGCCGCCGGTCAACGGGATCACCTCCATCCCCAGCGACTCCCGGAAGGCGACGAACCGGTCGAACAGCGACTCCGGCTGCAGGCGCTCGGCCACCGTCGTGAACGGCACGCCGGTGCCGGCCAGCCACGCGCCGGCGTGGTCCCAGTTGCCCATGTGCGGGAGGGCCAGGATCATGCCGTTGCCCGCCGCCACGGCGTCGCGCAAGCGGTACTCGTCGGTGCAGGCCATCCGGCTGACCACGTCCGGCAGGGACAGCTTGGGGAGCTGGAACACCTCACACCAGTAGCGCAGGTAGGACCGCACACCGTCGCGGGTGAGCAGCCGCAGCTCGCGGTCCGACAGCCCCGGCTTGACCCGCGCCAGGTTGCGCTGCAGCTGCATCACGCTCGGCCCGGACCGCACCCAGTAGGCGTCGGCGATCGCGTCGAACTGCAGCCGGGCGAGGCGCTCCGGCACCCCGCGGACCACCGACCATCCCGCGGCGTACACCGCGTCGACCAGGCTCTCGTTCACGGGGACACAGGCGCGGCACCCTTGGCCTGGCGACGCACCTCGACGATGCGCTGCACCACGGTGATCGACGTCGCTGCCGCCAGCCCCCACAGCGCGATGTCGCGCAACACCGGTACGTCGAACAGCCCCGAGAGCCCGGTCAGCACGAGGATTGCGATCAGCCGCTCCGACCGCTCGGCGATCCCGACGTTGCAGGTCATCCCGAGGCTTTCGGCGCGCGCCTTCGCATAGGACGTGACCACGCCGGCCACGAGGTCGTAGAGCGCGACCGCGCACAACGTCGTGCTGTTGCCGTCGCCGGCGTACCAGAGCGCCAGCGCGCCGAACACGGCGCCGTCCCCCACCCGGTCGAGGGTGGAGTCCAGGAAGGCTCCCCACGGGCCGCTGGTGCCGCGCACCCGTGCGACCGCGCCGTCCATCAGGTCGCTGAAGACGAATGCCGTGATCACCAGCGTGCCGACGAAGAACTTGCCGCGCGGGTAGAACGCGAGAGCGCCGGCCGCCACGCCGAGGGTGCCCACGACGGTGAGCGCGTCCGGCGTGATGCCGATGGCGACCATCTTCCGCGCGATCGGCTCGACCACCTTGTTGATCTGCGGGCGCGCGTGGATCCCGAGCATCGTTCGCCCAGGATATCGACGCAGTTACCTCCTCCCTCTTGTCGACTCGCCACAACAGGAGCAGGCTGCGGACACAGGGGCGAGGCAAGGAGGCAGACATGGCCGACAAGACCAGCACCTCAGGAGCCGCCGGCTGGGCACCTGTGGCCGACGAGCCGGGGCGGATCCGCAATGTCGTGCTCGTCGGCCATTCCGGGGCCGGCAAGACCACGTTGGTCG
>CAZEAM010000402.1:0-12310 GCA_964510285.1 uncultured Frankiaceae bacterium | reverse complement strand
CGGGTCGGAGTTCCCCCACGGGTACGGCGCGCTCGACCCTGTTGCCCTCCGGCGCCAGCGGGCACGCCCAGGCCTCGTCGTACGCGCACGACGGGTTGTAGGCGAAGTTGAGGTCGACGACGAGATGGCCGGCTCGGCCGCCGAGGTCGGCACCCTTCACCGTGTCGAGGACGTAACGACCGCCGCCGTAGGTCGCGGGGTTGGCGTCACGCAGCGGCAGCCACACGCCCCCGCCGTAGGAGTCCAGCCACCAGACGTCCAGCGTGCCGAGCGGCGGCAGCCTCACCCGGCCGATCCGCTCGAACGGCACGACGCCGTCGGTCGCCGTCGCGATCTCGATCCGCAGCGGCTCGGCAGGCTCGACAGTGAGCTCGAACCGCCAGTCCGCGTCGTACGGCGCGACCCTCAGCTCGGCGTCACGGTCAGGCGACTGCGGATGGTTGCGGAACAGCTCTTGCCGGCCGTCGCACCACACCTCGTGGGCGTGCGCCGGATCGGGATCAGCCCGGACCACGGCGTACAGCGAGGCAACCGACCGCCGCCAATCCAGCAGCTCCAGGCTCACCGAGTGGTCAGGTCAGCGGGTGGAGCTGGAGCGGGAGGCCGTCGGCGGGCATCGGGAGCGAGAGCAGGTCCCAGGGCACGACGTAGCCGGGCGGCGTCGTCCAGCGGTAGCGCCGAAGGATGTGGTGCACCAGGGTCTTGACCTCCTGGGTGCCGAAGTACATCCCGATGCACTTGTGCGCGCCGCCGCCGAACGGCACCCACGCGTAGCGGTGCACCTTGTCCTCGCGGCGCGGCTCGTCGAACCGCTCCGGGTCGAACTGTTCCGGGTTCGACCACAGCTCCGGCATGTAGTGGCTGAACCATGGCGACACCGAAATGAAGGTGCCGGCGGGGACGAAGTGCCCGAGCAGCTCGGTGTCCTTGATCGCCTTGCGTGCCATCGACGGCACCGGAGCGGTCAGCCGCAGCGCCTCCTTGATGACCAGGTCGAGCACGGTCAGGTTGTCCAGCGACTCCAGGGTCAGCTCGCCATCGATCGCCATCGACTGTTCGCGCGCCCGCTCCTGCCACTCCGGATGCGCGGCGAGTGCGGCCAGCACCGCCGACGTGGTGATCGTCGTCGTGTCGTGCGCCGCCATCATCAGGAAGATCATGTGGTTGACGACGTCGTCGTCGCTGAACGTCTCGCCGGTCTCGGTCTCGACGTGGCACAGCGCGGAGAAGAGGTCCTCGGTCTCGGTCGCGCGCTTCGCCGGCAGCTTGCCCTGGAAGTACTCCTCGAGCACCTTGCGGCCGACCAGGCCTTTGTGCCAGCGCAGCCCCTTGACGTCGGCGCGGATCACCGACGTGCCGGCGCGCACCGTGTCGATGAACGCGGTCTGCAGTTTGGCGTCGTCCTCGCCGGTCGAGTCACCCATGAAGATGTGCGTCGCGATGTCGAGCGAGAGCCGCTTCAGCGTCGGGTAGGCGAACATCTGGCCTTCCGACGGCCAACCGGCCACGTCCTTCGCCACCAGCTCGTCGGTGCGCTCCAGGTAGCCCTTCAGCCGCGGCCGGGTGAACGCCTCCTGCATGATCCGCCGGTGCATCAGGTGCTCGTCGAAGTCGAGCAGCATCAGCCCGCGCTTGAAGAACGGTCCGATGAACCACTCCCAGCCGGACTGGGAGAACGCCTTGTCCGAGTTGACCAGCACCGCCTGCGTCGCGTCCGGACCGAGCGCCATGCAGATGTCGAGCCCGAGCGAGGAGATCCACGAGACCGGGCCGTAGCGGTCGTACTGGCGCCGCGAGAAGTCCGGACCGCTGAGCATGAAACTGAACGTCGACCCGAGGATCGGCATGCCCTTGTTCCCGGGCATCGGCTTGAGCGCCGAGCCGGCCGGCGGGGTCGCAAGGATCCTCGACCGCTGCGTGACCCGGTCGATCGTCGCGCCGACCCGACCGGCACCGGGCAGTGCCGCCGGTCGCACCTTGTCCGGGTGCTTCCAGGTCGTTGCGACGGTTGCCTCGGTGCTCATGCGCCCTCCACGACCTCGATGCCAAGCGTGAACGCGGTCGGCGAGACCGGCACCGCTTCCTTGTCCGGGAACGTCCGCAGGACGTGGTCGGCGGCGTGCACGGTCACGCCGTACCAGTAGTTCTCGTTGCGGAAATGATGCAGCCGGTGCGCCCGGTAGATGTAGCGGTAGTACCAGTGCTTCGGCTTGTAGCTGGAGTGGATCAGGAAGTGCACCCACTCGTAGGCGAGGAACATGCCGTAGCCGACGACGAGCCAGCTCAGCGTCAGCCGCCAGTCCAGTCCCGTGAGCAGCCAGTACAGCGGTACGCCGGCGAGCACCGTGGTGACCAGGGCGCGGCGCGGCACCAGCACGAGGGCGATGACCTTCGGGTTCGCGTGGTGCTGACGGTGCTTGCGGGCGAGCAGCCCGTCGATCGTCACCGGGCCGATCCGCTTGGGCTTCGCATGCAGGACGAACACGTGGATCAGCCACTCGGTGAACGGCTGCATGCCCAGCACGATCGCGGCGATCCCGAGGTCCCACCACCGCCACCCGCCGAGCACCAGCCGGACGGCCAACGCCACCACGAAGGCGAACCCGAGCAGCTTCGCGCTGAACGTGCCCACGAAGATCCGGAAGGCGCCCGCGAGGGTCAGGCCGGCCGCGCTGTAGGCGTCTGGCTCAGCCTCACGCCCGCGCTGTGGAAGCGTCTGCGTGATCACCACGGCCCGAGTCTCTCACGCGGCCGGGCGCTACTCCGTGCGGGCGAACAGGACGCAGGCGACCGACAGCAGCGCGACGCCGACCCCCACGACGACGACCACGTCCAGCCACCCCGGCACCGACCAGCCCAGCCAGGTCAAGCCGTGGAAGAGCCGCCGGGTCGGGTCGTCGGTGGGAAGGTGGTGCACGACGATCGTGCGCGCCGCGGTCACGGCGTAGCTGAGCGGGTTGTAGCGGGCGACGATGTCGAGCCATTCCGGCGCCTGCGGCCCCAGCGGGTAGAGCGAGCCGGACATGAACGTCAGCGGCATCAGCAGCATGTTCACCAGCGGCATCAACGTCTGGACGCTCTTCACCCGGGCCGCCAGGACCAGGCCGAACGCGGTCATCGTGAACGACGTCGCGAACACGATGCCGAGCAGGCCGAGCATGAGGGTGAACCCGTACGGCACGTGCACGGCCCCGGCGAGCGCCAGGATCAGCACGCTCTGGACGGTGGCGATCGTCGCGCCACCCAGGCACTTGCCGACCACGATGCTCGAAGACGAGATCGGCGCGACCAGCATCTCGCGCAAGAACCCGAACTCGCGGTCCCACACGATCGAGATCGCCGAGAACACGGCGGTGAACAGGATGCCGGTGATCAGTACGCCGGGATACAGGAAGGTCTTGAAGTCGGCGCCGCCGGTGCCACCGCGCACGGCGGCGGTCAGGCCGGCGCCCAGGATGAAGAGGAAGAGCAGCGGCTGGAGCAGCGACGAGACCAGCCGCGCCGGGTCGGCCATGACCCGGACCATGTCGCGCTGCCAGACGATGCCGACCGCGCGCAGCTCGTGCAGCCAGCCGGCGCCCGCCTCGGCGACCGGCGCGAACCCGACCTCGGGACGCTCCACCGTGGCGGTCATCGGTTCATCGCCCGCATCCAGTGGCGCGGCGCAGGGGCAGCCTCTTCCTCACCGATCCGGTGCCCGGCATGGGCCATGAAGACGTCGTCCAGCGTCGGGCGCGACACGCTGACCGACTGGACCGTGATCCCGATCCCGAACAGCTTCGGGACGAACCCCTCGCCGTCGGGCACGGTGACCAGCAGCGCCTCGCCGTCCGGCACCGCCTCGATCTTCAGCTTGCTGGCAAGCTTCTTCGCCGACTCGACGTTGTCGGCGGTCACGATCCGGACCCGGTCGTCACCTACCTGCGCCTTCAACTGCGCCGGGGTACCGAGCGCGACGATCGTGCCGTGGTTGATGATCGCGATCCGGTCGCATCGCTCGGCCTCGTCCATGTAGTGCGTCGTGAGGAAGACGGTGATGTCCTCGCGGCGGCGCAGCTCGTCGACGTAACGCCACAGCACCTGGCGCGAGTCCGGGTCGAGCCCGATGGTCGGCTCGTCGAGGAAGAGCACGCGAGGTGAGTGCAGCAGACCGCGGGCGATCTCCAGCCGGCGCTTCATGCCGCCGGAGTAGGTGCGCACCGCGGACGACTTGCGGTCGCCCAGTCCGACGAGGTCGAGCACGGCGTCGACGCGCGGCCCGACCGTCCGCCGCGGCATCCCGTAGATGGCGGCGTGGAACTTCAGGTTCTGCTCGGCGGTGAGGTACTCGTCGAGGGTCGTCTCCTGGAAGACCAGGCCGATCTGGCGCCGTACCTTCGTGCGCTGCGTGATGACGTCGAGCCCCGCCACCTCGGCCCGGCCGGCCGTGGGGGTGACCAGCGTGCACAGCATCTTGATGGTGGTCGACTTGCCGGCGCCGTTCGGGCCGAGGAAGCCGAAGACCTCCCCCGGCTTGACGTCGAGGTCGATGCCGCGCACCGCCTGGATCGGGCCGTAGCGCTTCTCCAGCCCGCGGACGCTGACCGCCGCCCTCTGCTCCGGCGGTGCCGCCGTGTTCGTCCGCGCCAAGTCCACCCAACCCCGTTCGCTCGCCGGACCACGCTACCGGCGGTGGGAGACTTCGACACGTGGGTATCGCGATCGCCCGGGTCTACGACGCGATGGGCGCCGACCCGCACGGGCGGTTCCTCGTCGACCGGCTGTGGCCGCGTGGGCTGGCGAAGGCCAGTGCGCCGTTCGAGGAGTGGCTCAAGGACATCGCGCCGTCACCGGAACTGCGCAAGTGGTACTCGCACGAGGTCGAGAAGTACGCCGAGTTCGCCCGCCGCTATCGAGGCGAGCTGGCCACGCCCGAACAGCGAACCGCTTTGGACGACCTGCGCGGCCGGGGACGGGCCGGCGAGGTCGTCCTGCTGACCGCGACCAAGGATCTGCAGCACTCAGGCGCAGCCGTCCTGCGCGACCTGCTCACCTAGCGGTACGCGGCTACTTCGAAGCGATCCGGACCGTGACCGCGTGGCCGGTCGCGCCGAGCGGCACCCGCATGTGCAGGCGACCCGCCTGGTCGGATCGGACCACCTGTGCCCGCCCACCGACGACCACGTGGTAGCGATGGGCCGACCGAAGGGCGGGGGTGAGCACCGTCGCCACTCCCGATCCCCGCAGCGTGAAGCCGTGGCGGTCCGCGTTGCTCAGGGTGCTGAACTCCAGTGCCGGCCCCCGATCGATCCTGACCCGCCAGCCCCACGCCGAGTACGCCGGGTCGATCGTGGTGTACCGGGCCTTGTGCGGCGCGGCCGGCGGGTGGGCGAAGGTCTGCATCAAGGGCTCGATGAACCGGCGCAGGTCCCGCGCCCAGTACGGCCAGGAGTGCGTGCCGCTGCCGTAGTCGTACACGTAGTACGGGATCCGCGCCTCCTGCACGTGGGTCAGGAAGTAGTCCGTCGACAGGTGGGTCGCACTTTCGATCGCTGCGCCGCCGACGTAGCCCCCGGGGTCGGTGACCGGGTCGTCGAACACGCCGGGCGTGCCGTCCGCGGTCGCCAGCCACAGCTTGACCGGCCGCAGGTTGCGCACGAGGGTGGCCGGGTCGTGACCCCGCCAGTTGATCGCGTCGGTCACCGGGTTGCCGAACGGCGCGTCCGGCTCGACCCCGTTCAGGCCCGACATCGTCGCGGCGATGACCGCGTACGCGCCGACGTTGACCTGCGGGTCGCGGTAGATCTCGGGGGCGCCGGAGAACGAGCCGGACATGACGAACAGGTCGGGGTGGCGGGCGGCCAGCTCGGTGGAGCCGTAGCCCCCTTGCGACAGGCCCGCGACCGCCCGCCCGTCGCGGTTGCGGATCGTGCGGAAGTTGGCATCGATCCACGGGATGAGCTCGTCGATGTCGTAGGTCTCCCACTGCGACGGGCCGAGCGCGGTGTTGCGGTCGACCCAGTCGGTGAACCAGCCGCCGCCGTCCTTGTTGAAGCCGATGTCCGAGCTGACGGTGATCAACCGGTACGGCGCGGTCGTCTGCAGCGCCGCTCCGGCGTTCACCCAGTCCGAGTTGTCGCCACTCGTTCCCGGATAGAGGTAGAGCACCGGGTAGCGGTGGTTCGCGTCTGGCCGGTAGCCGACCGGCAGGATGATCCGGACCACGATGGGACGGCCGAGCGCCTTCGGCACGATCGTCGCCAGGACCTGCCGGCTGTCGATCCGTTTCGCGGACTTCACGGTGATGCCGTGGCCGTCGCGCAGGTGAGCGGGGACGGTACGAGCCTGCGCGGCGCTCGCCTCGTGGCCTTCCGCGCTCGCGGCGGCCGCGCCGTTCGCGACCGCCAGGCTCGCGGCGACAGCGAGCGCTGCGACGAACGACCGGCTCCGTGCCATACGCATCTGCTCCCTCACGAAGTCGTCAGGTAGAGGCCGGTGCCCTTCGGCACCGGATGGGTGGCGGGCCCGTCCTTGGTGGTGTCGACGTTCACGTAGCGCCACAGGCCCCGGTAGCCGTCGTGCGCGGTCATCCCGGCGCACCC
This sequence comes from uncultured Frankiaceae bacterium, assembly GCA_964510285.1. Taxonomy (GTDB): domain Bacteria; phylum Actinomycetota; class Actinomycetes; order JAFAQI01; family JAFAQI01; genus DASZTV01. Next base: position 5,729 of record CAZEAM010000402.1, on the reverse strand, counting down.
GCGGCGCAGCGTCTCGCACCTGAACCGGCCACCGCCGGGCGTGCGGATGTCGAGCCGCGAGTGGTAGTAGAAGCTGAACATGTTCGGGTCGCCGAACGCGTCGATCTGGGCCTCCTGGCCGTCGTGCTGCCAGCGGGTGGTGACCAGCCGGCGATACGCCGACGCGTCGTGCTTGAGGTAGTAGTCGAACCACGCGACGGTGTACCAGGCAACCATGTCCGTGCCGTACAGCGAGGCGCCGAACGCCGGGTTCGGGATGAACGAGAAGTCGAGGTGGCTGCCCCCACGCACGACGATCTCGCCGGTGTCGACGTGGTGCTTCGAGTAGACCAGCGACTCCTTCGTCTTGTCGTCGTAACCGGGCAGCGAGGTGTGCGGGGTCGGCGGCAGCCCGTAGTCGGCCGACATGCCCAGCGCCGGCGCGCGCAGCTTCGCCGGTGCCCGAGCCGCCTTGTCGACGCATCCTTTCTCCCGGCCGCCGGCCTCCGGCTTGCCGAGGTTGTCCCACGCCACGATCGCCTTGACCCGCTTGTCGGCCTGGCCGACGTACGACACGCCGCCGGCGCCGTACGAGTGGCCGGCGACCCCGACCTCATGACGGTTGAGCAGGCGCCAGAACGGGTTGTACGCCGCGTCGAAGCCGGCCTTGACCCGGGCGTTCTGGTAGTCGGCGTGACTGGTGCCGGTCGCACACGACCGCACCGGCACGTAACGGTGCGACGGGGTTGACAGGAAGAAGTTGATCGCGTCCTCGGTGCCGTCGTAGAACGGGCGGCCGTCGGTCTGCGCCGGGAAGCCCTCGGTCCGGTCGGCGCCCTGGCCGAGCGAGTCCGACTGGCCCTGTCCCTGCGGGTCGAAGGTCATGACCACGTAGCCGGCCTTGGCCAGCGCCTGCGCGGCGAACCAGTACAGCTGCTCGGTGGCCTGCACCGAACCGTTCGTGATCACGACCCCAGGGCGCTTCGCCGGCCCGCTGCGGGTCGCCCACACGTGCCCGGAGATCTGCGCGCCGTTGCGGGCGGTGAACAGGAACGGCCGGACGATGCCGTATCCCTGGGTCTGCCAGTCGTAGAGCCGAACGTCCCCGGCGCATGCGTCGTATCCGTTCCAGCACAGGTCCGACAGGAACTCGCGCTGCGGGTCGTTGACCGCCATCTGCACCGCGGCGAGGAAGTTCTGCTGCCCGACCAGGCGCAGCTTCAGCTGGTAGTCGGGCGCGAGGTAGACGCTCTGCCGCTCAAGGTTGTTGGAGTAGTCCAGCGCCTCGACGACCGGGTCGAAGGACGTCGCGCGGTAGCGCGGCTCGGAGCCGCTCGCCGCCGGACTGCTCCCGGCCGCCGCCGTGGGGAGCACAAGCGCGGCCAGCATCCCCGCCGCGACCGCCGTCAGCGCGCGGCGCGGCCGCCCAGCCTTCACGATCTTCACCCGGGTTACTTCGCGGCCCGGTCGGCCGGCACCTTCACGGACTCGAAGTAGCGTGCGGCGCATGAAGGGAATGGTGGCGGTGCCCGCCGGGCAGTTCGTCATGGGCAGCGACGGCCACTACCCCGAGGAGCGGCCGGCGCACCGGCGGCAGGTTGCCGGGTTCCTGATCGACGCCCACCCCGTCACCAACGCCGAGTTCCGCCGGTTCGTCAACGACACCGGTTGGGTGACGACGGCCGAGCAGGCACCCGACCCGGCCGAGTTCCCCGACGCCCGGCCGGAGGACCTGGTGCCCGGCTCGCTGGTCTTCGTGCCGACCGCCGGCCCGGTGCCGCTCGACGACTGGCGCCGGTGGTGGCGGTGGACGCCGGGCGCGGACTGGCGCCATCCGCTCGGTCCGGAAAGCACCTTGCACGGCCTGGAACGGCATCCCGTGGTGCACGTCTCGTTCGAGGACGCTGCCGCCTACGCGCGGTGGGCGCAGAAGTCGCTGCCGACCGAGATCGAATGGGAGTACGCCGCCCGCGCCGGCCGCCCGGGCACGACGTACGCCTGGGGCGAGGAGTTCCTGGTCCGCGGCAAGCGGATGGCCAACGTCTGGACCGGCGAGTTCCCGTGGCGCAACGACGACGCCCGGCACCCCCGCACCTCGCCGGTCGGTGCCTACCCGCCCGACCCGTGGGGGCTGCTCGACATGATCGGCAACGTGTGGGAGTGGACGACCTCCACATGGACTGACACGCACATGAACGCCGCCGACGACGCGGGCGCGTCGTGCTGCGCACCGACCCACCTCGCCGAGTCCGACCGGCGCACGATCAAAGGCGGCTCACATCTGTGCGCGCCGTCGTACTGTCACCGGTACCGCCCGGCCGCCCGGCAGGGCCAGGCCGTGCGCAGCAGCACCAGTCACATCGGCTTCCGCTGCGTATCGCGGGCGCAGTAGGACGGGCGCTAGAAGACGCTGGCCGGACCGGTCACCGCGACCCACACCGGCTGACCGGGCTGCAGCGCCAGGTCGCCGCCGACCCGGACCAGCACGGTCTCGGCACCGTTGTGCAGGTGCACCCGGGCGAGCGCGTCGTGGCCGAAGAAGGTGACGTCGTCGACGGTCGCCGCGGCCGCGTTGCTGGCCGGCTCGAGATGTACGGCGAGCTGTTCGGGACGCAGCAGGAGCATGCACGGACCGTCCGGGATCGGCGTTGCGCCGCGGCGCAGCTTCACCGGTCCCATCGCGCACCTGCCACGCCCGCGCGTGACGGTCCCGGCAACGACGTTGGCCTGCCCGATCGCCTCGGCGGTCCGCAGGTCGGGCGGGTCCTGGTAGAGCTCGCGCGGTGCGGCAAGCGCGGCGATTCGGCCGTCGCGCAGCAGCGCGATCCGGTGCGCGAGCGACATCGCCTCGTCCTGGTCGTGGGTCACGAGCACGGTCGTCGTGCGGGTCTCGCCGAGGGTGTGCGCGATGTCCTGCCCGAGGCTGACCCGAAGCGAGGCGTCGAGCGAGCTGAACGGCTCGTCCAGGAGGACGACCTCGGGGTCGGTGGCGAGGGCGCGCGCCAGCGCGACACGCTGCTGCTGGCCGCCGGAGAGCTGATGCGGGAAGCGCTCGCCGTAGCCGGTGAGCCCGACCAGCTCGAGCAGGTCCTCGACCCGCTGCCGCCGTTCGGCGCTTTGGCGCTCCCGGCCCAGCCCGAACGCGACGTTGGCCGCCACCCGCAGGTGCGGGAACAGCGCGCCGTCCTGCGGCACGTACCCCACCTTGCGGCGGGCGGCGGACACCGAACGACGGCCGTCGTCGACCACCCGCCCGCCGATGCTGATCGTGCCCGCGTCGACCCGGTCGAGTCCGGCGAGCAGCCGCAGCAACGTGGTCTTGCCGCTGCCGGACGCGCCCAGCACCGCGGTGATCGTGCCGTCGGGCACGGTCAGATCGAGCCGGTCGAGGACGGCAGCCGGGCCGAAGCGCTTGCTGACGCCGGCGAGCACGAGCTCGCTCACCGCGGGCTCACGGAGCCTGCACCTGCTGCGTGTGGCGCTCGCGGTCGAACCACAGACCCAGCAGAGCTCCCGGTATCGCAGCGAGCAACACAATGACCAAAGCGTATGGCGCGGCCGCGCCGTAGGCGACCTCGCTCTGGTAGGCCCAGAACTGCGTCGCGAGCGTCTGTACGCCGATCGGCGCGAGCACGAGGGTCGCGGTGAGCTCGGTCACCGCGGTGAGGAACACGAGGCAGAAGCCCGCGACCAGGCCGGGGGCGATCAGCGGGAGCACGACCCGCGCGAAGACGTAGCCCTGGCCGCGACCCAGGGACCGGCCGACGTCGACCAGCCGGAACGGCGCCTGCGCCACCGACGTGCGCACGCAGACCAGCGCCAGCGGGAAGTGCATGATCGCGTAGGCCACGACGAGCAGGAGCCCGGTCTGGTAGAGCCGGAAGAAGTAGTGCGTGGCGAAGAAGACGCAGGCGAGCGCGATGACCACGCCAGGGACGGCCTGCGTCACGTAGGTCGCCCGCTCGATGACCATCCGCGCCGGCGTCGTACGCCGGAAGGTCATCATCGCGACCGGCAGCGCCAGGGCGACGGCCAGCACCGCCCCCCATGCGCTGTAGCGGACGGTGGTCCACGTCGCCGTGGCCAACGTGGCGGTCGCCGGCAGGGTGGCGTAGTGGCTTTGCGTCATCCAGTAGACGAGCGTCCCGATCGGCACGCCGACCCCGAGGCCGACGACGGTGAGCAGGCCGGCGGACATCGGCGCGTGGATCCACCGTCGGCGCGGCCCACCGATCGCGCGGCGCGGCGCGGTCCGCGCGATCTGCCGTCGCGGCACCACCCCCTCGATCGCGAGCATCAGCAAGCCGAGCCCGACCAACGGGATCGCGAGCGCGCCCGCGGCCTGCGCATCGAACTTGAACTCGGTGAAGATCTCCGTGGTGAAGGTCTGGTACCGCAGGATCTCGAACGCGCCGTACTCGGAGAGCACCGTCAGCACCACGAGAATGCATCCACCGAGGACGGCGGTACGGATCAGCGGCAGCGTGACCCGCACGAACGTGCGAACCGGGCCGGATCCCAGGCTGCGCGCGGTGTCCTCCATCGCCGGGTCGGCGCGGCGCAGCGCCGCGGCGACCGGCAGGTAGACGAGCGGGTAGGTGCCCAGCGTCATCACCAGCGTCGCACCGAGCAGCGGGTTCAGCGACGCGTCGATCGAGTGCCACGCGTAGCCGACGACGAAGTCCGGGATCGCGACGGGCATGACGAGCAGCACCGTCCACACCCGGCGCAACGGCAGCCCGCCGCGCTCGGTGCACCACGCGCACGCGACTCCGACGACTGCGGCAAGTACGACGACGACCGCGCAGAGCACGACCGTGTGCCGCAACAGGAACGCCGAGCGGTCCCGGAACAGCACCCGGTGGATCTCGGCCCAACCCGCGTCGCGGGCGTCGAGCGCGACCAGCACGAGCGGCGAGAGCAGCCCGAGCGCGATGAGCGTGCTGGCCGCGACGAGACCGCCACCGCCACGACGCCGACGCGCGCCCAGGCGCCCGATCTCATCGGGCGCCTGGGGAAGCAGCACGTCGGTCATCGCCGTTGCCGATGACTCCTAGAGGAGCCCGACCTTCTGCATGAGCTCCTTGGCGTTGACGCCGGTCCCGAGCTCGGCCGGGGTGAAGTCGTTGGGCTTGAGCGACTTCAGCGGCGGCATCTGCGAGTTGGCCGCGACCCCCGGCCGGATCGGGTACTCGAAGCTGTCACCGGTGGCGAAGACGTGTTGGCCGGCCGCACTGGTCAGGAACTTCAGGAACTCCTGCGCGGCGGCCATGTGCTTGGTGGACGCGAGGACGCCGGCCCCGGAGATCGCCTTCACGTAGCCCGGGTCCCGCGGCGCGAAGTAGGCGAGCTTGGCGTCGAAGCTGCTCGGACCGCCGGCTTCGGCACGCAGCCGGTAGTAGTAGTAGTGCATGATCACGCCCAGCTCGGTGCTGCCCTTGTCGACGTCGCTGGTCAGCGTCTCGTTGTCGGGGACGTTGGCGCCGGAACCGGCGTTGGCCTTGATCCCGCGCAGCCACGCCTCGGCCGCGGCGTCACCCTTCGCGCTGGCGATCGACGACACGACCGGCCAGAAGTCGGTCTCGGCCGGCGACAGCTCGATCTTGCCCTTCCACTTCGGGTCGGCCAGCTCGAGGATCGACTTGGGCAGCTCCGCCGCGCTCACCTTGCTCGGGTTGTAGACCATCGCGTTGACCCGCGCGGAGACCCCCACCCAGTTGCCGTCCGGCGCACTGTCCGCCGCCGGAACC
>CAZEAM010000401.1:0-17570 GCA_964510285.1 uncultured Frankiaceae bacterium | reverse complement strand
CTGAAGGACGATGTCGACAACAGCTCTGTTGATCAAGGCGGCGCCGGCCTCGGCGGCAAGGTCATGGACCAGGGTGTCAACAACCTGGTGAAGAACAACGACAACCGGTTCCCGCCGGAGTGGCGGCTGTCCCGGTCCGGCCGCGACGCACCCGGGCCAGAATGACCGACGTCCTGCCGCTCGACGGACTGCGCGTGGTCGACCTGTCGACCTGGGTCGCCGGCGCGTACTGCACCAAGCTGCTGTCCGACGGCGGCGCCGAGGTGACCAAGGTGGAGCCGGTCGGTGGTGACCCGCTGCGCGACTGGTCGGCTTCCGGGGCGCCGATCCCGGACGACGCCAACGGCGGGCTGTACAACTTCCTGGCTGCCGGAAAGCACAGCGTGACTGTCGACGCCGACAGCGCCGAGCAGACCGCCGCGCTGCACGAGATGTTCGGATCGGCCGACGTCGTCGTGTGGTCGCGCGGCGGCGTCGCAGGGCACCCCGGCTTGTCCCCGGCGGCACTGCGACGCTCCCATCCGCACCTGACCGTCACCGCGATCACTCCGTTCGGCCTCGACGGCCCGTGGGCGGACCGGCCCGCGACAGAGTTCACCCTGCAGGCATGGTCGGGCGCGATGATCGGGCTCGGCCGCGGCTGGGTCGACCGCGCCCCGACGTACGTCGGCGGGCAGATCGGGGAGTGGCTCACCGGTGTCTACGCCGCAGTCGGAACGCTGGCCTCGTGGCGCCGCGGCGGCCGCGAGCTGGTCGACGTATCGATGCTCGAGACGCTCGCCCTGTGCCTCACCTACTACCCGGTGACCTTCACCGACCAGATGGGCCGGCCGATGCGCAAGAAGCGCTTCGTCCCGAGCCCCGGCGTCGCGGCGGCGAAGGACGGGCTGGTCGGCCTCGGGGTCGGCACCGGACAGCAGTGGTACGACTTCTGCGCGATGGTCGGCCATCCGGAGTGGACCGAGGATCCGAAGCTGTTGCTGGAGCGGTCGGCGCTCGCCCCCACGATCGACGCCTGGATCGCCGGGCACAGCGTCGAGGAGCTGCTCGAGCTGGCGACCGCGTTCCGGATCCCCAACGCGCCGATCGTCAACGGCGCGAACGCCGAGTCGTTCAAGCACTTCCAGGACCGCGGCAACTTCGTCACCAACCCGATGGACGGTGCGACCAACCCGTCGTCGCCGTACCGATTGACCGTCGTCGATTCCCAGCCGGACGAGCCGCGCGAGCCGGCGAGCGGGTCGCCCGAGGGTTTGCCGTTCAGCGGCCTGCGGGTGCTGGACATGACCGCCTACTGGGCGGGTCCGCTGGTCGGCCACATCCTTGCGATGCTGGGCGCCGAGGTCGTGCATCTCGAGTCGCCGAAGCGCCCCGACGGCGTGCGGCTGGTCGGGGGAGTGCCGCAGACCGAAGACCGGTACTGGGAACGCGGACCGATCTTCGCGGCCCTCAACACCAACAAGAAGAGCCTCACGATCGATCTCGGCGACGAGCGGGGGCTGCAGCTGCTCCGCCGCTTCGTCGCCACCTGCGACGTGGTCGTCGAGAACTTCACTCCTCGGGTGCTCGACCAGCTCGGGCTGAGCTTCGCGTCGCTGCTCGACTCGCGGCCGGACCTGGTGATGGTGCGGATGCCGGGCTTCGGACTCGACGGGCCGTGGCGCGACTCGGCCGCGTTCGCCTTCGTGATCGAGGACGCCTCCGGGCTGACCTGGCTCAGCGGCCCACCCGACAAGCTGCCGATCGAGCCGTACTGCGTCGGCGATCCCAACGCCGGGCTGCACGCGCTGGTCGGCATGCAGATCGCGCTGGCCCACCGCGACCGCACCGGCCAGGGCGTCCTGGTCGAGGCCGCGATGGTCGACGCGGCGCTCAACATCGCCGCCGAGCAGGTGATCGAGTACTCGGCGTACGGCACGCTGCTCGAGCGAAGCGGCAACCGTGGACCCTGTGCCGCCCCGCAGAACGTCTACCAGGCGGCCGGGCCGGACGACGACGGACGCGACGACGCGTGGGTCGCGATCGCGGTCTCGACGGACGAGCATTGGTCGGCGCTGTGCCGGGCGGTCGGCAACCCGGAGTGGCCGACCGACGACCGGCTAGCGAGTGCGCCCGGACGCCGCGAGCACCACGACGAGATCGACGCATGGCTGCACCAGTGGTGCCGTGAGCGGGCCGCGGACGCCATCGTCGACACGCTGTGGGACGCGGGCGTGCCGGTCGCCAAGGTCATGGCGCCGCACCGGCAGACCGAGCTGGCGCAGCTGCAGTCCCGCGGGTTCTTCGAGGAGGTCGAACATCCCGTGGCGCCTCGGGCCCGCTACAGCACGCTCCCGATGACCCTCTCGCGCGGTCCGGAGCGCAGGCACCGCCGCCACGCCCCGCTGCTGGGGGAACACACCGCAGAGCTGCTCGCCGAGCTCGGGCTCGGCTCCGCGGAGATCGACCAGCTACAAGCCGACGGGGTGATCGGAATGGCTCTCGCGCCGGTGGGGGCGCACGCATGACGGGGGTCCGCCCATGACCGAGCGTCGCAACACCAGGCGGGCGAGCGGCTTCGAGCCGGCGCCGTTCGACGTGGTCGAGGCGTCGCGCCAGGTGTGGCTGCGGCACTGGAACCCCGAGGCGGCGTCCGGGATGGCGGTCTTCACCGCCGTACTGCGGTCCTACCAGCTGCTCGCCGACGAGGTGAACCGCGTGATGCGTCGCCACAACCTGACGTTCGCGCGCTACGAGGTGCTGACCTGGCTCGCGACCGACCCTGACTCCTCGCTCACCCTGAGCTGGATCAGCAAGACGCTGCGGATCCCACCTGCCACCGTCACGAACATCATCGACTGGCTCGAGAGCGACAAGCTGGTACGACGGGTGCCGCATCCGTCGGACGCGCGTACGACGCTGGCGGTGATCACCGCGCGTGGCCGCAAGGTTGCCGAGAGCGCCACCGACGACCTCAACACGAGCGTCTACGAACGCATCGGGCTGTCCCAGGACCAGCGTCGCGAGCTGACCGACCTGCTCGCGCAGCTGCGCGCCAGCGGCAACGAGTTCGACGTCGAACGCTCCGCCGAGGTGATCGCCGAGCTCGGCAACCGGCACTCGTCGGATCCGGCCCGCGGGCCGGGCAAGCACCGAGAAGACGTGGCATAGGCAGGCAGACATGGCAACCAAGAAGACCAGTGCCGTGCCGTTCGCGGTGGACATCCCGGACCGGATCCGCAAGGAGCGGTACTACGACGCCGACTTCTTCGCGCTCGAGGCGGAGCAGCTGTGGCCGCGGGTGTGGCAGATGGCCTGCCGGCTCGAGCAGATCCCGAACCCGCGCGACTACGTCTCCTACGAGATCCTCGACCAGTCGGTGATCGTCGTCCGGGGCGACGACATGCAGGTCCGGGCGTTTCACAACGCGTGCCGGCACCGCGGCGTACGGCTGGTCGAAGGGCAAGGGACGTGCACGAGCGGGTTCACCTGCCCGTTCCACGGTTGGTGCTACGGCGCCGACGGCGCCAACACCTTCGTGTCCCGGTCGAGCACCTTCTCGCCGCACAACCTCGCGGCCGAGGAGATCAACCTCCAGCCCGTGCGGTGCGACACGTACGGTGGCTGCGCGTGGATCAATCTCGACCCGAAGGCGCCGCCGCTGCGCGAGAGCATCGAGCCGTTCGCGACGTATATGGACGCCTGGCAGCTCGCCGACATGCATCCGGAGTGGTGGCTGTCGTTCCGGCTGCCGGTGAACTGGAAGCTGGCGCAGGAAGCGTTCATGGAGCAGTACCACGTGCTCGAGACGCATCCGCAGCTTCGGCTGCCCGGCCGCTACCCGCCGAAGAACAAGCCGTTCGACCCGAAGAGGTTCCTCGCCGCTGAGCTCGAGTACCTACGGGTGATGAGCGAGGGCATGGCGGGCATGGTGCACGCCAGCGACGTGAAGATCGCCGAACGGCTGATGCCGAAGGTGAAGCTGCCGAACGATCCGGTCGAGGCGCGTGCCGCGTGGGAGCGCGAGTTCAACGCGGCGGTCGTGAAGTGGCACCGCACGAAGAAGCACGCGATCCCCGACCTCAACCAGATCGAGGCCGACGGCCTGACCGAGCCGATGGTCTACTGCTTCCCGCACTACTTCATCCTGCCGATGTACTCCAGCGCGTCGCAGTACCGCTTCCGGCCGCTCGGGCCGGAGGAGACGTTGATGGAGATCTGGTCGCTCACCCGGTTCCCGGAGGGCGCACCGCTGCCGAAGCTCCCGGTGCCCGAGCCGATGGCGCACGACGACCCCCGGGTGCCTCCGATCCCGACCCAGGACTTCTCGAACCTGCCGAAGCAGCAGCTGGGTCTGCACTCGCGGTCGTTCGAGTACATGCGGATCTCGGCGCAGATCGAAGGTCACCTGTCCAACTTCCACCGCACGATCGACGGCTACCTCGAAGGCCGGACCAGCAAGAAGCTGCTGCGCGCGCTTCGCGAGCTGAACATCAACCCCTTGGAGCGCCCGGTCGTCGACCTCGGCCTCTAGCCCTCCGCGAACTTGCACTTTCCGACCGTTTCGGGGGGTGCAGTCGGTGTGATTGTGCAAGTTCGGCGGGACGGGGGACCGGGGTGCCGGACTCGGCGATCTCGCGCACGGCTTCGTGTCCAGGGCGAACCGGTACGGCGGTGGCCGTCACGTTGGCGTCGCGATGCAGCCGCTCCACCACCCGGCGCTGGTCCGGTACGACGAACGACAACACGGTGCCGCTGGACCCGGCGCGGGCCGTGCGCCCGGAGCGGTGCAGGTAGTCCTTCGAGTCGTTCGGCGGGTCGAAGTGCACGACCAGGTCGACGTCGTCGACGTGGATGCCGCGAGCCGCGACATCGGTCGCGACGAGGACCCGTGGCTGTCCGGCAGTGAAGCCGGACAGCGCGCGCTGGCGCTGGTTCTGCGAGAGGTTGCCGTGGATCGCGGCAGCCGGTGTGCCCAGCTTGGTGAGCTGCTTCGCCAGCCGGTCGGCGCCGTGCTTCGTCCGGACGAACAAGAGGGTGCGCCCCGGGCGGGCGGCGACCTCCGCCGCGATGGCGACCTTGTCGGAGTGGTCGAGCAGAAAGACCTGGTGGTCCATCGACTCGACCGGTGCGGCGGCCGGAGCGACCGCATGCACCGCCGGGTCCGTGAGGTACGCCCGGACGAGCCGGTCGACGCCTCGGTCGAGGGTGGCGGAGAACAGCAGGCGTTGCCCATCTGCCGGTACGTCGTCGAGCAACCGGATCATCGCCGGAAGGAAGCCGAGGTCGGCCATGTGGTCGGCCTCGTCCAGCACCGTCACCCGGACGTCGGACAGGCTGCACGCGCGGCGGTCGATCAGGTCGATGAGCCGACCCGGGGTGGCCACCACGACGTCCACGCCACGGTCGAGGGCGTTGACCTGCCCGCCGTACGGCGCCCCGCCGAAGACCGCGGCAAGCCGCAGACCGACCGCGTCGCCGAGGGGCCGCAGCACGTCAGCGACCTGCATCGCGAGCTCGCGGGTCGGGACGAGGACCAGCCCGCGCGGCCGTCGTGGCCTCGAGCGGTTGCCGGCGAGGCGGGTGAGCATCGGCAGGCCGAACGCGAGCGTCTTGCCCGAGCCGGTCTGGGCTCGACCGAGCACGTCACGACCGGCCATCCCGTCGGGAAGTGCGCGGGCCTGGATCGCGAACGGCGCGTCGATCCCTCGGCGCTTGAGCGCCGTGACCAGCGGCGCGGGAATGCCGAGCTCGGCGAACGACGCGTCGGCCGGCGCCGGGCGCGACAAGGCCTCCTTGAGCAGGAGGTCGAGCGGCGACGGCTTCGATTGCTGCTGCGCGCGCCCAGGCCGGGAGGAGTGCGTGGGACGGCGCCGCTTCGTGGGCGCGCCGTTGCGGTGTGCGCGCGCGTGCGAGCGCTGATTTTCGGCAGGCATGTTCAGTTCTCCGGTACGTGTTTCGGTTAGGCCGCGAAGAGGCTCACCGAGACGACGGGAACGATTTCTGCTGCGACCTCACGGGCGGCTCGCCCGCGGGAGGTAAGCGGTGGATGTGCACCGCGATGTGACCCACGCTATCAGGCGTGGTCCTTGCCACTACCGAATATTCGCGCCAGACTTCTGGCATCAAATCCTTCGCAACCGAGAGTGAGCCGTGACGGTCTCCGCCGACGCCCCGCCGTACTACGACCCGTACGACGTCGACCTCGCCGCGGACCCGTACCCGATGTGGAAGCGGCTGCGGGACGAGGCGCCGCTCTACTACAACGCGCAGTACGACTTCTATGCGCTGAGCCGGCACGCGGACATCTCGAAGGGGCTGCCGGACTGGGAGACGTTCAGCTCCGCGAAGGGCGTGATCATCGAGCTGATCAAGGCGAACCTCGACCTTCCGTCGGGGACGCTAATCATGGAGGATCCGCCGGTCCACGACATCCATCGCAGCTTGCTGGTGCGCGTGTTCACCCCGCGGCGCGTGGCTGCGCTCGAGCCGCAGATCCGCGCGTACTGCGCGCAGCACCTCGACCCGCTGGTCGGGGAGAAGCGCTTCGACCTGATCGCGGAGCTCGGCGCGCAGATGCCCGGCAAGGTGATCGGCATGCTGCTCGGCATCCCGGAGGAGGACACCGCGGCGGTCCGGGCGCACGTCGACAACAACCTGCGCACCCAGGCCGGCGAGCAGATGGTGGTCAAGGACGCGTCGTTCGCCGAGGGCGACATCTACGCCGACTACGTCGACTGGCGGATGAAGAACCCGTCGAACGACCTGATGACCGAGCTGCTCAACGTCGAGTTCGAAGACGAGCACGGCGTGACCCGCAAGCTGACCCGCCAGGAGGTGCTGACGTACGTCGCGGTGGTCGCCGGTGCCGGCAACGAGACCACCACCCGGCTGATCGGCTGGATGGGCTCGCTGCTCGCGCAACACCCCGACCAGCGCCAAGCGGTCGTCGACGACATGTCGCTGGTCCCCAACGCGGTCGAGGAGACCGTGCGCTACCAGCCGCCCGGCCCGCACGTCGCGCGCTACGTCGCCCGCGACGTCGAGCTGCACGGACAGACCGTGCCCGCCGGAAGCATCATGCTGTTCCTGCTCGGGTCGGGCAACCGCGACGACCGGGTGTATCCGGACGGCGACACCTACAACATCCACCGGCCGATCAGCCAGCACCTCGGCTTCGGCTACTCGGTGCACTACTGCATGGGCGCGGCGCTAGCCCGGCTCGAGGGCCGGGTCGCGCTGGAGGAGATCCTCAAGCGCTGGCCGACCTGGGAGGTCGACTGGGATGCCGCGAAGCTGGGCTCGACGTCCACCGTGCGCGGTTGGGAGACGCTACCGATCGAGGTCGGCTGATCCCGGCCCGCGGCCCGAGCGCACCGCTACGGTCAGCAGCGCCACCAGCCAGTTGACGCCGCGCGCGGCGTCATCGGCGGTCAGCTCCCAGTCGGCGGTCAGCCGGTTGTACGTCGGCATGCCCCACAACACGTCGATCATCGCCGCGACCAGGCGGGTCTCTGCGTCCGACAGACCCGCGGCGCCTTCGCTGACGGTCTGCAGCAGCGCGGCCTTGCGGCGCTGGTCGAGAGCGACGAACACGGCGTCGGGCTCGCGGCGGGGTGCGCTGGAGAACTCCGCGAGGTAGCCGAACAGCTGCTCCACGTGGCGCGGCACCTCGTCGAGGCGCAGGCCCTCCACCGTCACGCCGGCTTCCTCGACCAGTCGCTGGAGCACGGCCGCCCGCAGGTCGCGCTCTGTGGCGAAGTGGCGGTGGACGGTGCGTTCGTGGACGCCGGCGCGGGCGGCAACCTCGCGCACGGTCAGGTCGCTCCAGTCCCACGAGCCGAGCTCGTGCACCAGCGCCGATCCGGCCTCGACGATGCGCTCCCTCGTCTCCGCCGAGCGCTCGCGGCGTACCGGGCTGTCGTACGGCCGAGTCCTTCTGGGTGGCGTCGCATCCACGGCGGTGATGCTAGGCCGTCCACATCGGCACCGCTCAGCTGCTCGGCGAGAGCCTGACCCGCATCGTGACCTACGATGCTCGGCAGTCGGCAGTCGGCCGCGGCGAGGAGGCTCGGCATCCGGGTGGCTGCGCCGGCGTAGGGCTACATTTGGCTTTCGGTGTCCGGCACAAAGAGGCCGTAGCCGAAGTGGCTGAGTTGCCCAAGCAGTAGTGGCCCGCCGACCGGAGCGGCAAAAGTCAACCGCAGGTACAGCCCGGTTCTTTGGTTCTGTAGCGATTCGTTCGTACGTCGGCGTCGATACTGAACCGCTTCTCGTTGGTACTTGGACTCGTGATCGATCGTTACTGACGTAGGTACGTTGAGGTCGCGGTAGCCACATTCCGCCGAGATGTCCTCCATGAGGAAGCCTTCGAGTTCTTGACGCTTCTTGCGGTGGCGTACCGGAAGGTAGGGGGTCGCTGAGACCCACGAACTTGCTGGTGCCACGATCTGGGGGAGCATCGACTTGGCGCACCCCGCCTCCGCGGTCAGAAGCCGCTGAGGGGCCATCGCGTCAGTGAGTTGTTGTCGGGTTCTGATCTCGGAGATCCGCTGGATCGCGGCAGCGTACGCGTCCGGAATGCCCGATGGCCGCCAGACGTAGATCGACGTGATCGGCTCGTTCGCGGCGACGTGGCTTCGTGTTCGCGCGGGAAGGGGGAGCACGTGAATGTGGTCATGCCTGGCGCGCCGAGGGCCGCCGTCGAGGTCGCGGCCAACGAATGCCGCCGTCTCTTCCCTCCCTCCTACTCCGTCGACCGCTTTGGAGATCGCGGCATGGAGAGCGTCGGCAGCAAGGATGGCATCGCGAGAACGGAGGGGCACCCTGGTCGACAGTTGGAAGCGGAGGCAGTCGATCTCGATCGACGACGACTCTGTTGTCGACGGCACAGGGATCTCGTCGCCCGTTGCTACTCGCCCATACGTGATCTTGCGGGATCCGGAAGGAAGCAGTTGACGCGCCTTTCGGGTTGCGACTGTCGTTGTCTCAAGCAAGCTCCGGACGGGCCGATCGTCCGGAGCCAGCAGCGACACCCGGGTCGCCCCCGGGTCGATCTCACCGACCCGCCACCACGAGCCGTCTGGTGTCATCTCCTCCTCAACGAGAGTGGCCTCGCACAAGGACTCGCTGCGGCCCAGATACGGCGTGAGTTCGAATAACTTGCGCAACACCTCGCGGTCCTCTGCGGACAGCTCTGCATCCCAGTGGATGAGCAGCGGGTCATCGGTGGGTAGCGCGAGAAACGCGTCGAGGACGAGGTCGGTGTTGCCTGTCGCGCCACGGCTGTGTTTCAGATCGGGCATGTAGTGGCGAGTAGAACCAGGCTGCGCAGGCGGCGTGGAGTACGCACTCGGCGTCCCGAGGGTTGCGATGATGCGATCAATTGTTGCTTCGGGTAGATCGGGCCAGCGGGTGTGCCATGTCGCGAGCAGTGCGCGAAGAACGCGCCATGGCGAAGGTGGCCACTCGACTTCGCTCGTGTTGGGACTGCCGTCCCATGGGGTTGCGTGATAACGACCGAGGACGAACCGGATGGCGACGGTGGTTGTCACTACTCGTCCTCGGCCGGAGCCGCCTTGCCCTTTTTCGACTCGGTCCAGACCACCTCGGTGACGCTACCGAGTTCGGCACGTGCGGCGTCGATCGCTGCCGACAGTCGGCCGGTGGCGGCAGCGAGGTCCGGAACGTCGGCGGCGCTGCTGTCGGCGATGACCAAATCGCAAGCCGTGCGCAACCGGAAGCCGCCGTCGCAGAGTGTTGCCAGCTCCCACCAAGCGAGTGCGGAGAGCAACTCGGTCGCTGGCCCAGAAAGGCCGTACGAGGCGATCTGCTGTTCGTCGATCACCGTGTAGAGACGGATTGCCGCGGCCGTGTACTCCACGCGCGAATGAGGGACCATCCCGTATCCCTCGGCGCTGCTGCGTCCCGGCACGGTCTCGTTGTGCACGCTGTCCTTCTTTACGCCGCCGCTGACCGCAGCTCGGACGTTGGTGGCTTCGACGAACGAGGTCATTGCACGCGCGATCTTTGGCTGCCACGGCCAGGCCGACTGGGCGAAGAAAACCCCGTGGATCAAGCTGAGCGGGTCCAAGCGGAACACTTCCCTTGCAATATGGCGCATGTCGAGGGGTTTGCCCTTAGCAAGGTTGAACCGCTCCTGGAGGGCGGGGCGAGCGTCCGCGCCGTCGATCTTGCCGTCGAGAATGTAGGCGGCCGCAAGGCGATGTGCTTCCAGTCGACTACTCGTGAGGAACGCGCCAGTCGTGTCGACGACACGGACATACGGCAAGTCTGCTACCGGCGCGGCAGGCTCCCGAAGCGCTGTGTCCCAGGTTGTTGACTCGAGATGGTTGGCCATCGATTGCACGGATTCGACGAGAAGAAGCTCTCCGTCGTCGTTGGCGCGGTCGTATGTTTCCGCGCCCAGGTCAGGGAACCCCGTTGGCTGGAAACGAGCGCCAGCGATCGGCGTGAGCTCCAACGTCAGTCGGGTTCGCGTGGTCGTTGTCATGCGTTCTCCTTGGCGGGGTCGTTGGTGAGGTACCGGTCTTCCTGGTTGATGGGCTCGGCGATGCGTCGGAGGGGCTCCTGGTAGCGCGTCATCGGCAGGAGCGCGGCAGCTAGTCGTCGTCCGTAGTCGAGTTGTTGACCTGTTCGTTCGCCCGGCGACACTGCGTCGTAGCCGAGTTGGCGGAGGCGCTGCTGTGCTGCGGTGTGTGCGCGGTCGGGATGTCCGCGGGTGAGCTGGCCGACCCAGATCGGCTGCAGGCCGTAGACGCCTGCGTTGTGCTCGGTCGTGCCTCTCGCGCTGATCCCGACCCGGAAGGGCATTAGGAGCGCGAGGGTCGGGTTGATGAGTGAGGGTGTCGCGTCTGGGTCGGGCCAGGCGAGGTCCTGGGATCGCCAATCGAGAGCCAGCAGGGCATGCAGCCAGTAGCCGATCTGATCGTCGCTCAGCGCACCGCTCGCCCACGCGTGAACGTCCACCCACGGCACTCGGATGCCGATCCTCGGGAGGGTGATACCGCCGGCCGAGCCGGATTCTCGCTCGTTCACCTCACTCTTCGTTGGCGCGGACATTACGAGCCAGGCGGTTACATCGGCGAGTACGTCGATCAGCCGGCGTTGCCCGAGGCCGGGAACGATCGGCGCACTGCGCCAACCCGGGCGGTCAGTACGGCCCGACGGCGGGTCGATTGGCAACAGCAGCTCTCGCATGCTTCTGCCCCGTGGGGAGTCCCTAAGTGGCGGAGTCACGATCGAGGCGATCCCGAGGGCGATCCGGAACTCCGGCTGGTCTGAAACGAGCCGCCAGGATGGGTCGCGGAGGAGGTCAACAAGCCGCCGAGCCTCTCGCGGCCGCGCCCAAGGCTTGATGTCGTCTCGGGTGCGTCCGCTTCGTCCGACCGCGATCTCGGCATCCGTGACGGATCCGAGCAACTTGGCAATAGCTGCTGCTTGGCGGCGCGTCGAGTTCGCTTTAACGAGCGCGACGCGAGCGACTTCGAAACGATGGACCGCAGACCGGACTGTTATTGGCAGGGGTTTGCGACTGAGGTTGTTCATCCAGTCTTCGACATCAGCCACGAGAGTGGCTGCATCGTCATCGTGGACCTTCACGTGATCGGCTAAGACCGCGCTGAAGGCAAGCCCATTCCGCCTGATGATTGTGTACCTATCGAACCCAGTAGTTGCGGGCGATACGCCACGTGTGGCGGTAGCGAGGTACATCTGATCGGACCGCGTGGCGGTCCGGCGTCGCCATACGGCGCGTCCTTCGGCAAACAGTTGCCGTACCGCCGCTGCACTCAATGATCGTTCCCACCACGGGAACCAAATCTCGCCGCGCGACTCTTCGCCGGAGGCCCCGGTAGTACTCCCTGCGGCGTCGCCGTGCGTCATGAACGTCATAGCCGCGCGCGCGTCGTGAGAGGTCTCGCTGTCGAGCCGACGCGCGGGTGCGGAAGCAAACCAGAGGGATCCCTCCACCATGAGAATGAAGACCCATGGATTCACGAGAGACGGCGCTGCGCCGAACGGTGAGGTGTTGGGTGTACCGGCGGCACCAGGGTCGAACTGGCCGACGGCGGCAATGCTGAGTGGCGTACTAGCAGTTCCCCCCAGCCAGTCTTGCGCTGACCGCAGGGAGCTGGCGCGCCTCTTGGCGTCAGATGGCCATGCTTCGAGC
Organism: uncultured Frankiaceae bacterium; assembly: GCA_964510285.1. Classification (GTDB taxonomy): domain Bacteria; phylum Actinomycetota; class Actinomycetes; order JAFAQI01; family JAFAQI01; genus DASZTV01. The sequence goes on along the minus strand of CAZEAM010000401.1, from coordinate 5,401 downwards.
AGTCGCTGGTGGAAGTTAGTCGAGAAGTCGAGCCGACCGTCGTTGCCGCCGGTTCCGAGGATCGGTGGGAATGCCAACCGATCCTCGCCGAGAGCCACAACCGCGGTATCCAGCCAAGGGAGCATCGGATCGGGGCATAGGCTGCGGAGCGTCTTGATGATTCGCGCCTTGCTCCAGCCTTCGTTCCTCGCCTGGAGGGCGACCGTCGTGACGGCGTTGTATGCGGCGCGGAATGGATCCAGCCTTGGGGATTCGTTCGCGAGCAGGCGGTTGAGCGCTTCTTTGGGTGCTCTATCCTTCGCCCCGAACCCACTTCCTTCGTTCCAAGGGCTCAACACGGGCGTTGGCGTGTAGTCGTCGACCAACCATGCCGCGAGGTCGTCGACTGTTGTCTCGATGATCAGGCTGTCGCCGTCGAAGTAGCTGCGAACTGTTGGATCCGCTTGGTCGGCGAGGACCCTTAGCAGCCCGAGGCCCGCGAGGTGGGTGCCGAGCGACTCGCCGCGGACATGAGGGATCGCGTGAACAGTCACTGCGCTCGGCCGCCTTTGTCGTGTCGCGCGCTCGCGCGCCAGTCGGCAACTCGGACGAGCGTCTCGAGATAGGCGAGGCGGAAGGCGCCGTAACGGGTCAGCAGGCCGGCGACGAGGTCAGCCCAGCCCGGAATACCCGCTTCTGGGTCACCGTGCAGACCGACACGGGCGAGTGAGGTGCGCATCACGCCTTCCGGCTGGCCCAACACGGAGGGGACCGTGATCTCGGCACCCTCCTTTAGCCCCAGGAGGCTGTCCCTGACGGGCTTGGGATCTCGGATCTGCACCCGGAGCTTGCCGTGGTGGGCCAGCACCAGATACCGGACGAGGTCGGCGTCGTTGGCCCCGTCGAGCAGACCGCTCATCGGGCCGTCGAGGAGCAGCACGCTTGCCAGCTCGTGGCGGAACGCGTCGGCGCCGTCGTAGCGCAGGTGTCGCGCCGAGTGCTTGGACTTGGCCCAGGGCCGTCCACCCTCGACACTCGCCTTCTCGTCCTCGTCAGCAGTGCCGCAGATCGCGTCTTGCCATGTCGGGTGCGCCTTGCCGATGTCGTGGATCTTCGCGGCGAGCACGGTGTCGGTCTTCTCAGCGTCGGGAAGGTCGAGCTTTGCGACGAGATTCGCGGCTTCCTCGGCGGTCTCCCGAAGATGCTGCTCCAGAGGGATCCACGTTGGGCAGAACGACCGATGGTCATCGGTCATCGCGTCTTCGCTGATCACGGCGTCATCGACCGGTGAGTCCGGAGCCATCGGCTCGACGGGGACGGGTGCTTTCGCCGTTGCGTCGAAACCAACCTCCACGCGGTACCCACCTTCGGACGCCTTGACGAGCAAAACCTCGCCGGGCCGGGCAGGTGACTGCCGGTCGACGGTGCGCCACCGGGCATCGAACGGGTCAAGACGCCATACGTTTTTGCCCGCCTTTGTGAGATCGGCGGCTGCACCTAGCGGCACCCGACAGCGGTAGTCGGGCGGGGGTAGCTTGAGCGTCTCAGGCGGAACGGTGCCTTCCCATTCCAACCAACAGAGTTGGAGTGACAGCTCATCCACGTCGCGTACGTACGGAGCGATGTCGAGGTCATGGCCCGAGAGATCGGGCATGGTGTCGAACAGCCCCGCGAAGTCGGAGCGCCGAAGCGTCAATGGCTCGACAGGCTTGGTCGTCACCTGAGCCTCGAGGAGCTGCTCGTTGGTGACCTGCTGCCCCTCGAAGGCACGCAGTGTCGCTGCCGATTCGCGCACGTCATCCGCGTCGTACGGCGCTGCCCTTGATGGTTCGGTCCACCACAGCTCGGCATCGTCGGTGCGCCCCGCCCTGTTGCACCGACCGGACCGCTGTACGATCGAGTGCCACGGTGCAACCTCGGTCACGACGACGTCGGCGTCTACGTCGATGCCTGCCTCTACAACCTGCGTTGCGACGACGATTCGTCCCGCTTCAGGTGGCGTCGCAGTCAATGATGTGATCTTCGGCGCTCGATCGACCGGTCGGAACTGTGAGTGCAGCAGTACGACTTCTACTCCCGGCGTCGAGGTATGCAACGCGCGATCGATCGCGCGGGCGACCTCACGGGCGGCCTTGACCGTGTTGACGATGACGAGGGTGAGGCGGCGCGCGCGGTGACGTTCCAGTGCGTGTTCGGCGATTCGCTTTGGGTCGGTAGGCGCGTCGCGCAGCTCACGGATCGTCCGACGTGCACCTCGTCGTCGTTGGAGCTCCTCCGAGTCATCATCTGGGCCGAGACGGATGATCTGGTCTGGCTCGGGGAAAGGGTTGTCGACGGTGTCGATGAGTTCTCCGGGGACGGTCGCGCTCATGCAAGTGAGTCGGCTCGTGGCTGTTGGCCGCGCCCGTCGAAACCCCTCAATCTGGCGAAGTGTCACCGTGCTCGCTGGCGCCAGCTGGACCTCGTCGACGACGATGTGGGCGTCGTTCCACACGAGCGCGGCGTCCATGGGGAAGGCATTGCGAGGCACGCCGTAGCCGCGGACGAGCGCCTTGCTCGTGATCATGTCGCTGGTCCCAACCAGGATCGAGTCGACGTCGGGTGCAGCTCGCCACGGCCTGCTCGCGTGTCCAGCACCGCCCATGATCACGTGTAGTGCCAAATCGTCCGCCGGGATTTCGAGACGCGACAGCCACAGCTCGATTTGGCGTGCAGACTGATCGACAAGAGCGCGCTGTGGCAGCGCCAGAATCAGCCGACGTGAGGTGTCACTTCTCACGGCCATCTCCGGATGGAATCGGCGGCGCCACAGCCAGCCGACCACGACGGCGGCCGTCTTGCCGTAACCGGGCGGAATCTCGAGAAGCGCAGGCAGACCACTCTCGGCGATACGCCGCTGGTAGCCGTGGGGTGCGGCGTGCCCTGTCGCGCGCGCGAACAACTCGTCGTACGTGGTGATCACGAGACCGTGTGCCCTCCTCATCGTCGCCAGAGTGACGCGACCTACTGACAGGTTTTGCGGGTGGAAGGTTCGCCGGCCCGCTCAGCGACATACATGCCACAATGAAGCCACCCGCTCTGCTACATACATCAAATCAATACCCTGGCCTGTACAAGATCACAGGCGCTGGAGCCTGTCAACGGCTTGGGTCGACCTATCCGTTTGGGTGGGTCCAGACACGACCTGCTTGATCGGGCAGCGGGATCGTGTCGACGCCTTCGGCGTGGCAGACATCGAGAAGATGCGGGTCGCTCGAGGCGAGTGACGCGGAGTGACGACGGGCGGCTTCGACGGCGACACAGTCCGCCAGACTCACTGCGCAGGTTGTGCGGTGATAGGTACGGGCGCGCAGCAGCCCCGCACGCATGGCCAGCTCGCCATCGACAGGTATCGGTGGCGCCAAACCCAGTTGCGCGAGGTCGAGGACCGCCTCGAACTCGTCAACGCCTGCAGAGCGAATCAGCCGGTCCAGGACCTCCGATACGCCGAGGACCGTCATGGTGGCGTCGTCATGACCGCGAAGCAGCGCAACAACTTGGCCCGCGGCGGCCTCTTCGGTCAGCAGGGCGATGACAGCGTAGGAGTCGAGCAGGATCAACCCTGGTCGTCCAAGGCGTCCTCTTCACGGGCGTCGCGTCGCGCGCCTTCGGAATCCAGCCCGCGGTTGCGGTGCTTGCCACGGAGCTCCGCGATGGGATCGGCCGGCAGGGGGCGCATCACGATGAGCTCGCCCAGATCAACGACGACGACCTGTGAGGTCTGCCAGCGCGCGCGGGTGTCGGCGGGGATGGAGACCTGCCCGTTCGAGGAGACCCTCATGACGTAGTTGGTGGTCATCGCCGACCTCCCATTGTATGTTCCTGCTAAATCATACAATGACGAACGCCTTTCTGATGGGGCGACGCCAGGAAGCCAAGCACCGGAAACTGTCCGATCCGTGCGTCAAGGTGCGCGGCTGTGGACAACGAGATCACCGACGACGGCGTACCGACGCTGGTGCCAGCGCGCATGGTCAACGAGTTCGCCTACTGCCCGCGCCTGTTCTACCTCGAATGGGTCGAGGCTCAGTTCACCGACAACGCGGACACCGCACATGGCCGGTATGTCCATCGGTACGCCGACACCGGCGGCGGTGCCGCTCCGTTGCCGGAGGAGGGAGACCTGATCGAGGCGCGGTCCCTCAGCCTGTCCTCCGATCGGTTGGGACTGTCCGCGAAGCTCGATGTCGTACAAGGTGACGGCGACGCGGTGCGTCCGATCGAACGCAAGCGCGGCTCGCCGCCGGATAACGAGCAGCGTTCGTGGGAGCCGGAACGCGTGCAGCTGTGCGTACAGGGTCTGCTGCTTCGCGACGCCGGCTATCGGTGCGACGCGGGTGATCTGTACTTCGCCGAGGCGAGGCAACGGATTCCTGTCGCGTTCGACGATGCATTGGTGACAAGGACGTTGGAGCTGGTCGCGGACCTTCGTCGCACCGCTGCACTTGACCAGGCGCCCCCGCCGTTGGTGGATAGCCCAAAGTGCCCTCGATGCTCGCTCGTCGGCATCTGCCTACCGGACGAGACGAACGCGATGGCCGGTCGTCGTGAGCTGCCCCTGCGGCGCCTCATGTCGCGGGACCCGGCCCAACGGCCGGTGTACGTCACGGAGCAAGGTGCGGTCGTTGGGCGGGAGAAGGGCCGTCTTGAGATCAGGAAGAAGGGCGAACTGCTCGCGAGCAAGCGACTCATCGATGTCAGCCAGCTATGTGTCTTTGGAAATGCGCAAGTCACCACGGGGCTTCTGCGAGAACTCTTCGCGCGCGACGTGCCGGTGGCGTGGTTCAGCTACGGCGGATGGTTCAGTGGGATGGCAAGCGGGCTGCCGGCCAAGAATGTCGAGCTGCGCCGTCGCCAGGTCGTCGTCGCCGCGCAGGGCGGTCTCCCGATAGCCCGCGAGATTGTGCGCGGCAAGATCAAGAACTGCCGTACGCTCCTGCGCCGCAACGCGCGGGCCGGACAAGCCGAGGCGCTGGCGCGCTTGGCACGGCTCGCGGGAGAGGCGGAGCAGGCAGCGTCTTACCCCACGTTGCTCGGGCTCGAAGGCGCCGCCGCGCGAACGTACTTCGGTGCGTTCCCGTCGATGCTGGCTGAGCAACGCACGCTGCCGGGATCGCCCTTCACCTTTGAGGGTCGCAATCGACGGCCACCGTTGGACGCCGTGAACTGCTTGCTGTCGTTCGCCTACTCCTTGGTTGTCAAGGACATCGCTGCATCCTGTTGGCTGGTTGGGCTCGATCCATACATGGGCATCTACCACAAAGCACGGTTCGGCCGTCCAGCGCTTGCGCTCGATCTCGCCGAGGAGTTCCGACCTCTAATCGCCGAGTCCCTGGTCCTCAATCTGATCAATAACGGCGAGGTCACGGGTTCGGACTTCGTC
>CAZEAM010000400.1:0-8731 GCA_964510285.1 uncultured Frankiaceae bacterium | reverse complement strand
GAGAAGGGTCAGGAGATCGGCCGGATCCTCGACGTGATCAACGACCTGGCCGACCAGACCAACCTGCTCGCGCTCAACGCCGCGATCGAAGCCGCCCGGGCCGGGGAGAACGGCCGCGGGTTCGCCGTGGTCGCCGCGGAGGTGCGCAAGCTGGCCGAACGCGCCCAGGAGTCCACCGGGCAGATCCAGGCGATCGTGAGCGAGATCCAGGCCGAGACCTCCGCCACGATCATGGCCAGCGAGGAGGGCACCCGGGAGGTCCGCACCGGCTCCGAGCTGGCCCGCGGCGTGGTGGACGCCCTCGAGCGGATCTCGAGCATGGTCGAGGAGACCACCACCGCGGCCAAGGAGATCTCCATCGCCACCCAGCAGCAGCGCAGCGCGTCCGACCAGGTGGTCGCCGCGATGACCCAGGTCTCCGACGTCTCCCGCCAGTACGCCCAGGGCTCCAAGCAGTCCGCGGCCGCCGCCGCCGAGCTGAACAACCTCGCGGCCGAGCTGCGCGCCAGCATCGCCCAGTTCAAAGTGGCCTAGCGCGCCGTCGGCAGCCGCCGCCCTTCAGGCGCGGTCGAGGAAGGCCCGGACGAGCGCTGCCGTCGTCTCCGGCGCGGCGTAGTCGACGGTGTGCGCGGCCTTCGGCACCTCGGCGATCTCGACGTTCGCCCCCCGACGCTGCAGCTCGGCCAGCCAGGAACGCGGGGCGATGGTGTCGCGGGCACCTCGGATCAGGAGCACCGGATGGGGCAGTGCCGCGAGCCGTTCCTCGGGACGGTCGTGCAGACCGGCGCGAAACGCCTGCAACGGCACCCGCACACCGGACAGTGCATAGCTGCGGACCAGCGAAAGGCTCAGGCCGGGCGGCTCCATCGGCATGTTGGCGAGCCATCGCAGGAACATCTTCGGGAGCCTTCGCGCGGCGGCGTCGAAGGTGGGACCGATCAGTACGAGCCGCCGGACCGAGGCGGGGGACGCCTCCGTAGCGGCCAGTGCGATCTGCGTCCCGAACGAGTTGCCGACCAGGTCGACCGGCCCGTCCAGCTCCTGTTGCATGAGGCTGACCAGCGCGGCGCCGAACTCATCGACCGTCCGGAGTCGGTGGCTCGCCCGGCTGCGGCCGAAGCCGGGCATGTCCGGGAGCAGGACTCGGCGGTCCGCGGCGAGCAGCTGCGCGTGCCGGCACAGGTACTCACCCGAGCCCAGCCCGGCCACGAAGATCACCGGCGCACGCGGCGATAGGCGTGCGCCGAGCTCTCGGACCAGCCAGCGGTACGGCTCACCGCTCGGTGCTCGGGTCAGTAGCGTTCCCGCGCTCACGTCCACGTCCACTCGACGCCGCGTGCGGGCCCGAACCGCTCGACCGCGGCGGCGGCCTCACTCAACGTCAGGAGTTCGGGAAGGTCGCCCGGAGGCGCGAGATCGTAGAGCGCGTCGGCGTACGCGGCGAGCGTGGCGAAGTCCGCGGGCCAGCTGCCCCGGTCGACCCCGGCGAGCGTCGCCGGGATGTCATGGTGGGCAGCGGCTTGCTGCCAGCGGTCGGGTGCGGCGTAACCGGCCGAGCGCACCCCATGGGCGAACAGCGTGAGCGCGACCTGATCGAAGCGCGCGCCGTCACCGAGGTACTTGACGAACGTCTCGAGAGCCGGCTCGGTGCCGAAGCTGAGCCACAACGGGACCGTCCTTGTGGCGAGCGCCCACGTGGGCTCGACGCAGATGAACGTCTCGGCGAGCAGCCGACTCGGCGACGTCCCGGACCTGGCGTACCAATCCCGGTACACGTCGGCCACGACCGGGCCGAGGGCGTCCGGCGCGTCGAAGCGCAGACGGGCGACGCGGTACCCGTGCCGGTCGGCGAACTCCTGGAGATCACCGGTCAACGACGGCTCGTATCCCCACTCGGCTTCCGGTGCCAGCTCGGTGACCGGAGGGAACCGCCAGCCCCGGATGCCGGCAGCCTGCTCGCGCAGGAACGACTCGACCCGGGGGCCGCCCTCGACGTACTCCTGCGGAGTCAGGCCGCCGACCGCGCCCTGCTGGTACACGTGCCGATCGGCGCGCCGGGTCACTGGCCACCGGATGTCGCCGTCGATGACGACGATCGTTCCGCCCGGCGCGAGGCAGTCGTGGAGGTAACGGCGGTACGCCTCGGTCAGCGTTCGCATCTTCATCCGGAAGTACGCGATGCGCCGGACCATCAGTCGATCCTGGTTGGGATCGTGCATCTGGTGGATCGCGAGTCCCGGCTGCGCGTCGAGGAGTGCCCGGGACGGCCCCTCGGCGAGATGCGCATCACCCACGCAGTCGTCCGGGTCGGCCCGACGCCGGACTGGCACCAAGAAGGTCTGCGGCAGCCAGGGCGCCCCGGTCGCGGCGCACAGGTGCATGGCGGCGCCGTTCGACGAACCGACCGCGACCGCGTCGACCCGGCGTGGCCCGTACCTGTCGACCACCCATCGGCAGAAGCGTTCGGGGTCGACCGAAGGCAGCGCATCGGGCCGGATCCCTTCGTGCGCGCCGGCTCGCGCGAATGCGGCGGTGCTCACGCGCTCGGGCAGGAGGCGGCTGGCGCGCACCAGCCCCGCCGTCGCGCGTGAACGCCCGAGACGCCGGTACGGCCGCCCGGCCAGCGCGGCAGCGAGGCCGCGCACCAGACCGGTGGCCGAGTCGAAGTCCGCGACGTACGGCGGCGTGGACATCGCCGGTCGGCAACGGTGGGCGTCCTGTTGCGGCTAGGACACCATCGCCTTGACGGCCTTCTTCAGCGAGCGCGGTGACGTCGGCCGGTGCGGAGCCTTTTCCCGCAGCTGCTCCATGCGTGCCCCGATCTCCTGCAGCTCCTTACGGCCGAGCGCCTCTCGGACCTTGGGGAACCATTCGTTTTCCTCCTCCTCGATGTGGTGTTCCACGCTCTCGATCAGCACGGTGACCTTCGCGTCGAAATGCGAGTTCTCCGGGCTCATCATGGCCAGCTCCATGCAGAGCAGATCGGCGACGTGGTGCTCCTCGAGTGACTCGAGGATGTCCTCCTCGAGCTCGGGAACCAGCTTGCGAACGTCGTCGTACATGCCTTCGTTCTCGAGGTACGTGTGGACCGTCAGCTCTTCGATGATCTTGTCGACCAGGCGGGCCTTCGTCGCCTCGGCGTTGTCGCCGGCCTTCTTGAAGTCGCGGAAGAGCGCGCGGACCCGCTTGTGATCGTCCTTGAGCATGACGATCGCGTCCTGTGACCTCGCATTCGATGACCTCGCGTTCGATGGCATGGCGCCTCGCCTCCAGATCCGGGTTCGACTTGTGAAGTCCCCGCACTCGGTCGCGGAAAACGCGACCGTCTGGTCACTCCGATGGCGGGACGGCGCGTTAGCGGTGGTGATGCGGGGCAGCGATACGCCATGGACCTGCACGCACTCGCACCCCTCTACCGCCTCACCGGGCCGGTAGTGACCTGGTACCTGCCGGTCGAGCCTGCTGAGGACACCGCCGCGCAGCGTGAGATCACCTGGAAGAACGGCCTTCGAGAGCTTCGCGACCGGCAGGTCGACGAGGCGACCGTGGCGGCGCTGGCGGCCGTCGAGGCGGGGTCAGGCGGCGGTGCGGGCACCAGGGTGATCGTCGCCGCGGACGGCGCCGTACAGCTCGACGAGCACCTCCCGCCACCTCCGATCAGCGGCGAGCTGACGGTCGGGTCCCTGCCGCGGCTCCTGCCGGCGATCTCCTGGCTGGGCAGCCGCCGCCCCCACGTCGTGGTTCTCACCGACCGCGAAGGAGCCGACGTGATCGCCTATCCGGCCACGGGCGGCGAGCCGGTCTACGAGGTCTCCGCGCAGACCGCCGAGTGGCCGGTACACAAGACGGGCATCGGCGGGTGGGCCGCGAAGCGCTTCGACGCGACGGTTGAGGAGAGCTGGGAGCGCAGCGCCGAGCGGGTCGCGACGCTCATCGACGACGTGGCCCGCAAGGCTGACCCGGCCCTGGTGGTCGGCTCCGGCGACGAGCGTGCGATCACCCTGTTGCAGGACCACCTGCCCGCGGGGACCAAGCAGCGGTTCGTCGTCGTGCCCGGCGGGGGACGCCACCGGGACGGTGGAGGGGACGAGGTCGCCCGGCAGGTGTCGGCTGCCGTCGCGGCGAAGGCGGCTGCCGAGGAGGTCGACGTCCTTGGCCGCTTCGGCGCTGCTCGGGGACGCGGTGAGGGCGCCGTGGAAGGGGTCGCGCAGGTGGTGCGCGCGCTTCAGCAGGCGCAGGTCGCCACCTTGCTCGTCTCTCCCGGCTGGCACGGCTGGGACCGCCGGCTCGCCTTCGGTCCGGACCCGGCGCAGGTCGCCGTTGAGCCGAGCGACCTCGAGGGGTTGGGCGTGGACTCGCCGGCCTCCGGCCCGCTGGTCGACGTCGCGATCCGGGCGGCGCTAGGCACCGACGCCGATGTCATCGTGGTGAGCGCGGACGCGGACAACGCGCCCAAGGACGGCCTGGGCGCGCTGCTGCGGTTCGACTCCAGGCCGGTCCGGCCAGGACACTGATGGCGCCGCCGGCGCGAGCCGACGACCTGCCGGTCCTGGAAACCGTGCACGATGTGGTCGAGCTGGTGCAACGCCACGGGCGCAACCTCTACGTTCGTTGGTCGCAGGGCCCGGCTGCTGATAGTGGCGCGCAGAGTCGCGACGACCTGACCGGGGTCCGGCTGCCGGGTCTGTCGGCGAGCGCGCTCGCTGTCGAAGACTGGTGGGAGGGCAGGTCGCTCGACGCGTGGGTCGCGCGTCGGCTCTACGACTACCGGCACCTCCGGGACCGCCGCGGCGCGCGTCCCTGGCTGATGCTCGGCAGCGAGGTCGGTCGCGGACCGGACAACGAGCCGCTGGTCCGGTGCGACGAGCCGCTGGCCTGGATCGCGGAAAGCGTCGTCGCGCGCTGCGAGCGGCTGATCGACGAGCAAGCCGGTGACTGGGGGACGCTCGACCGTCAGGACGAGCCGGCCTGAGTGCCTGCGGTGGGTCCGGTCAGCTCGAGCCGCTCGGCGAGATCGAGAAAGCCCTGCGCGTATGGGTTCGTCGCGGTGTCGCGGCGCAACGCGCTCCAGTCGACCTGTTCCCGGACCGCGCGCGCGGCCCGGAGCAACGCGGTGTAGTCGCACGAGTGCTCCGACAGGACCAGCAGCTTGGTCCGAACCACGTCGTGCGCAGGAAGCACGGGGGCCTCGACGGCGAAGACCGGCTTCGGCTCGGCCCGGGCCAGCAGCTCCGCGTCCACCGGGTTGCCCGCGAGCTCGAAGATCACGTCGACGAAAGCCGGCGGGCCTTCGGGTCGCCACCATGCCTTGAGCAGCCAGTCCTCGGGGGGTCGCTCGATCGCCAGGCCGGCCGACGACAGTGCCTGGGCGACGGCATCCAGTCGGGTCCGTTCGACGATGATGTCCGCATCGTGGTCGGGTTCGGCGCCACCCCAGGCGTACAGGGCATACCCGCCGGTCACCGCGAACGGCACCGCGGCTGCCTTCATGGCGGTGACCGCGTGCAGCAACGCGTCGCGCAACGCTTCGCGTTCGGCGGCGGCCGTCATCTTCCGGTCATACCCGCGCCGGGGGCATGTACCGGGCGGGTACGTGGAAGATGATCTGGGTGCGGTTGATGACGTTCAACATCCTGCACGGCCGCAGCCCGCGTGACGGTCGGGTCGAGCCGCGCCGGCTGCACGACCTGATCGAGGCGGTACGTCCAGACATCCTCGCCCTGCAGGAGGTCGACCGGTGGCAGCAGCGTTCTGGCGACGTCGACTTCACGGCGGTGGCCGCGGCAGCGATGGAGGCCCGGGACTCGCGCTTCGCCGCCACGGTCCTCGGTGCTCGCGACGCGGTGTGGACGGCCCGAACCGGGGCGGCGCAGCCCAAGGCGGCCGAATACGGCATCGCCTTGCTTTCTACGGTCCCGGTCGCAGGATGGCAGGTGAGCAGGCTTCCGCAGCTGCGTGCGCCGGTCCCGGTGAAGTCGACCGTCGACGGCCGGTACTTCCTGGCCCGGGACGAGCCCCGAGTGGCGATCACGGCGCAGCTGGGCGAGCCCGGGTCGCTGGCCGTCACCGCCACTCACCTGTCGTTCATTCCCGGCTGGAACGCCCTCCAGCTCAGGCGGCTCGTGCGTGCGGTCTCGGCAACCGCCGGTCCACACATCCTGCTCGGGGACCTCAACGTCTCCGCCCGGCTCGCCTGCCGGACCACCGGGTGGCGGTCGCTGGTCGAAGCCCGGACGTTCCCGGCCGACCGGCCGAGCCGGCAGCTCGATCACATCCTGACCAATGCCGAGCTCGAGGCGCGAGAAGGGCGGACCGTCGCCGCCGACCTGTCAGACCACCTCGCGCTGGTGGTCGATGTCACCGGCAACCCGGCGCTCGGCCCGGAGCATCGGGGTCAGTCGGTCTCGGTCGAGTGACCGGTGGCTCCTCCGTACTCACCGCCCTGGCGTGCCCGAGCGCCGGGCCGCACGTGCTCGCTCTTCTCGTCGCGTTGGAACACCAACGTCCAGCTGCCGACCTGGATCCGGTCGCCGTGGTGCACTCCCATGGTCGCGATGTTGCCGTCCACCGTCGCCGTGCCGTCGGGCACGGACGGCACGAAGACGAACTCGTCGTCTTCGGCGACCCACTCGACCACGGCATGCGCGGGCCGCAGACCTTCCAGCACGATGTCCTGGTCTTCTCCGCTGCCGATCGTGGTCCGTCGTGGCTCGAGCGGGAACTCGATTTCGTATCCGAGCGCCTCCGGACCCGTCGCGGACGCGTGTCCGCCCTCCGGCGCCACGACGAGGCGGGGCCGTCCACCGCCTGGGGGCTGTTCCTCCGACATTGCTGCTCCCTGAGTCACAGGATCGGCCGGCCGCCGGTGACGGCGACCCGGGCGCCCGAGATGTAGCTCGCCTCGTCGGAGGCCAGCAGGACGTAGACCGGCGCGAGCTCGACCGGTTGGCCGGCGCGGCCCAGCGCCGTGTTCTCGCCGAAGTGCATGACCTTCTCCTCCGGCATGGTCGAGGGGATCAGCGGTGTCCAGACCGGTCCGGGCGCGACGCTGTTCACCCGGATGCCCCGGTCCCCGAGCAACTGCACGAGGCTTGCCGCGAAGTTGGCGATTGCCGCCTTTGTCGCGGCGTAGGGCGCCAGCTGCGGTGAAGGCATGTCCGAGTTGACCGACGAGCTACCGATGATCGTGCTGCCTTCGCGCATGTGCGGTAACGCTGCCTTGGAGAGGGCGAACATGGCATGGACGTTGGTGCGGAAGGTGTAGTCCCACTCGTCGTCGGAGATCTCCTCGATCGTCTCGTGGGTCATCTGGTACGCCGCGTTGTTGACCAGGATGTCGATCCGCCCGAACTCTTCCACGGCGCGTGCGACGATGTCGCGGCAGTGCGCGGGGTCCGACACGTCTCCCTTCACGAGCACGGCGCGCCGCCCGGCCCCTTCGACGTACTGGGCAGTGTCCTTCGCGTCGTCGTCCTCGTCGAGGTAGGAGATCAGGACGTCGGCACCCTCGCGGGCGTACGCGATCGCCACCGCCCGGCCGATCCCGCTGTCGGCGCCCGTGATGACGGCGACCTTGCCCGCCAGGCGGCCGTGGCCCTGGTAGCTGTCTTCCCCGCAGTCGGGTCGCGGGCTCATGACCGCCTGCCGGCCGGGCGGATCTTGCTGCTGGGCGGGTTGTGACATCAGCACCTCTCAGGACGGAACTCGCTGGGGACCGTGCCCGCGCGCTCGCGCCGGAAACCGCCAACCGCCGGCCAGGGCCGTGTCGGTGGCAGGGTGAAGGCGCGTCGCTACCCTGCTCGTGCGGGCAGGTGGCTCGGGGGTGGACATGGAAGAGACGTTGCGGCTCGCCGACGGGCAGGCAGCTGTTTCGCCCCGGCCGCGCCTCGCCGAGTTGCTTGCCGCACTGTCACTGGGGATCGACCTCGGCTTCGGCCAGCCGATGGAACACGTCCTGCGCCAGACTCTGATCGCCCTGCGCACGAGCGAGCTGCTCGGTCTGTCCGACGACGAGCGCGCGACGGTGTACTACACGGGACTCGAGCACCAACAAGGACACCGCGGAGCCGATCGACTTCGGTCTTGCCGTGGACCGCACCGACCATCTCGACGACATCACCGTGAACATCGTGTCGATCCGGGAGACGCACTCGCTCAAGGACATGCTCGGGCCCCTGCCCAACCAGCAGTGCCGGTGCCCGCACGGGGGCTACGTCCTTAGTGGGCGGATGACCGTCGACTACGGCGATCGCGAGGAGTCGTACGGGCCGGGCGACACCTTCTACATGACGCCGGGCCACGTCCCCGCGGCGGAGGCGGGCACGGAGTTCGTCATGTTCAGCCCGAAGGACCTGATGCGGGAGACAGAGGAGGCCATCCAGGCTGGCATGGCGGCGCGCGCCGACTAGTGTCCCGAGTCAGGTGCCGACCCGGTCGGTCCCCTGCGGCTGACGGCGGCCCGGCAGCTTGACCCGGATGACGCGCTCGGCGTGAGACATCTCGTGCAGGTCGCGGCGGCGGCCGGCCAGCAGGTCGACCAGCTCGATCGAGCCGATGACCGTCTCGTCCGTCCGGGTGACCACCGCGCACCGGGTCTGTTTTGCGCCGGCCATGACGTACGCCGTGTGCCGGAGGGTGTCGTCGACGTACACGGTGGGCGCGCCGTCCAACCGGTCGACGTCGGTGCGCATCACGTCCGCCACGAACGCCATCTCGAGCCCGCTGCTCGAAG
>CAZEAM010000399.1:0-6111 GCA_964510285.1 uncultured Frankiaceae bacterium | reverse complement strand
GCCGCGTCGGCATCCCGAAGCCGGACAAGCGGGTCGACGACTACCCCCACCAGTTCTCCGGCGGCATGCGGCAGCGCGCCATGATCGCGATGGCGATGGCGCTGAACCCGAAGCTGCTTATCGCCGACGAGCCGACGACCGCGCTCGACGTCACCGTCCAGGCGCAGGTGCTCGAGGTCATGAAGCGGCTGCAGGAGGAGTTCGGCACCGCGATCATCATGATTACGCACGACCTGGGCGTCATCGCTGAGATCGCGGACGACGTGATCGTGATGTACGCCGGGGCCGTGATGGAGACGGCGGATCGAGACACGGTCTTCTACTCGGCGCACCATCCGTACACCGAGGGATTGCTGCTGTCGCTTCCCGGCTACGGCAGCCGGGAGCGGTTGGTCCCGATCGCCGGCCAGCCGCCGAGCCTGATCAACCTCCCGGAGGGTTGCCCGTTCCGTCCGCGCTGCCCCTACGCGTTCGACCGCTGTATCGAGACGCCGCCCTTGCTGGACGTCGACGGCGAAAAGGGCCGTCACGCCTCGGCGTGCTGGCTGCCGTCCGACCGCAAGGTCCGCTCGGGGATGCGCCACGGCGTGGCGAAGAAGGCGGCGAATGGGAAGTGAGCGACGTACTGCTTCGCCTGACTGATGTCGTCAAGCACTTCCCGGTCCGATCGTCGTCGCTGTTGCGCCGTACCGTCGGTGCGGTACATGCCGTCGACGGCGTATCGCTCGAGGTCCGGCGCGGCGAGACGCTTGGTCTCGTTGGTGAGACCGGGTGCGGCAAGTCGACGCTTGCACGGTGCATCACGCGGCTCTACGACCTGACCGCAGGCACGGTGGAGTTCGACGGCGCCGACATCTCCCGCCTCGGAGCGTCCGCAATGCGCCCGTACCGGCGCGAGATGCAGATGATCTTCCAGGACCCGTACGGATCGCTCAACCCGCGACGTCGCGTCGGGTCGATCATCGGCGACCCGTTTGCGATCCACGGCATCGCCAGCGGCCAGGAGCGCAAGCGTCGGGTTCAGGAGGCCATGGAGCTCGTCGGCCTCAACCCCGAGCACTACAACCGGTTCCCCGCTGAGTTCTCCGGCGGTCAGCGGCAGCGCATCGGCATCGCGCGAGCCCTCGCCCTGCGGCCCAAGTTGGTCATCTGCGACGAGCCGGTCTCTGCCCTCGATGTGTCGATCCAGGCGCAGGTCATCAACCTGCTGTCCGACCTGCAGCGCGAGCTCGACCTGACCTACATCTTCATCGCGCACGATCTGTCCGTCGTGCGCCACGTCAGCGACCGTGTCGCGGTGATGTACCTCGGCAAGGTGGCGGAAGTCGGCCCGGGCGAGGACATCTACCAGAAGGGCCGGCATCCCTACACCCAGGCGCTGCTGTCCGCGGTCCCGGTCCCGGATCCGCGCAAGATGCAGGAGCGCGCGCGCATCGTGCTCGCCGGTGACGTGCCCTCGCCGCTGGACCCGCCAAGCGGGTGCCGGTTCCATCCGCGCTGCCCGAAGGCGCGCGACCGATGCGTCACGGACGATCCGGAGCTGGTTCCCCGGCTGGGTGACCACGACCTGCATGCGGCGGCCTGCCACTTCCCGGTTGCGGACGGCGAAGACATCAGCTTGTCCACTCCGCAGATCAGTGCGTCGGAACGGGTGATCGAGGAAGGGCTGATCGGCAATGCGTAGCGCCTGCTGCGAGGTGGTGGACACATGACGACCGGCAATGTAGGCGGGGTCGCAGACCTCGAGGTCCTGCCTGGCGGACCCGATGCCGACGGTGCCCCGGAGGTCGCCGCGGTGATCCAGGGCCGCAGCCCCTGGCGCCTGGCCTTCGAACGCCTTCGTCGCGACCGAGCCGCAGTCATCTCGGCCGCCGTCGTCCTGCTCATCGTCGCCTGCGCGATCGGCGCTCCGATCTTCGCGTCGATCACCGGCCACGGTGTCAACGAGCAGTTCCGCGTGGGCGGTCTCACTGCCGAGGGCTTCCCGGTCCACCCCAGCGGGAAGTTCGTCCTCGGAACTGACGACCAGGGTCGTGACCTGCTCGTCCGCCTGGCCTATGGGGCCAGGATCTCGCTGCTGGTCGGCGTCGTGACCACCGCCATCACCGTCACGTTCGGCGCGATCATGGGGCTCATGGCGGGCTACTTCGGCCGGTTCGTCGACACCCTCATCTCGCGGATCATCGACGTGACGCTGTCCATCCCGTTCCTGCTTTTCGCGGTCGCGCTGGCCGCTGTCAGTGGCGGGGGGAGCCTCTGGCTGGTGATCATCGTCCTCTCCCTGTTCGGCTGGTCATCGGTGGCGAGGATCGTGCGCGGGCAGGTCTTCTCGATTCGAGAACGGGAGTACGTCGAGGCAGCGCGTTCGCTCGGGGCGAGCCCGTGGCGGATCATGTTCATCGACATCTTCCCGAACGTCATCGCCCAGGTGATCGTCTACGCGTCGCTGCTGATCCCGCTGTCCATCGTCGGGGAGGCGACCCTGTCGTTCCTGACGATCGGCGTCCAAGCCCCAACCGCGGACTGGGGCCGGATGATCGCGGACTCGCAGGCGGTGTACACCGTCGCGTGGTGGGACCTCGTCTTCCCGGGTCTGGCGCTGCTGACCACGACGCTTGCGTTCAACATCTTCGGTGACGGCGTACGCGATGCGTTCGACCCGCGAGCAGACAGGTTGTTCGTCTGATGGCCCGTTTCCTGGCACGCCGGATCCTGCAGGGTCTGTTGGTGATGTGGCTGGTGACGATCGCGGCATTCCTCTTGTTCTTCGCCGGCGGCAACGGACCGAACGACGTCGCGCGCCGCATCGGAGGCAAGGCCGCGACCCCGCAGCAGCTGCACACGATCATCCATGACTTGGCGCTCGACCAACCGCTCTACAAGCAGTACTGGTACTTCTTGTGGGGCAGGCCGGGGCACCACGGGTTGCTGCAGGGCAGCCTCGGCCAGGACTACTACTACGGCTACTCGGTCAACCACGCGATCGCTCAGGCCGCGCCGGTCACCCTCTCGCTGGCGATCGGCGCCGCCGTACTGTGGCTGCTGATCGGACTGGCCACCGGCGTGCTCTCCGCCGTCCGGCCTCGCACGTTCCTCGACCGGTTCTTCACGACCATCGCGTTGTTCTTCTACTCGCTACCGACGTTCGTCCTCGGGCTGCTGCTCCTCCTCATCTTCTACTTCGACCTGACGACGAAAGCCCACTTACATCTGTTCCCAGCCGCCGGATACGTCAGCTTCACCAGCAACCCGGCGCAGTGGGCGCACCACCTGATCTTGCCGTGGATCACGCTCGCCGTGGTCAGCGCCGCGGCGTACACCCGACTAGCCAGATCCTCGATGCTCGACGTCCTCGGTGAGGACTACATCCGGACCGCACGGGCGAAAGGGCTCAGCGAACGGCGGGTCGTGCTCAGACACGGGCTGCGGGCCGCCCTGACGCCGATCGTGACCCAGTTCGGCATCGACGTCGCGGTGCTGATCGGCGGTGCCGTGGTGACCGAACAGGTGTTCAGCCTGCAGGGACTCGGGTACAACGCCGTGCAGGCGATCAACAACCAGGACCTGCCGGTGATCCTCGGAATCGTCCTCGTCGCCTCGGCTGCGGTCGTGGTCGCGAACATCGTGGTCGACATCGTCTATGCGGTCCTGGATCCGCGGGTCCGCCTCACCTAGCTGACCGACCACCGTCGATCGCGGCATCTGACACACTGGATGCAGCCCGCAGTACGTCGAGGAAGGCCGTGTCGTGGTAACCGCCCTGTCGATCGTGTTGATCATCGTCAGCATCCTGATGGTCCTGTTCGTCCTGCTGCACCGCGGCAAGGGTGGCGGCCTGTCCGACCTGTTCGGTGGCGGCGTGTCCTCGAGCCTGTCCGGGTCGTCGGTCGTGGAGAAGAACCTGGACCGCCTGACCATCATCTGCGGCGTGATCTGGTTCGCCTGCATTGTCGGCATCGGCCTCGAGCTCAAGTAGTTCCCGGGGGGAGCTGCACGCTGGCGGCGTTCTCGGTCGCGCCTGCCCGCTTGTGAACTGTGCACCGCCTCAGGACGCGGCGGACGGTTCACAACCCCGCCGGCAACTCCTTGGGACACGTGCGACACCGCCTGAACTCTCCGTTCCATCCCTGCTGCCTCAAGACGATGGCCTGCTCGATCGCCACGTCGCATGGGCGGTCCATCACGTCTGCCCACCCGTAGCGCAGATGTCGAAGCCGGGCGAGCTCGCTTCTGTTGTCGCGACGCATGTCTCGCCACTGTTCGACTGCGCGATCGTGCCCGAGGCGTCCGTCTAGTTCGATGTGGATGCCGAAGGGCTCGATGAGCACGTCGAGATACTCGACTCCGGCACCGCCGCGTCTTGCTTGGCGCGTTCCTTGCGGTAGCCCGTGTCGCCGCCGGAGCTGGGCGTCGCGGATCTCCAGCGGCGACTGCGCTCCGGCGGCCACATCGGGGAGCGCGTCGCGCACGACCCGCCTCCACTTCGTGCAGGGTGCGTTCAGCAACGCCGCTCTGATGCGTTCAGCTGACGTCCGGCGAGTGCGAATCGCGTCTCCCACCAGTCCGAGCGCGGCCGTCGCCGACCGCTGCAGCGGCAGGAGGTCGAGCACCGTCCGCTCGATGGTCGTGTGAGCCAGAGGGGATGCATTCACTTCGGCATCGGTCAACGTGCGTGACCGATGCACCACGAGTCCCGGTTGATCGTCAGCGTCACGCTCATATCTCACGAGGAGGTGAATCGAGTCGGGTCGTCGACAGATCCCGTGCATTGCGCCGGCGGTTTGATGGCTCAGGGCAGCCCCGGATCCGGCGTAGAGCAAGGCCGCCCGAAGCCGGAAGTCGTACGGAACTGGACCGCTGAAGGTCGCAAATGTGCGTGGATGAAGGTGCTGCCAGCGCCCGGATGCGACCAGCCACTGAAGCTTGTCATCGGTGATGCCGGCCGCCCGGCAGTCGTCCAGACCGACGATCGCGCGCAGTGAGAAGTTGAGGAGGTCGGCGTCACGAAGCGGATTGAGCACCCGAGCAATCTCGACCAGGCCTCATGGAGACGACAGCGGACACATCGAGGTTGTGGAACGCCATGAGCATTGGGGATCCCGGGTTGTGAATCGTGGAGCGCGTCCTGATGCGGCGGGCGGTTCACAAGCTGGTCAGGGGCTGCTGATGCGGGTCATCCCGGATGGGATTCCGCTTGCTGCCGGCTTGTCGAGCAGCCAGCGGGTGGCTGCTCGACCTCGTACGCCGGCCGCGGGCACCTGCGTGGACCCTGCGCCTTCGAGGGCCATGCGTACGGCGGCCGCCTTCTCTTCTCCCGCTGCGACCAGCCAGATCTCCCGCGCACTGTTGATCGCCGCGGTCGACAGCGAGATGCGCAGCGGCGGCGGCTTGGGCGCCCCGCGCACCGGGATGACGCTGCGCTCGTCGTACAGAGCGGGTGCCTCCGGGAACAACGAAGCGACGTGGCCGTCGGGCCCGACTCCGAGCAGTAGGACGTCGAAGACCGGGACCGGACCGTGGTCCTCGGGATGCGCAGCGGCCCGCAACGTCTCGGCGTAGCGTGCCGCCGCGCCGTCGAGATCCTCGCCGTCGGGACCGTCGGTCGCCGGCATCGCGTGCACCCGGTCCGGGTCGATCGGCACGGTGTCGAGCAGCGCCTCTCGCGCCTGCGTCTCGTTGCGATCGGGATGTCCGGTCGGCAGGAACCGCTCGTCGCCCCACCACACGTCGAGGTGTGCCCAGTCGATCGCGTCGCGAGCCGGCGAGGCGGCAAGCTCGCGCAACGTCGCGCCGCCGATGCCGCCGCCCGTGAGGACGATCGACGCCGAGCCGCGCGCGGCTTGCGCGTCGGCAAGCCCGGTCACGATCCGCGCCGCGACGGCCTGTGCCAGCACAGTCGCGTCCCGGTGGACGACGACGAGCGGCGCGCTCACGAGTCCGCCAGTGCCGGGTCGCGCCAGACGAGCACCCGGGTTCGCGGCGTGCGATTGACGCTCACGCCGGTGCTGACCGACAGGGCGTCCGCGTAGATCGCGTCCGGGTCCATGCGACGCAGCTCCTCGGCGAGCAGGTCGCCGAGCTCGCGGCGCGGCAGCGGCAGCACCCGCCGCT
>CAZEAM010000398.1:0-3147 GCA_964510285.1 uncultured Frankiaceae bacterium | reverse complement strand
TAGGGCAGGTCACCGACCTCGGGGAACTCGGTGCTGCCGAACAGTTCGACCGGGACCGACCCGCGATGCTCGGCGAGGTCGCGCTCGACCGCCAGCGTGAACCGGGACAGGGTCACCACCACGAGAATCGTCTCGTCGCCGTACCGGCGAAGGAACGCCAGCACCTTGCGGTTCTCCGGGAACAGCATCTCCAGGGTCCCCCGGGCGAACGCCTGGTAGCGGTTGCGCAGCGCGATCAGCCGGCGCATCCACCACAGCAGCGAGTTGGGGTTCTGCTCCTGCGCGGCCACGTTGACCGCCTGCGCGTGGTACTCGGGATCGATGATCACGGGCAGGAAAAGCCGTTGCGGGTTGGCGGAGGAGAACCCCGCGTTGCGGTCGGCGTCCCACTGCATCGGCGTCCGTACGCCGTTGCGGTCGCCGAGATAGATGTTGTCGCCCATCCCGATCTCGTCGCCGTAGTACACGATCGGCGCGCCGGGCAGCGAGAAGAGCAGGCCGTTCATCATCTCGATCAGCCGCCGGTCGTTGCCGAGCAGCGGAGCCAGCCGCCGGCGGATCCCGACGTTGACCCGGGCCTGCGGGTCCTCGGCGTACACCTTGTACATGTAGTCGCGTTCCTCGTCGGTGACCATCTCGAGGGTCAGCTCGTCGTGGTTGCGCAGGAACAGGCCCCATTGGCAGTTCGGCGGGATCGGCGGGGTCTCGTTGAGGATGTCGACGATCGGGAAGCGGTCCTCCTGGCGTGCCGCCATGAACATCCGTGGCATCAGCGGGAAGTGGAAGGCCATCTGGCAGGCCTCGCCGCCGGCGAGGTACTTCACCGCGTCCTCCGGCCACTGGTTGGCCTCGGCGAGCAGCATCCGGTCGGGGAAGCGGGCGTCGATGTGGCGTCGCAGGTCCTGCAGGAACGCGTAGGTCTCGGGCAGGTTCTCGCAGGTGGTGCCCTCCCGTGCGTAGAGGTAGGGCACGGCGTCGAGACGCAGCCCGTCGACCCCCATCTCCAGCCAGTAGTCGACCACGTCGAACATCGCCTTGCGGACGTGCGGGCTGTCGTAGTTGAGGCTCGGCTGGTGGGAGTAGAAGCGGTGCCAGTAGTAGGCCTTGGCGACCGGGTCGAACGCCCAGTTCGACGTCTCGAAGTCCTGGAAGATGATTCGCGCGTCGGAGTACCGGTCCGAGCTGTCGCTCCAGGTGTAGAAGTCGCGGTAGATGCTGCCCGGCGGCGCCATGCGGGCGCGCTTGAACCACGGGTGCTCGTCCGACGTGTGCGCCAGGACGAGCTCGGTGATCACCTTGATGCCGCGGGCGTGCGCGCCGCGCAGCACGGCTCGGAAGTCGCGCAACGTCCCGTAGGACTCGTGCACCCGGCGGTAGTCGGAGATGTCGTACCCGTCGTCCCGCAACGGCGAGGGATAGAACGGCAGCAGCCAGAGGGCGGTGATGCCGAGCTCCTGCAGGTAGTCGAGCTTGCCGAGCAGGCCGCGGAAGTCACCGATCCCGTCGCCGTCGCTGTCGGCGAAGGCGCGCACGTGCACCTCGTAGATGACCGCGTCCTGGTACCACGTCGCGGCGTCCGGGTCGGTTGCGACGACCGGCGCGGCCGTCATGGCGTCACCGTCGTCGGCCGCTCGACCCGGAAGACGTGGGCGGGGGTCACGTCGGGGTCCAGGATGACGAAGGCGCGCGAGCCGTTCCAGGTGTAGCGCGCTCCGGTGAGCAGGTCGTTGACGTCGAACGCCGATCCGTCGGCGACACCGATCGCGGCGAGATCCAGGTCGATCCATGCCGACTGGCGGTACCTGTCGTCGAGGTTGACCACGACGAGTACGGGCGCGTCGGCCCGGCTCTCGCCTACTGCGGCGGCGCCCGGCACCGTCTTCGAGTACGCCATCACCGCGTCGCTGTCGGTGCGGTGGAAGCGCAGCGTGCGGTTGTACTGCAAGGCGCGCTGGTCGCGCCGGATGGTGTTCACCGTGGTGAGCAAGGGGGCCAGGCTGCTGGTCGCGTCGAGGTCGAAGTGCCGCAGCTGGTACTTCTCGCCGTCCAGGTACTCCTCCGACCCTTCGTGTCTCGCCGCGCGCTCGGCAAGCTCGAATGCCGGGCCGTAGATGCCGTAGCTCGCGGTCAGGGTCGCGGCGAGCACCGCCCGCATCGCGAAGGTGCGACGGTCACCGCGCTGCAGCTGCTCGGTGAGGATGTCCGGGGTGTTCGGCCAGAAGTTCGGCCGGAAGTAGTCGACCATCTCGGTCCGGGTCAGCTCGGTCAGGTACTCCTCGAGCTCCCACTTCGCGGTCCGCCAGGCGAAGTACGTGTACGACTGGGTGAAGCCGAGCTTGGCAAGGCGTTTCATCACCTTCGGCCGGGTGAACGCCTCCGCGAGGAAGATCACGTCCGGGTGGGCCTCCCGCACCGTCGGGATCAGCCACTCCCAGAACGGGAACGCCTTCGTGTGCGGGTTGTCGACCCGGAAGATGTTGATCCCCTGCTCGATCCAGAACTGCACCACGCCGTGCAGCGCGTCCCAGAGCTCGCGCCAGGCGGAGGAGTCGAAGTCCAGCGGGTAGATGTCCTCGTACTTCTTCGGCGGGTTCTCGGCGTAGCGGATCGAGCCGTCCGGCCGGTGCCGGAACCATTCCGGATGCTCGCTGACCCACGGGTGGTCGGGGGAGCACTGGAAGGCGAGGTCGAGGGCGACCTCGATCCCGGCATCGGTGGCCGCCCCGACCAGCTTGTGGAGCTCCTCCATCGTCCCGAGATCCGGGTGGATGGCGGTGTGCCCGCCCTCGCTCGCCCCGATCGCCCACGGGCTACCGACGTCGCCCGCCTGCGCGGTCACCGCGCCGTTGCGACCCTTGCGCTTGGTCTGCCCGATCGGGTGGATCGGCGGCAGGTACAGCACGTCGGCGCCGAGCCGCCGGACGTAGTCGAGCCGGTCGATCACGTCGAGGAAGCTGCCGTGGCGGCCTTCCGCTCCGGCCGACCGGGGGAACATCTCGTACCAGGTGCTGAACCGGGCGCGTGGCCGGTCGGCCCACACGCCGTACGTCGGGGAGCTCGTCGCGCTCGCTCCCGAATGGCGGACCACCAGCGCGCCGAGCTCCTCGAACTCCTCGTCGCCGGGCCCGGGGACGTCGCCGGTCCGGA
>CAZEAM010000397.1:0-3630 GCA_964510285.1 uncultured Frankiaceae bacterium | reverse complement strand
CCTTGAGGACGTCGAGCTCCGCGAGCTTGTCCTCGGTCCACTGCGGCTCGGCGTTGCCGGACTCGGACTCGGCGCCGTAGAGGTCCTTCTCCTTGGCCTTGCGCACCTTGTAGCGGATCGCGGTCGAGCGCTGCAGCGCGACGCGGCCTCCCTTGTCGGTGATGTAGACGGTGTCTCCGCGCTGGAAGCAGGTCGGGCCGGCGAACGAGGTCTCGGAGACCTTGTAGTCGTAGGGCATCCGGTGACAGAGGACCTTGTCGCCCGGTTCCAGGCGGGCCTCGAAGAACCACCACTCGTCTCCGCCGAAGACGAGGTGCGAGTCGGGGATCCGGCCGACCTGCGCGGGGGCGCAGCCGTGGCTGGTGTCGGTGGCGACCGTGAACGACTGCGGCGCGATGATCTTGCCGAACCTGCTTTCGGCGGCGAACTGCTCGTCGTAGTGCAGCGGGTTGGGGTAGTGCATCGCCTGCACCCAGCGGCGGATGTCGTTGACCGCGATCGGCTCACGGAGCTCGCCGGGCATCATCGGCACGCCCATGTGTCGGGCGAGATCCGAGACATCCAGCTCGGCGTCCTGCTGCTCGTCGGTCATCCCTGCTCCGTCCCCGCCTTCGCGCGCGCGTCGAGCAGCGCGCGTAGCTCGTCGTCGCGAACCTTCGTCCGGCTCGCCGTGAGTGGGATCTCGCCGGCGGCGAAGAACTCCACCCGCTTCGGCACCTTGTACGCCGCGACCCGCTCGCGGAGGAAGCCTTGCACGTCGGCGGCCGTCTCGGTCGAGCCGTCGCGAAGCTCGACGCACAGCACCGCGATCTGCCCGAGCCGCTCGTCGGGGACGCCGAGCACCCGGGCCAGCTGCACCGGCGGGTAGGCGCGCAGCGCGACCTCGATCTCGGCCGGCGAGACCAGTGCGCCGGCCGTCTTGATGACCTCGTCGCGCCGGCCGCTCCAGTGCACTGCGCCGTCGGCGTCGACGTGACCCACGTCGCCGGTGTGGAACCACCCGTCGCCGTCGAAGCACTCGGCCGGCGTCTTGCCGAGGTAGTGCTGCATCAGGGTGGGGCCGGTGATGAGCAGCTCGCCCTCCTCGCCGGCCTCGACCGGCTCACCGGTCTGCGGGTCGACGACCTTGAGGCGGTTGCCCGCAAGCAGCGTGCCCAGGCTGGACTTCATCACCTCGCGCGGCGTCGACGACGGGTAGGCGGAGATGAAGGCGCAGGTCTCCGACATCCCCCAGCCGACCGGCATCTGCCAGGTCGGGTCTCCGGTGACGGTGGGGTGCTTGGCGAACACCGACTTGCCGAACACGCACCGCAGGCTGGACAGGTCGGTCGTGGCCCAGGCGGGATGCTCCGCGAGGGCGCGGGCCTGGTGGGGGAGGGTGTACGGCTCGGTCGCCCGCTCGCGCTCCATGAGGGCGAGCGCGACGCCCGGGTCGAACCCTTCCTGCATCACCCAGCAGCCGCCGGCGGCGAGGGTGGCGCCCATCGCGGTGTTCATCCCGGCGGTCCAGAACATCGGCAGCGCGGTCCACATCCGGGTCTGCTGATCCCGCCCGAACAGCTCGGCCTGCACCCAGAACTGCAGTGTCGGCGCCTGGTGGTGGTGCACCACCCCCTTGGGGGTGGCGGTCGTCCCCGAGCTGAACATGACCAGCGCCGTGTCGAGTGGATCGGTACCCGCGACCCGCTCCTCGACCGCCGAGTCGGGCACCGCCTCGCCGCGGCCGAGGAAGCGGTCCCACGCCTCCAGGCCGGCCCGCTCGGAGTCGGGGCCGACGGCGGCTACCGCGCGCAGTCCGGAGCCGACTTCCGGCGACTGCGCCCGCAGCGCCGTGAAGTCGGTCGCGAAGCTGCGCGAGCCCATCGACGTCTGCAGGAGTACGACGACCGGCTCGGCCGCGCGCAGCAGCGTGGACAGCTCCGGCTTGGTGGCGAACGTCGACAGCGGCACGATGACCGCTCCGGCGAGGGCCGCCCCGAAGTACGCCGCCACCGCCTCCGGCCGGTTCGCCATGACGGTGGCGACCCGCTCGCCGCGCGCGACGCCGAGCGCGACGAGGGCACGGGCGACCTGGCGGGCCTGCCGTTCGAGCTCGCCGTAGGTCCAGCGCCGCGTCTCACCCCCGCGTAGCGGGTCGTCGAAGACCAGCGCCTCGTTGCCGGCGTACCGGTGGCACACCTCAAGCAGGAAGCCGCCCATGGTCAGCGGGCGACCGGACGCGATGAACGCGGACGGGTCGAACGGTGGCCCGGCGGCACTCACTGCCTGCTGGGACCCCACGTCTACGCCCTTCCTGTCGGTGTGTTGCTGTGAAAGACTTCCATACGCCGGAGAGTCTGATTCTCCGATAGGACCGTGGTGGTTCTCCACCCCGGCCCGGCCGGGCACGTAAGGAGGCATGTCGTGACGATCGAGGCCACACCCGCCGTCGACACGGTCACCGCGACCGTCATCCGGTCGGCGATGGAGACGATCTGCTTCGAGATGGCGACCTACGTCTCGCGCACGGCCACGACGCCGATCCTCAACCAGTCCAACGAGCGCAACGCGACCATCCTCGACGGCCATGGCCGGCTCGCGGCACTGTCGGTCGGCATCCCGCAGTTCATGCTCTCCTCGACGCTGCCGGTGCGGTTCGCGAGCGAGTTCTTCGAGGGCGAGCTGTACCCGGGCGACGTCCTGATCGCCAACGACCCCTACCACGGGGGCGGTCACCTGCCGGACGTCAACGTGTTCGCGCCGGTGTTCGACCCGGACGGCAACCTCATGCTGTTCGCGTCCATCCAGTGCCACCACGGTGACACCGGCGGCGCGATGGCCGGCGGCTACAACGTCTTCGCGAAGGATATCTGGAGCGAGGGCGTCCGCTACCCGGTGCTCAAGCTGGTCGAGCGTGGCGAGGAACGACGTGACGTCGTGCTGATGATGCGCTCCAACAGCCGGCTCCCCGGCTTCATCGGCGATTTGCGTTCGCAGGTCGGTGCGGCTCAGCTCGGTGCCCGCCGGCTCACCGACATCATCGCGGAGTACGGGCCGACCGCCGTACAGGGCACCGTCGACTGGACCATCGCCGACGCCACCAGGCGCTTCTCCGAGGAGATCGCGACCTGGCCTGACGGCACCTACACCGCGGACGTGTACGTCGACCACGACCCGGCCGGCA
This sequence comes from uncultured Frankiaceae bacterium, assembly GCA_964510285.1. Taxonomy (GTDB): domain Bacteria; phylum Actinomycetota; class Actinomycetes; order JAFAQI01; family JAFAQI01; genus DASZTV01. Next base: position 467 of record CAZEAM010000397.1, on the reverse strand, counting down.
ACACCGACATCCACGTGCACTGCGAGATCACCGTCACCGGCGACCGGCTGATCATCGACTTCGACGGATCGGACACCCGCCCCAACATCCAGGCCTGGTCCACCTTCGGCAACACCCGGGGCAACGTGATCGCGCAGCTGGCCAGCCTGGTGGACCCCTCGATCCCGAAGAACGAGGGGTTCTTCAACTGCATCGACCTGCGCGTTCCCGAGGGCTGCTGCCTGAACCCGACCGAGGGCAAGCCGGTGTCGAGCGGCACCCACCACCCGGGTGTCGAGGTCGGGGACGCGATCGCGATCGCGATGAGCCAGATCCTGCCCGACCGGTGCTGCCCGCAGAGCTACAAGTTCGGCAGCCCGCGCCAGATGTGGGGGGACGTCGACCCGAGGACCGGCAAGCCGTTCTTCGACCACGGCGGCGAGGTCAGCGCCGGCTGGGTGAGCGCGGTGAAGGGCACCGACGGATGG
>CAZEAM010000396.1:0-2171 GCA_964510285.1 uncultured Frankiaceae bacterium | reverse complement strand
GAGCGATGCCGGGTTCGCCGTGCCGATCGTCAGCCCCGACCCCGCGACGGGTGCGGTGTTGTTGTGGTTGACCACCTCTGCGCCGATGGCCACGCCGCCACCGCCGAACACGAAGGCGGTGGCGGCCAGCAGCGCAGCCGTCGTACGACGCGAGCGCTCGCCTCTCGACACCCCCGCCCCGCCCGTCGCGGCAGGGTACGGCGGTGGGGGGAAGTCGTAGCTCTCGGTCGGAAGCGGTTGGGTCGCTCCCGGGCCGGCCGCGTCCCCCTCCTGGTCCGCAGATGCAGATCCGGACGTCGGGAACCAGAACAGGTCGTCGTCGCTCATTGGCTGCTTGTCCTCCGTCAGCTCGCTACTTGACGGTGCACAGCCGGGCTGAACGAATGCTGAGACAGCCTCTCAACGCGGCGTGCCCGAGCCGCTGTCCCCTCGTTGTGCCCCATGTGAGATCGCACACTCCCGACCACTGCGTTGGCGCAAATCGGCAGCGCCGGGGAACACTAGGGACCGTGACCGATCCCCGCGACGTCGCAATCGCCGCGCTGCACGTAGGGAATCGGGCGGGGGAGCGGGCGTCGGAAGCCGTCGCAGGTGCGGTCGCCGTCACCAAGCCCAAGTTGCGCGGGTGGCTGCACGCCGGGACCTCGCCGGTCGCCCTCGCGGCCGGCGTCGTACTCGTCGTGTTGGCACCAACCGGCCCGGCCACGGTCGCGGCCGTGGCCTACGCGCTGACCTCGGTGACGCTGTTCACGACCAGCGCGATCTACCACCGCGGCAACTGGTCTCCGAAGGTCGAGCGCCGGTTGAAGCGCTTCGACCACGCGAACATCTTCTTGCTGATCGCCGGCTCGTACACCCCGTTCGCGCTGCTCGCACTCAGTGGCGACGACCGGATCGCGGTGCTGTCCGCGGTGTGGGGCACCGCGTTGTTCGGCGCGGCGTTTCGGGTGTTCTGGGTCGGCGCGCCGCGCTGGCTGTACACGCCTCTCTACATCGGTCTCGGCTGGGCGGCCGCGTTCGTCATGCCGCCCCTGCTGCACGGCGCCGGCGTGGCCGCATTCGTGCTGATCGTCGTCGGCGGGCTGCTCTACACCGTGGGTGGTCTCGTCTACGGGCTGAAGCGGCCCAACCCGAGCCCGCGGTGGTTCGGCTTCCACGAGGTCTTCCACACCTGCACCATCGCGGCGTTCGTCTGCCAGTACATCGCCGCGTCGTTCGTCGTGTACCGCGCGGCGTAACGCAACGTCAGGGGCGCGGGGCGGCGGCCACGACCCGGTTGCGGCCCTGCTCCTTGGCCGCGTAGAGCGCCGCGTCGGCGGCCCCGAACACGTCGTGCACGCCTTCGCCGCACAGCGGGTACTCGGCGACGCCCATCGACAGCGTCGGAAGCGGCTGCAGCACCGACGCGGCCTCCTCGGCCCGCCGCTGCCAGCCGTCGGCCAGCAGCTGACAACGGTTGGCACCCTCCTCCAGCGAGGTGTCCGCGAGGAGGATGACGAACTCTTCCCCGCCGAACCTGGCGACGACGTCCTCGGTGCGGGTCGACTCGAGCAGGAACCGCCCGAGGTGGCGCAGCACCGCGTCACCGCCGTGGTGGCCGTGGGTGTCGTTGAAGACCTTGAAGTTGTCGAGGTCCAGTACGGCGACCGACAGCTTCTTGCCCCGGCGCCGCGCGCGTTGCATCTCACGCTCCAGCGACTCGTCGAGGAAGCGCCGGTTGAACAGTCCGGTGAGCGGGTCCCGGATCGACTGGTCCCGCAGCGTGTCACGCAACCGGATGTTGGCCAGCGTCAGCCCCCACTGGTCGCGCACGAGGGTGGCGAGCTCCTCGATCCGGACCAGGGACGACTCGTGGTCGGCGCGTGCGGTCACCCGCAGATGCACCACACCCAGCGTCTCGGTCTGCGCGATCAGGGGCACGCACACCGACCACTCGATATCGGGCGGCACGTGCGGGCACGGCAGCGCGAGCATGTCGTTGCCGAGCTGATGCACGCGGCCGGTGCGCAGCGCCCAGCAGTCCTCGGCCCGGAACGGCTCGACCGGATCCAGACCTTCCCACGCCGCCACCGGCTCGAGCAGCTCGCGATCCGCCGACGCGGCGTACACCCCTCCAGGCACCCCTTCGAACAGCCCGGCGCCGGCCCGGGCGATGACCTGCATCGCCTCCT
>CAZEAM010000395.1:0-19423 GCA_964510285.1 uncultured Frankiaceae bacterium | reverse complement strand
GGGCGGCCGGCCGGTCACGGGTGGTGAACGGGTTGTTGCCGGCCGGGCGCGGTGTGAACGGGTTGTTGCCGGCCGGGCGCGGCGCAGCGGGGCGCGGCGGGAGCGAGCTCGGCGCGGGGGGCGCCGCAGGAGCGGCCGGTGGCACGGGGGCGGCCGGTGGCGCCGAGGCGATCACCGGCTCCGGGGCGTTCGGCTCCGCCGGCACGGGCGGCTCGGCCGCCGGCTCGGGCGCGGGCGCGGCCGCCTTCTTCTTCGGCGCGGGCTTCTCGGCCTCGGCGACCGGCGGGAACGCGGCGAAGACCTTGGCGACGACCGGCGCCTCGACCGTCGACGACGGGGTCTTGACGTATTCGCCGTTGTTGTTGAGCCACTCGATCAGCTGCTTGCTGGGCATGCCGATCTGCTTGGCGAGTGCGGATACTCGCTCCTTGGCCACAGACTCTCCGTTTCGTGGCCCACGGAGATCCGCAAGCCGTTGTCAGTGCAGGGTCGTACTCATCGGTGCTGGCTCATCGAGCGCTCATCGTTCGGTCCGTCCCATGGTTTGCAGTGCTGCAAGGTGTTGTCTCAGTACCTCGGTGTCGAGCGGTCCCGCAAGCCGTAAGGCCCTCGGAAACGCCCGGCGGCGCTCCGCCAGCGCGAGGCAGGCCGGATCGGGATGCAGGTGCGCCCCACGCCCCGGCGACGTGCCTCGCGGATCGGGGGTCAGGGTCCCCTCGACCGCGACGACGCGCAGCAGTTCCGACTTCGCGGCGCTGACCCGGCACCCGACACAGGTTCGGACCGGCTCTCGCCTGGAAGCCGCTGTCAAGTCTAGCCCTGATTGTCGGGACGGATATCGATCCGCCAGCCGGTCAGCCGGTTGGCCAGCCGGGCGTTCTGGCCCTCCTTGCCGATTGCGAGGGAGAGCTGGAAGTCCGGTACGACGACCCGGGCGGCCCGGTTCGCGGCGTCGACCACCGTGACGCTGACCACCTGCGCCGGCGACAGCGCGTTGCCCACGAAGGTCGCCGGATCCTCGGCCCAGTCGACGATGTCGATCTTCTCGCCGTGCAGCTCGGTCACGACCGCGCGCACCCGCGCCCCCATCGGGCCGATGCACGCGCCTCGGGCGCGCACCGCGTTGGAGTGCGACCGCACCGCCACCTTTGTGCGGTGGCCGGCCTCGCGGGCGATCGCCACGATCTCGACCGTCCCGTCGGCGATCTCCGGGACCTCCATCGCGAACAGCTTGCGGACCAGGTTCGGATGCGTGCGGGAGAGGGTCACCTGCGGACCGCGCATTCCGCGGTTGACGCTGACCACGAGGCAGCGCAGCCGCTCCCCGTGCACGTAGCGCTCGCCCGGCACCTGCTCTCCCGGGGGGAGCACGCCTTCGAGGTCGCCGAGGTCGACCAGGACCGGCCCGTCGGCGCGCATTCCGGCGTGGTGCTGCACGACTCCGCTGACCAGGTCGCCCTCCTTGCCGACGTACTCGCCGTACGTCGTCTCCTGGGCGTGGTCGCGCAGCCTGGACATGATCACGTGCTTGGCCGTCATCGCGGCGATGCGGCCGAAGTCGCTCGGGGTGTCGTCGTACTCGCGCACGACCTGCCCCTCCTCGTCGACCTCCTGCGCCCAGACCGTCACCTCGCCGGACTTGCGGTCCAGCGCAACCCGGGCCCGCGGCTGGGCGCCCTCGGTGCGCTCGTACGCGGCAAGCAGTGCCGACTCGAGGGCCTCGACGACCGTGTCGAGCGAGACGTCCTTCTCGCGGACCAGGCTCTTCAGCGCAGTGATGTCGATGTTCACGGCGCGCTCCGCACGGCCCTCATCGGGAGAACTCCACGATGACCTTGCCGGTGCCGAGCTCGCCGTAGGCGATCTGGTGCGTCTCCCCCTCGACCTCGACGGCTACGCCGTCATCGGTCACTTCGACGATCCGCCCCTTGAACGCCTGGGTCTCGACCAGCCTTCCGACGTTGCGGCGCCAGTGGCGTGGCTCGGTGAGCGGGCGGTCGACGCCGGGCGAAGTGACTTCAAGGGTGTAGGCGGCCCCACCGAACGCTTCTGCCGAGTCGAGGGCGGCGGAGACCGCGCGCGACAGCCCGGCAACCGCGTCCAGGTCGATGCCGCCGTCGCCGTCGACGACCACCCGGATCACGCTGCGGCGGCCCGCGGCGCTGACCACGAGATCCTCGAGGTCGTAGCCGGCCGATGTCACGACCGGTTCCACGAGTGGGCGCAGCGAAGCTGCGGTGGTCGCCGCCATGCGCCGCAGCGTAATCGGAATGGCAGACTGGGCGCGGTGAAATCCGCCGTATCCCTCACTCGGCGGTCGTTTCTCGGCCTCGCGGCGCTCGGCCTCGCCGGGTGCAAGGGCGCCTCGCCACCCGCTGCTCGCCACCTCGATCCCGATGCCTCGGCGCTGGCCGCCGCGCGCGATGCCGAGGTCGCCCTGCTTGCCGCAACCACCGACCCGGCGCAACGCGAGGCTCATGTCGCGCACCTGGCTGCGCTCGGCGGCTCGGCGCCCGGCGCCGCGACCGCCATCGGCCCCTCGGCCCGGTCGTTGCTTCGTAGCAGCACCACGTCGCTGCGTGCCGCCGCGCTCACGGCCACCAGCGGTACGCACGCCGCGGTCTTCGCCAGCATCGCCGCCTCACACGAGGTGCTGGCCCGTGACTGAGCTCGTCGCACTCAAGCAGGCACTGGCTGCCGCGCAGGCCGTCGTCTACGGCTACGGCGTCGCCGGCGCGCACCTGTCCGGGAAGGATCGCAAGCTCGCCGCCGCGCGGTTGGTCGGATACGAGCAGCTCCGCGACCAGATCTCCGCGTTGATCAGCGGCAGCGGCGCGGTCGCTGCTCCCGCGCAACCGGCTTACCGGCTGCCGTTCCCGGTCGCCGATGCCGCTGCCGCACGCCGGCTCGCCGCGCAGCTCGAGTCAGCCGCTTGCGGCGTCGCGTGGGACCTTTGCGCCGCGGCCGGTTCGCGGTCCTCGGCTCGCGCGCTCGCTGTCGGATGGCTTTCCGACGCCTCCGTCACGGCTGCGCGCTGGGGTTCTCCGGTACCGGCGCTGCCGGGTCGTAGCTGAGCTCGCGCACCGCGTCCGCGAGCGCGACGGTCCGCCGCTCGCCGGTCCTGCGATCCTTCACCTCGACGTTTCCGTCGGCGAGTCCCTTGCCGACCACCACGATCGTCGGCATGCCGATCAGGTCCGCGTCGGCGAACTTCGCGCCCGCCGAGCCGTCGCGGTCGTCGAGCAACACCTGGTGGCCCGCGGCCTCGAGATCCTCCGCGAGCTTCGTCGCTGCGTCGAGCTGCTCGCTGCCCTTGCCGACCGGGACGATGTGGACGTCGTACGGCGCGATCGAGGCAGGCCAGCACAGTCCCGATTCGTCGAGGGTCTGCTCCGCGACCGCGGCGACGGCACGGCTGACGCCGATGCCGTAGGAGCCCATCGTGATCCGGATCGGCTCGCCGTCCGGGCCTTGGGCATCGAGGGAGAACGCATCGGCGTACTTCTTGCCGAGCTGGAAGACGTGCCCGATCTCGATGCCGCGCGCGATCGACAGCACGCCGCCGCAGCGCCCGCACCGGTCGCCGTCGCGGATCTCCACCGCGCCGATCTCACCCGCCGGCTCGAAGTCGCGGCCGCGCACCACGTTGGCCGCGTGCTTGCCGTCATCGTTCGCCCCGGTTACCCAGGCGCTTCCAGGTACGACGGTCGGGTCCACGAGGTAGCGGACGCCCCACTCGGCGAGGTGCTGCGGCCCGATGTAGCCCGGCACCAGCCCCGGCACCGTCTTGATCAGCTCCGGATCGGCGACCTCGACCTCGACCGGCTCGAACTGTCCGGCGAGTCGCTTCAGGTCGACCTCCCGGTCGCCCGGCACGCCGACGATCAGCAGCTCCCACTTACCGCCCGGTTCGCGGGTCTTCAAGACGACGTTCTTCAACGTCTCGGCGGCACTCGTCGCAACGCCGCGCTGCCGAAGCAACCCGACCAGTGACTCGATGCTTGCCGTGTCCGGCGTGTCCAGCACCTCGCTGGCCGGCTTGCCCTGCGGGTCCTCCGGATCCGGCGTGCGGATCTCCACTGCCTCGGTGTTGGCGGTGTAGTCGCAGTTCGCGCACTGCACGAAGGTGTCCTCGCCGTACTCGGCCGGGGCGAGGAACTCTTCGCTCGCTGATCCACCCATCGCTCCGGACACGGCGAAGGCGATCCGGTAGTCCAGACCCAGCCGGTCGAAGATTCGCTGGTAGGCCGCACGGTGGGCGTCGTACGAAGCCTGCAGACCGTCCTGGTCCAGGTCGAAGGAGTAGGAGTCCTTCATCACGAACTCGCGGCCGCGCAGCAGGCCGGCCCGCGGCCGGGCCTCGTCGCGGTACTTCGTCTGGATCTGGTAGAGCGTGACCGGGTAGTCCCGGTAGGAGGACAGCTCGCTCTTCACGAGAAGGGTGAACATCTCCTCGTGGGTGGGGCCGAGCAGGTGCTCTGCGCCCTTGCGGTCGGCCAGCCTGAACAGCGTGTCGCCATAGGCGCTCCAGCGCCCACTCGACTCGTAGATCTCGCGCGGCAGGAGGGCAGGAAACTGCACCTCCTGAGCTCCGATCGCGTTCATCTCCGCCCGGACGACATCGGCGACGTTCTCCAGGATCTGCTTGCCGAGCGGAAGCCACGTGTAGATGCCCGGCGACACCCGGCGGATGTAGCCCGCGCGAACCAGCAGCCGGTGGCTCGGCAGCTCGGCGTCTGCCGGATCGTCACGCAGCGTGCGGAGGAACAGCTGCGACATGCGCGTGACCATGGGACGAGACTAAACGGCTGTGTCGCCTCGATATTTCAGGCAGGCGACCTTGACGTCCCCGAGGTCGTACAGGGGTGGATCGACGTAGTCCTCACGGAACTCGACCGTGACACCGGCTGTGTCCGGGCGGACGTTGCGGACTCCGCGCCAGATCGGGTCGGTCGGGTTCTCGGCACGGATCTCCTCGAGCAAGGCCTCGACGTCCGCGCTGCCGGCGCCACCGCCCGCGGGCAGCTGCGCGCTGGTCGCCGGCTGCTCCAGGTCACCGAGCTTGCCGAGCACGCCCCGCTGGCTCTCGTAGCCTTCGGCGGGGCGCGACGCCCAGTGCCGCTCGAGCAGGTCGGCGAGGTCGCGGCTCTCCCACCCGCACGGCTCGAACGCCACCGGGCAACGCGGATGGAACGAGCAACCCATCGGGGGCTGCACGGCATCCGGGACCTCGCCGCGGGGCAGGTCATGCGCCACGTCGCGCGACGGATCGGGTTCCGGGATCGCGCGAAGCAGAGCCTGGGTGTACGGGTGGCGCGGATCGGCGTAGATCCGTTCGGCCGGTCCGTACTCGACGACGCGACCCAGATACATGATCGCGATGCTGTCGCAGAAGAACTTCGCGGTTGCCAGGTCGTGCGTGACGTACAGGTAGGTCAGACCGAGATCGCGGCGAAGGTCCAGCATCAGGTCGAGCACCCGGGCTCGCACGCTCATGTCGAGCATCGAGACCGGTTCGTCGGCGACCAGCAGATCGGGCCCGCAGATGACCGCCCGTGCCAGCACGGCGCGCTGCTTCTGCCCGCCGGACAGGTCGCTCGGGAACTTGTCGAGGTAGCGCCCCGCCGGGGCCAGGCCGACCCGCTCCAGGGCCTCGGACACGAGCGCTTCGCGTTCGGCGGCGTCGCGGCCGATCTTGTGGATCTGCAGGGGATGGCCCACGGCCGCACCGATCGTCATCGCCGGGTTGAGCGAAGCGTTCGGATCCTGGAACACCATCTGCATCCGGCGGCGAAGCGGGCGCAGTCGCGACTCCCGGAAGCCGGTGATGTCGGTGCCGTCGAACCGCACGGTTCCGGAGGTCACCGGGACGGTGCGCAAGGCGGCGCGACCGAGCGTGGTCTTGCCGCTGCCCGACTCGCCGACCACGCCGAGCACCTCGCCGCGGCGCAATGTGAGACTCACGCCATCGACGGCCTTCACCGACCCGATGTCGCGGCCTGCCATGCGCTGCAGGAAGCTCCCGCGCAACGAGAAGTGCACCCGTACGTCGTCGAGCTCGAGCAGGGGCCGGTCAGACATGAAGCCAGCACTCCACCGGATGGCCGCCACCGAGGTCGACCGGCTGCGGGAAGCGCTGCGAGCAGACCTCCATCACCGCCGGGCATCGTGGGTGGAACCGGCAGCCGGGCGGCGGCGACAGCAGGTCCGGCGGCGAGCCTTCGATGTAGTGCAGGTCCGTGGTGGTCAGGCTGATCGTCGAGGCGAGCAGCTCCCGGGTGTAGGGATGCTGTGGCTCGGCGAAGACCTGTGACACCGGGCCTTGCTCGACGATCCGCCCGGCGTACATCACCGCGATCCGGTCGCAGGCCTCGGCGACGATGCCGAGGTTGTGGGTGATGAACAGGATCGCGGTGTCGAAGTTGCGCTTGATGTCGGCGATGATCTCCAGGATCTGCGCTTCGACCAGGACGTCGAGCGCGGTCGTCGGCTCGTCGGCGATCACCAGCTTCGGGCCGAGCACCAATGTCAGCGCGATCAGGATGCGCTGGCGCATCCCCCCGGAGAACTCGTACGGATAGTTGTTGAACCGGGTCGGCGGGATCCCCATCCCGGCGAGCGCCTCGAGCGAGCGTCGCGCCACCTCCGTCTCGGAGATGCCGGGATCGTGGGTACGAAGCGCTTCGGCGAAGTGCTCGCTCACCCGCATGAGCGGGTCGAGCCGCGTCATGGGCTCCTGGAAGATCATGCCGAGGGACGGCCCACGCAGCCAGCGGAGCTCCTCCTGCGGCAGCTCCACCAGGTTGCGGCCCTCGTACTCGACCAGGCCGTCGCTGACCGCGCCCGCCGGCAACAGCCCGAGCAGGCCACGGGCCAGCGTCGACTTGCCGCACCCCGACTCGCCGACCACGCCGAGCGACTCGCCGAGCCGCACGTCGAGCGACACGCCGTCGACGGCCTGCACCGGACCCCGTTCGCTCCCATACCAGACCCGCAGATCCCGCACCTTGATGACGGGCGTCGCCGACGGCAGTTCCGCCGCGAGCGCCGGCTCCGGCCTGGTGTCCGGCATCGTCATCCGGGTGAACCGACGCTGGCGCAACAGCGGGTTGATCGAGTCGTTCAGGCTCTCGCCGACGAGGGTCAGACCGGTGACCAGCAAGATGATCGCGAGACCGGGAAACAGACCGGTCCACCAGTAACCGGCCTGCGCATCGTCGATGCCACGCGAGATGTCGTATCCCCACTCTGCCGCAGCCGACGGATCGATCCCGATGCCCAGGAACGACAGCGCGGCGAGGGTGAGGATCGCGTCCGCGGCGTTGAGCGAGGCCAGCACCGGCACCGACTGCACCACGTTGGTGAAGACGTATCGGCGGATGACGGTCCGAGGGCGGGCTCCGAGACCACGTCCGGCCTCCACGTAAGGCTCCTCGCGGACCGACAGGACGCTGTTGCGCACGACCCGGAAGTACTGCGGGATGTAGACCACCGTGATGGCGATCGCGGCGGTCGCGACTCCCCCACCGATCGGTCCCTGCAGCAAGAACGCGATGACGATCGCGAGCAGCAGGTAGGGGAAGGCGAACAGGGAGTCGTTGACCACGACGAGCACTCGGTCCAGCCATCCCCCGAAGTAGCCGGACACCAAGCCCATCGGGACGCCGACGACGATGCTCAGCAGGACAGCCAGGACGACCACTTCGATCGAGGTGCGCGCTCCCCAGATGATCCGCGACAGCACGTCGTCGGACTGCACCGTCGTACCCAGCAGGTGGTGGATCGACGGGGCGGCCTGTTGCGGGAATCGCACCCCGTCGGCGGCGTACTGGTCGAACCCGTACGGCGCGATGAGCGGGGCGAAGATCGCCAGCACGACGAAGATCGCGGTCAGCGAGACGCCCACCCACAGCAGGACCCGAGGCAGTCCGCGAGCGGCGAACAGCGGTGCCAGGATGCGGCGCAGGCTGCGGATGCGGGAGCCGAACATCAGTACCTCACCCGGGGATCGATCCAGGCGTTGATCAGGTCGATCAGCAGGCTGATGACGACGACCGCCAGCGCGAACGCCGTCACGATGCCTTGCACCGCCGAGTAGTCACGCGCCTCCAGGTAGAACACGAGACGGTTGCCGATGCCCGGCCAGTTGAACGTCTGTTCGGTGAGCACCGCACCCGACATCAGCAACGCAGCCTGCAGGCCCGTGACGGTCACGATGGGCACCAACGCGTTGCGCAGCGCGTGCCGGACCACGACGCCGCGTTCGGCGATCCCGCGCGCCCGGGCGGCTTCGATGTAGTCGCCACGCAGGGTCTGGATGACGTTGACGCGGACCAGCCTGATCACGACCCCCGAGATGGTCAGGCCGAGCACCGTCGCGGGCAGCACGAGGTGCTTCAACAGGTCCGGCAGCGCACCGAACTTGCCGTCGATCAACGCGTCGAGGATGAGGATGTTGGTGTGCGGCTTGATGTCGAGCTGGGTCAGTACCGAAGCCTGGCTCGATGTGGGAAGCCACCCGAGCTCGTGGCCGAACAGCAGCTGTGCGAGCAGCCCGAGGAAGAACACCGGCGCCGCGTAGATGACGATCCCGAACACCCGGGACGACACGTCGACCCAGGTGTCACGCAGCCGGCCGGCCAGCAGTCCCAGCGGGATCCCGACGACGATCGCGACGAACATCGCCGCCGTCGTCAGCTCGAGCGTCGCGGCACCGTTCTGCTTGATGATCTGGGTCACCGGCCGGTTGTCGGTGATCGTCGTGCCGAAGTTGCCGCTGAGCACCTGCTTCAGGTATTCGCCGTACTGAACGATGAGGGACTTGTCGAACCCGGCCTGGTGCTCCCGCAGCTTGAGCGCCGCCGGCGACAGGTGCGCGCCGACCGACGCCTGGATCGGGTTGCCGGGCGCAACCCGCATCAGCAGGAACACGATGGTGAGCAGGATGAACACCATCGGCACGACCAGGGCCAGCCGCGTCAGCAGGTATCGACGCAGGCTGCCGGTTCTTGCGGCCACCCTTCGGTAGCGACTGGTCGGTTAGCTCTTCCCGACCAGCCAGAACCGGAAGGTGTAAGACGGGTCGAGCGTCGAGGCCACCCCGGTGACGCCGGAGCGCACCGCGGCGACCTGGCCGCCCTGCCAGATCGGGATGAGCGGCACGTCCTTGGCGAGCAGGTCCTGCATCTGGGCGAAGTCCTGCTGCCGCTTGGCCGCGTCCGTCTCCGCCTTCTCCGCCGCGATCAGGCTGTCCACCTTCGGGTTGCAGTAGTGGTCGTTGAGGAACGACGTCTTGCACGGGAAGAACGGACCGGTGTAGTCGTCCGCGTCCGGGTAGTCGGGGAACCATCCGAACAGGAACACGCCGTAGCCGTCGGTGAGCGCCGCCTTGCTGTAGGTGGCCCACTCGGCGGTCTGCAGCTTCACCTTGAAAAGCCCGCTGGCGTTGAGCTGACGCATCAGCTCGGTGGCGAGATCCGCGTCGTTGTAGTGGTTGACGTTGTACCAGAGCGTCATCGACACCGGGGTGGTGACGCCCGCCGCCGAGAGAGTGGCCTTGGCCTTGGCGACGTCCGGGTCGGCGCCGTAGGCCGTCTTCAACGCCTCGGTCGCGCCGTTGAGACCCTGCGGGACGATCGAGTACAGCGGCAGCACCGTGCCGTGGTAGACGTCCGAGGCGATCGACGAGCGGTCGATGACCTGCGCCGCCGCCTGGCGGATCGCCAGCCCCTGCGCGTTGTCCTTGGCCGGTCCGACCTTCTGGTTGAAGACCATGTACCGGATCTCGATGCCCTTGCCCTGCTCCAGCGTGATGCCGTTCGACCCCTGCAGTGCCGAAAGCTGGGTCGGCGACAGGGTCCGGTAGGCGATGTCGACCGCGCCGGACTGGGCGTCGGAGACCAGCGTGGCGGCATCCTGCTCGTACTTCACGACGAAGCCGCCGTTGGCCAGCTGGTCGCTCCCGCCGTAGTGCGGGTTCGGCTTGAACTGCGCGACCTGGTTCGGGGTGTAGCTCGTCAGCATGTACGGGCCGGAGCCGATCACCTTGTCGTCCGCGAGCAGCTTCTTCGCGGGGAAGACGTTGCGGTCCACGATCGCCCCGGCAGCGGTCGTCAGGATGTAGGGCCAGGTTGCATCCGGTGCCTTCAGCGTGAAGGTGACCTTGTTGCCTGAGGCGGTGACGTCCTTCATCGACGCGAGCAGGCTGGCCGGGCCGTTCGGGTTGGCGATGTCGATCACGCGCTTGAACGAGTAGACGACGTCTTGCGCGGTCAGCGGGTCACCGTTGGAGAACGTCTGGCCCGGAATGAGGGTGCAGACGTACGTCGTGTCGTTGGTGAAGTCGCAGTTCGCGGCTTCGGACGTGATGTCACTCGTGCCCGGAGGGACCGCCAGCAACGTTTGGTAGACGTTGTAGATCAACGTCCAGGACGGCAGGTCGTAGGCACCCGCCGGGTCGGCCGAGACGATCGTGTCGGTGGTACCGAGGATCACCGTCGAGTTCGACTTCGACGACCCCCCGCCCGGACTGGCGGTACCGCCGCTGCTGCTGGAACCACACGCCGCCGCGCCCACGACGAGCGCAACCGCGGCAACTCCGAGTCCGACCTTTCGCATGCGACGACTCCTTCCGGGTGGTACGTCGCATCCAACCGAATCTTGTCCGTCAAAACAAGATCGACGCGAAAACCCCTACTTCGGTGAAGCCCACCCGCTCGTAGGCCTTGCGGGCGGGTTCGTTGAAGTCGTTGACGTAGAGCGACACGGCTGGGGCGATGTCGCGCAGGCAGGAGGCGACCACCGCGGCCATTCCGGGCACCGACAGCCCACGACCGCGCAGGCTCGGCTCCACCCACACCCCCTGCACCTGGCACACGGACTTCGTCGCCGCCCCGACCTCGGCCTTGAAGATCACCCGGTCGCCGTCGAACCTCGCGAATGCGCGTCCGCTGCTCACGAGCTCGCGCACCCTGGCGCGGTACAGGACTCCGCCGTCCCCGGCCACCGGCGAGATGCCGACTTCCTCGGTGAACATCGCGATGCTGGCCGGCAGCAACAGGTCGAGCTCGTCGAGGCGTACCCGCCGTACGGCGGTGTCCGGAGGCACCGGCGAGTAGGCAGTGGTCATCATGAGCGGCTGGCGCATCCGCACGTCGCGGGCCGGACCCCAATACCGCTCGAGGGCCGACCACATGACCGCCACCATCTCCGCTGGTCCGACTATCGACGAGCACCGCCGTCCTTGTCGCGCCGCGTGCTCGGCGAACGCGTGCAACGCATCGTGGTCCGCGCCGACCGGGATGAGGTTGGCGCCCGCGTAGCACAGCGCCGCAGGCCGGCTCCCGGTGCCATAACCCCACACCTGCGCCCCGAGCCGCTCCGGGGCAAGGCCGGCGGCGCACACCCTGGAGGCGACGAACACGTTGCCGACCGGATCCGCCTCGAGCAGGTCGAGCACGTCGGGCAGGTCCCGATCGTCGAGGACGCGCAACATCAGTGGCACGCCACCTGGCTACCCGACGGAGACGCTTGGCTCGCCGGACGAGACGCCGTCAGCCTCCATCTGCTCAGCGAGCCGCATTGCCTCTTCGACCAGGGTCTCCACGATCTGCGCTTCGGGAACGGTCTTGATCACCTCTCCCTTGACGAAGATCTGGCCCTTGCCATTGCCGGAGGCGACCCCCAGGTCGGCCTCCCGGGCCTCGCCGGGCCCGTTGACCACACAGCCCATGACGGCAACGCGCAGGGGCACCGTCATGCCCTCAAGGCCGGCCTGAACCTTGTCCGCGAGCGTGTACACGTCGACCTGCGCACGCCCGCACGACGGGCAGGAGACGATCTCCAGGCGCCGGCGCCGCAGCCCGAGCGACTCGAGAATGGCGATCCCGACCCTTACCTCCTCGACCGGGGGCGCGGACAGGGAGACCCGGATGGTGTCGCCGATCCCCTCGGCGAGCAACGCGCCGAAGGCGACCGCCGACTTGATCGTGCCCTGGAACAACGGGCCGGCCTCGGTCACACCGAGATGCAGCGGGTAGTCGCAGCGTTCGGCCAGCAATCGGTACGCCGACACCATCACGACCGGGTCGTGGTGCTTCACCGAGATCTTGATGTCGCGGAAGTCGTGGTCTTCGAACAGCGAGCACTCCCACAAAGCGCTTTCGACGAGCGCCTCCGGCGTAGGTCCGCCGTGCTTGTCCAGGAACCGCTTGTCGAGCGATCCGGCGTTGACGCCGATCCGGATCGGCACCCCGCCGGCCTTCGCCGCCTCGGCGACCTCGCGGACCCGGCCGTCGAACTCTTTGATGTTGCCCGGGTTGACCCGCACCGCGGCACAACCCGCGTCGATCGCGGCGAAGATGTAGCGCGGCTGGAAGTGGATGTCGGCGATTACCGGGATCTGCGAGTGCTTCGCGATCTCCGGCAACGCGTCCGCGTCGTCCTGGCTGGGGACCGCTACGCGCACGATCTGACAGCCTGCCGCGGTCAGCTGCGCGATCTGCTGCAAGGTCGCATCGACGTCGACCGTCTTGGTGGTCGTCATGGACTGGACGCTCACCGGAGCGTCGCCGCCGACCGGGACGCTGCCCACGTGGATCTGCCGGCTGACGCGGCGCGGGGCGAGAGTCATCGTTCCTCTACTGGATCCGAATCGGGTTGGTGATGCCGGCGTAGAGCAGCACCAGCGAAAGGCCGACAATCACCGCGAACACAGCGTAGGTGACCGGCAGCACCTTCAGGATGTCCACGCGACCCGGGTCGGCCCGCCCGGTCCAGCGGTAGAGCCGGGACCGGGTCTCCTCGTAGCCGATGATCGCGACGTGGCCACCGTCGAACGGCAGCAGCGGAAGCATGTTCAACAGGCCGACCGCGAGGTTGACCTCGGCCAGGATCATGAGCAGCGAGGCCACCACGTCGCCCAGACCTGCCCCCGACGACGTGATCTGCCCACTCACCCGGGCCACGTCGACGATGCTCGCGGCGCCCTGCGCGTCCCGAGGCTTGCCGGAAAGGATGTCGCCGACCTGGTGCGGCAGGTCGCCCAGCGCCTTGCCCGACGCGGTGATGAAGGTGCCAAGAGTGGTGAACGTCTTGCCGAACGACCCCGCGAAGCTGACCGGCCTGCCCTCCGCCGTGGGCAGGATGCCGATCTTGCCGACGGTCCGCTTGCCGTCCGGGACGCCGACCGGCACCAGCGGGACGTTGATGGCATGGCCGTCGCGCATGACCGTGAGGATCACGACCTTGCCGGGGTGTGACTCCAGCGCGTGCGACATCTCGGCATAGGTCGACACGGCGGTCTTGTCGACCGCCAGGATCTTGTCGCCCGCGTGCAGCTTCCCGTACGCCGGCGCGCGAGGGTCGCCCGCCGTGCAAGCCCCGCTGCTCGAGTGCACCGGAATGCACTTCTCGACCTGGTCGACGGTGGTGGTCGGTCTGGCGTTCAGCGGGTCGACCCCCGTCGCGGCGATGATGCCGAAGACCAGCAGGACGGCCACGACCAGATGGGTGAAGGAGCCGGCGCAGAGCACGACGAGCCTGGGAAGAGCACGCTGCTTGTAGAAGGCCCGGCCCTCGTCCGCCGGGTCGATCGGTTCGAGGGCGGTCATCCCGTCGATCTTCACGAAGCCGCCGAACGGCAGCGCCTTGACGCCGTACTCCGTCTCGCCGCGCCGCGTCGACCACAGCGTCGGGCCGAAGCCGATGAAGAAGCGGGACGCCTTCATCCCGTAGTGCCGGGCCGTCGTGAAGTGGCCCAGCTCGTGCAGCATGATCGACAGCAGGATGCCGACCGAGAAGACGATGACGCCGACCGCGTAGCTCATGCCGTCAGCTCCTGCGCACGCGCGCGCGCCCACGCCTCGGCATCTGCCACGCCTTCCAGGGTAAGCCGGGAACCTGAAGACACCGTGTGCTCGCCGAGCACCGCGGCGACGGTGTCCACGACCTGCAGGAAGCCGATCCGGCCGCCGACGAACGCCGCGACGGCCTCTTCGTTCGCCGCGTTGAAGACCGCGGGGGCCGTGCCGCCGGTGCGTCCGGCGTCCCGCGCCAGCTGGACCGCGGGAAATGTCTCGGTGTCCAGTGGCTCGAAGGTCCAGGCCGTGGCGCTGGTCCAGTCGATGGCCGGCGCAGCCTCGGGCACCCGCTCGGGCCAGGCCAGCGCCAACGCGATCGGCAGATGCATGTCCGGCGGGCTGGCCACCGCGACGGTCGTCCCGTCGACGTACTCGACCATCGAGTGCACGACCGACTGCGGGTGTACGACGACATCGATCGCGTCGAACGGCACGCCGAACAGCCAGTGCGCCTCGATCAGCTCGAGGCCCTTGTTGACGAGGGTCGCGGAGTTCAGCGTGATGACCGGACCCATGTCCCAGGTGGGATGAGCAAGTGCCTCTTCGCGGCTGACGGCGCTCAGGTCGCCGCGCTTGCGGCCGCGAAACGGCCCGCCGCTCGCCGTGAGCACGAGTCGCCGCACGTCACTCGCTGCACCGGCGCGCAGGCACTGCGCCAACGCGGAGTGCTCGGAGTCGACCGGGACGATCTGGCCCGGCCGGGCGCGCTCCGCGACCAGCTGGCCACCCGCGATGAGCGACTCCTTGTTGGCCAGGGCCAACGTGGCGCCGGCATCGATCGCGGCGAGCGTCGGGGCGAGCCCGACCGAACCGGTCATGCCGTTGAGCACGACGTCGCAAGACCACGCGGCCACCTCGGCCGCGGCCGGCGGCCCGGCGTGCAGCTTCGGCAGCGCGAAACCACCTCGGTCGTGACCGCGTCGCTGCGCCTCGGCATAGAGGGCAAGCTGCACGTCCTCCAACGCAGAGGCCTTCGCCACCGCAACCACTTCGACGCCGAGCTCGATGGCCTGCTCGGCGAGCAGCGACGCCCGGTCGCCGCCTGCGGCGAGACCGACCACCCGAAACCGGTCAGGGTTGGCGCGCACCAGGTCGATCGCCTGCGTGCCGACCGATCCGGTCGAGCCGAGGATGACGATGCTGCGCACGGCGTCCGCCACGGTGCCCTGATCAGCCGCCGCTGCGGAAGGTCAGCGTGAAGTTCTCGCCGGCGGTCAGGGCGCTGGCAGTCACGAGCGTCTTGCCGTCACGTGCCCACACGTACCGATGCGGATGGTTCTTCGCCAGCGGGCGGCCGTCGATCCGGACCCCCGTCGCGTGGGTCTTGCTGAACGGGTTGAGCTCGCCGCTCACGCCGTTCACCGTGACACTGCTGTCGCCGACGAAGGTCTGGCTCGCGACGCCCACGCCGCCGCCGGAGGTTCGGTGCGCGCCGGTGCGCGGGTTGACGTGCGAGTAGACGAGGACGGCCGTACCGACGCCTCCGAACTCGTGCTCACAGGAGATCCGCGGCACGACGAACGTGGCGGTCACGTTCCGCAGGTGCGCGGTCGGCTTCGACACCTCGTACCCGGCGAAGATCGAGCTGTGTCGCGGGGGTGCGGCGAGTGCGGGCGGTGTCGACCCCAGCAGCGCAGCCGCCGCGAGTGCGGCCACGATTGCGGAGCGGTTCATCGGGTCCTCCGTCGCGTTCTGGGATTCGCTGCTCAGGGCGAGGCGGTGGCGGCGAGCTGACCGCACGCTCCGTCGATCTCCCGTCCCCTCGTGTCTCTCACGGTAGTCGGCACACCGTACGAGCGCAGAATCCGCACGAGCTCGCGCTCTCGTTCCGGCGTACTCGCCGTCCACGCGGAGCCGGGCGTCGGGTTGAGCGGGATCAGGTTGACGTGCGCGAGCTTCCCGGCCAGCAAGGAGCCGAGCAGGTGCGCGCGCTCCGGCTGGTCGTTGACGTCACGGATCATCGCGTACTCCAACGAAACCCGGCGGCCGGACGACGCGGCGTAGCGCCAGGCCGCGTCGAGGACCTCGGCGACCTTCCATCGAAGGTTGATCGGGACCAACGTGTCCCGCAGCTCGTCGTCAGGTGCGTGCAGCGACACCGCAAGGTTGACCTGAAGCCGCTCGGCCGCGAGCCGCTCGATGCCGGGCACCAGCCCGACGGTGGAGACGGTGATGTGGCGCTGTCCGATCCCCAGGCCGTCAGGCGCCGGTTCGGTGATCCGCCGCAGCGCGCTGATCAACGCCTGGTAGTTCGCGAGCGGTTCGCCCATCCCCATGAAGACGATGTTGTCGACGACGCCCTGTCCGCCGATCACGACCTGCTCGACGATCTCGGCCGCGGACAGGTTCCGCGTCAGGCCGGCCTGACCAGTGGCGCAGAACGGGCACCCCATCCCGCACCCGGCCTGCGACGACACGCACATCGTGACCCGGTCCGGGTACCGCATCAGCACGCTTTCCACGAGCGAGCCGTCGCCCAGCCGCCACAAGGTCTTGCGGGTCTTGCCCTGGTCGCACTCCACCGTGCGGACATCGTCGAGCAGTCGCGGCATGAACTGCTCCGCGAGACGATCACGGTCGCGCGCCGGGACGTCGGTCATCGCCGAGAGGTCACGGTGGTGGACGAAGTAGTTCCGGGCGAGCTGCTCGGCGCGGTAGCCAGGCTCCCCCGCCTCCTCGAGCGCCTGGCGCCGCTCGTCGCGGGTCAGATCCGCGAGATGACGGGGCGGCCTATGCGGTCTGGGCAACTGCGTGCGGCCTCACGAATGGAGCGGCACGAACGCCGCGAGCAGCGCCCACGCCACCGGTGCGGACGGCAGCAAGGAGTCGAGCCGGTCGAGGGCGCCACCGTGACCGGGAAGCAGAGTCCCCATGTCCTTGATCCCGACGTCCCGCTTGACCATCGACATGGCGAGGTCCCCGAGCGTCGCGCTGGTGACCAGCGCCAGGCCGAACAGCACCCCTTGCCACCAGTCGGTGTGGAGCAGGCGGGTGCACAGCAGCCAGCCGATGAAGGCGCACATCGCGGCCGAGCCGGCGAGCCCTTCGAGCGACTTCTTCGGACTGATGCGTGGGGCGAAACGGTGCTTGCCGAACAGTGCTCCGACGGCGTAGCCCCCGACATCGCTGGCGACGACAGTCGCGATGAAACACGTGATACGCCGATCGCCGTCGTGCGCGGACAGCATCAACCCGGCGAAGCCGGCAAGAAACCCGACGACCACCAGCGCGAGCACGGCCGTGGCGAAGTCAGCGACCAGGCCGTCGATGCCGGCCCACACCCGCCAGGC
Source organism: uncultured Frankiaceae bacterium (assembly GCA_964510285.1). Lineage (GTDB taxonomy): Bacteria > Actinomycetota > Actinomycetes > JAFAQI01 > JAFAQI01 > DASZTV01. The sequence goes on along the minus strand of CAZEAM010000395.1, from coordinate 2,274 downwards.
CAGGATCAACGGGACGGTCAGCAGCATGGCCGTGGTCATCTCGTCACGGCCGACGGCGTAGGAGGTGCACACAATCGCGGTCGAGCCGAGCATCAGCGGCACCACTGGCGGGTGCCACGCCTTCGTGTCCATGGCGCGAGTCCACTCGTGCATCCCGAGCACCACGGCGAGCACGATCACAACGAGGAACAACGGCTTGTAGAGAAAGACAGTGAGGAAGAACAGCGCACCGAGGCCGAGCCCCACCCCGACCGCGACAGGCAGGTTACGACCGGCCCGGCCGGGTTCCCCCTCGGTCATACCTCGAGAAGCTCGGCTTCCTTGGCCTTGAGCGCTTCGTCGACCTGCTCCACATAGCTGTGGGTCGTCTGCTCGAGCTCCTTCTCGGCCCGCTTCACGTCGTCCTCGCCGACCTCGCCGTCCTTGACGAGCTTGTCGAGCGCCTCCTTCGCATGACGGCGGATGTTGCGGATCGAGACCCGGCCGTCCTCGGCCTTCTGCCGCGCGACCTTGATCATCTCCTTGCGCCGTTCCTCGGTGAGCTGGGGGAAGACGACGCGGATGATGGATCCGTCACTGGTCGGGTTCACCCCGAGGTCACTGTCCCGGATGGCCTTCTCGATCGCGCCGAGCGAACCCTTGTCGTACGGCGAGATGATCGCCATCCGTGGCTCCGGGACGTTGAACGACGCGAGCTGGTTCACCGGCGTCGGCGTGCCGTAGTAGTCGACGACGATCTTCGAGAACATCTGCGGCGTCGCGCGGCCGGTGCGGATCGTCGCGAGGTCGTCGTGGAGCACGCCGACGGCCTTCTCCATCTTCTCCTCGGCCTCGAACATCGTCTCGTCGATCAAGGTGCGCCTCCGTCCACGACGGTCCCGATGTTCTCACCACGGACCGCCCGGCCGATATTGCCGTCGACCAGCAGGTCGAACACGACGATCGGCAACGAGTTGTCCATGCACAGCGTGAATGCGGTCAGGTCGGCGACCTTCAGCTCCCGCGCGAGCACCTCCGGATAGGTGATGTGCTCGAACCGCTTCGCGTTCGGGTTCGCCCGCGGATCGTCGTCGTACACGCCGTCGACCGCCTTCGCCATGAGCAGCACCTCGGCACCGATCTCGAGCGCGCGCTGCGCTGCGGTGGTGTCGGTCGAGAAGAACGGGGCGCCGAGGCCGGCGCCGAAGATGACGACCCGACCCTTCTCGAGGTGGCGGATCGCTCGGCGCGGCACGTACGGCTCGGCCACCTGGCCCATCATGATCGCGGTCTGTACCCGGGTCTCGACACCCTGCTTCTCCAGGAAGTCCTGCAGCGCAAGGCAGTTCATGACCGTGCCGAGCATCCCCATGTAGTCGGCGCGGCCGCGGTCCATACCGCGCTCGGAGAGCTCGTGCCCCCGGAAGAAGTTGCCGCCGCCGATCACGACGGCGACCTGGACTCCACTGCTGACGACATCGGCGATCTGCCGGGCGACGTCCTGCACGACATCCGGGTCGACACCGTCGGAACCACCGCCTAACATCTCCCCGCCCAGATTGAGCAGGACACGACCCCACCGCGCCGGCGAGTCAGCCATGCGTCAGGCGCCCACCGCGAAGCGGACGAATTTGGTGATCTTCACGCCGGCCTCGTCGAGCACGGCCTGCACCGACTTCTTGTTGTCGCGGACGTAGGCCTGGTCGAGCAGGACGTTGTCCTTGAAGAAGCCGGTGAGCCGGCCTTCGACGATCTTCGGCAGCGCCTGCTCCGGCTTGCCCTCCTCGCGGGCGGTCGCCTCGGCGATCCGGCGCTCGTTGGCCACCGTCTCCTCCGGGACGTCGTCGCGGGTGAGGTAGGGCGGGTTGTACGTCGCGATCTGCATCGCGACCCCGCGCGCGGTCTCCGCGTCGTCGCCTTCGAACTGCACGAGCACCCCGATCTGCGGCGGCAGGTCGGTGGCCCGCTTGTGCAGGTAGGTCGTCGTCTTGCCCTCGAACACCGCGACCTGGCCGATCGCCAACTTCTCGCCGATGACGGCGGAGGTCTGCTCGATGGCCTGCTCGACGGTGCGGCCGTCGGCAAGAGTCGCCGAAGCCAGCGCCTCGGCGTCTGCCGGGTGAGTCGTTGCGGCAAGAGCGACGATGTCGGCCGCGAGGCTCTGGAACTCCTCGTTCTTGGCGACGAAGTCGGTCTCGCTGGCCAGCGAGATCATCGCGCCTTCCGCGGCCGCGACGAGTCCGTTGGTGGCCTCACGCTCGCTGCCGCGCTTGGCCGCCTTGGCCGCGCCCTTGA
>CAZEAM010000394.1:0-3507 GCA_964510285.1 uncultured Frankiaceae bacterium | reverse complement strand
AGTCGACGACCTCGTGACCGAGCTCCGGGACCCGTTCGAGCAGTCGCTTCTTCAAGGCCCAACCGGCATGGTCGGACCCGATGTACACCCGCATGCAGCCGCCTAGAGCTGCAGCGACTTGGGTTGCAGGAACTCCTCGATGCCGTACCGACCGAGCTCGCGCCCGATGCCCGACTTCTTGTACCCGCCGAACGGCGCCACCGGATTGAAGGAGCCGCCGTTGACGTCGACCTGACCGGTCCGCATCTTGCGCGCGAACGCGACGGCCTTGTCCTGGTCCGCTGCCCACACCGCGCCGGCGAGTCCGTACTCCGAGTCGTTGGCGATCCGCAGCGCCTCGTCCTCGTCGGAGTAGGAGATGATCGACAGCACCGGACCGAAGATCTCCTCCTGCGCGATCGTCATGTCCGTCGTGACGTCCGCGAAGACGGTGGCGCTGACGAAGTGGCCCTTCTCGTGCGGCCGCTCCGCCCCGCCGACCACCACCCGGGCACCCTCTTCGATGCCCTTCTGGATGTAGCCGACGACGCGCTCGCGCTGCGTTCGGGAGACCAGCGGACCAAGCCGCGTCGCGTCGTCGAGCGGGTCGCCGGTCGTGTACGCCGCAGCACCTTCAGCGGCCAGCTCGACAGCCTTGTCGTACTGCGACTCGTGCACCAGCATCCGGGTCCACGCCGTACAGGTCTGACCGGAGTTGATGAAGCAGTTGGCGAGTCCGACCTTCACGGCCTTCTCGAGGTCAGCATCCGGCAGGATCACGTTCGCGCTCTTGCCCCCGAGCTCGAGCGCGACCTTCTTCACCGACGGCGCGGCGAGCTCAGCCACCCGGGTACCAGCCCGCGTCGAGCCGGTGAACGACACCATGTCGACATCCGGGTGCGAAGCGATTGCCTCGCCGACGGTCGGCCCGTAGCCGGTGACGAGGTTGACGACACCCGCCGGCAGACCGATCTCGTGGATTGCCTCGAACAGGAGGTACGCCGACAGCGGCGAGACCTCACTCGGCTTGAGGACGACAGTGCAGCCGGCGGCCAGAGCCGCGCCGACCTTCGCCGTCACCTGGTGCAGCGGGTAGTTCCACGGCGTGATTGCGCCGACCACGCCGATCGGCTCGAGGACGACGGTGGAGTTGCCGATCTGCTCGGTCCAGCGGATCTCGCCGGCACCGGTCGCGGCAGTGCCGATGTCGGCCAGCGGAAGCCCGGCCTGGACCAGCTGGGCGAACTTCAGCGGCGCGCCCATCTCGGCGGAGATGCAGCGGGCGATCTCGTCCATCCGGCTGGCCAGCGCCTCGCCCAGTCGGCCGAGGTACTTGGCTCGCTCCTCCGGATCGGTGGCGGCCCAGCCGTCGAAGGCGGCGCGGGCGGCCGCAACCGCTCGGTCCACGTCGGCCGCCGTGCCGGCCGGCACCTTGCCGATGATCTCCTCGGTGGCGGGGTTCTCGACCTCGATGAACTCGCCGCCCGAGGCAGCAACCCACTGGCCGTCGATGTAGAGGGTGTCGCGCGTTGTCGTCTCCGTCATGGGCGAAGCGTATGCCGCGGTTTTGAATTAGGCACCGCCACGGGGCCCTCTCCGCACCGCTCGCTCACGCAGTTCCTCGTCACACTTGCTCGGACGTCCCATAGCGGTGAGCCCCCCAATCCCGGGAGTCTCCGGACACGCCGGGCAGCTCACGGAGGTTCCTGGTGAGTCAACGCGTCGTTGGGTTTACCTTGGGCTAGCGCTCAGATACGATCAGGGTCGCGCCATTACAAGCGCCTGGCAGCGTGTATCCCCCCAGGTCAACTGTGATGCCAGCTTGGCTACCCAGTATTTCGATGTAATGCAACTCGTACGCAGGACCGTCGTGGAAGACGAATGACCGATGAGCGGCACGAAGCGCCGCCTCCCATGCTGACCGCAGCGTCGGACAGTCGAGATTGGTCGTGAACGGGATCTGTACCTCGCGGTACTCACCGCCAGTGGTGCCATTCACGGATGTACCAGAGGTTTGCCGGCCTGTGGCGACGCCTGCCGGCGTCGGAATGCCACGTGCGATCGTCGTCAATTGAGCAAACGTGAAGCGGCCGTGATGGGGTGCCGCGCACCAGTTGCGTCCAGCGAGGTGGTGTTTGATTTCTCGCTCGTGCGTGGCGTCGTGAACTGAGACGGCCACCGCGTGATCCTCAACGAGATCCGTCGAAAGAACTCGAGCGAGGAGACACACGCGATGGCCGCTGCGCCAAGTATTGACCTGTCCGGCTGGATGACCGAACACCTCGAGCAGGCGAGCCCTGATCTGTTGCGGGCGATGTTGTCGTCGTTCATCGAGGCGTTGATGAGCGCGGACGCCGATGCGATCTGCAACGCCGGCTACGGCGAGCGGACCGAGGCCCGCACGAACACCCGTAACGGGTACCGGCACCGGGACTGGGACACCCGGGCGGGCACGATCGACGTCGCGATCCCGAAACTGCGCTCCGGCAGCTACTTCCCGGACTGGCTGCTGACCCACCGGCGCCGCGCTGAGGCGGCGCTGGTCAGCGTCGTCGCCACCTCCTACCTGCTGGGGGTCTCGACCCGGCGGATGGAGAAGCTCGTCGCCACCCTCGGGATCGATCGGCTGTCGAAGTCGCAGGTCTCGGAGATGGCTAAGGATCTCGACGCGGCAGTCGCGGCGTTCCGCACCCGGCCGCTCGACGCCGGCCCGTACACGTTCATGGCCGCCGACGCTCTCGTGCTCAAGGTCCGCGAGGGTGGACGGACGGTCAACGTGCACGCGATGGTCGCGACCGCAGTCAACGCCGAGGGATACCGGGAGATCCTGGGCTTGCAGGTCTCCACCGCCGAAGACGGCGCCGGCTGGCTCGCCTTCCTGCGTGATCTCGTGGCCCGCGGCCTGACCGGGGTCGGACTGGTCACTTCCGACGCCCACGCCGGACTCGTGTCGGCGATCGGCGCGACACTGCCGTCGGCGAGCTGGCAACGCTGCCGCACCCACTACGCGGCGAACCTGATGGCCGTCACCCCGAAATCCGCCTGGGGATGGGTCAAGGCGCTGCTGCACTCGGTCTATGACCAGCCCGACGCCGAAGCGGTGCACGCCCAGTTCGACCGAGTCCTCGACGCGCTCGCCGAAAAGCTCCCCGAAGTCCACGACCACCTCGACGCCGCCCGCGCCGACATCCTCGCCTTCACCGCGTTCCCGAAAGCGATCTGGCGTCAGATCTGGTCGAACAACCCCAACGAGCGGCTCAACCGCGAGATCCGCCGCCGCACCGACGTCGTCGGCATCTTCCCCAACAGGGAAGCGTTGATCCGTCTCGTCGGCGCAGTGCTCGCCGAACAACACGACGAATGGACCGAGATGCGCCGCTACATCGGCCTGGAGATCCTCGCGAAATGTCGAGCCGCTCTCATCGAGACCACCACCGCCGAGGAGGTGACGCTCACCGCGATCACTGCCTAGAGTCCAACAAGGATCACGCGGCGGTCAGATCACACACCACGCCGCAGGACGCGACC
>CAZEAM010000393.1:0-2704 GCA_964510285.1 uncultured Frankiaceae bacterium | reverse complement strand
GCAGCGGGAGCGGCGACGGTGAGCGCAGCCGTACCCGAGTCGCTCGCCGACAGCCTGACCGGCACCGCGATTCCCCACGGCGCGCACATCATGGGCGGGATGCGGATGGGCAAGAACCCGAAGACGTCGGTCACCGACGCGACCGGCATGGTCCGCGGGCTGGACAACGTCTTCGTGGCCGACGGCTCGGTCTTCCCGAGCAGTGGAGCGCAGAACCCGACCCTGACCATCATGGCGACCGCTCTGCGCAACGCGACCAAGAACTTCGGCCACGGGCACGCCCACCTCGGCCGCGACCACGAGGAGGGCGCACCCTGATGCGCGGACTGATCTTCGGGGTGAGCACCACCCCGGGGGACCCGCTCCCCGACGACGCGCTGCCGGCCGAGAAGGCGCTCGCGACGGTGCCGATGGACCTGCGCGAGATCCCGGACCCGGCGCTGCCTGCGGACGACTGGGTGATCCTGGAGACCAAGATGTGCGGGATCTGCGGATCCGACGCCAAGCAGGTCTTCATGGACGGCGACGGCGACAACGCCATGACCTCGCTGATCAGCTTCCCGCAGGTCCTGGGCCATGAGGTGATCGGCGAGATCGTCGAGGCCGGCGCAGCATCCGGGCGCCGGGTCGGCGAGCGCGTCGTACTCAACCCGTGGCTGTCCTGCGGACCGCGCGGCATCTCCCCGCTCTGCCCGTCCTGCCAGGCGGGCGAGTTCAACCTCTGCCACCACTTCACGGAAGGCCATCTCGCCCCGGGCATCCACACCGGCAACTCCTCGACCGCGAGCGGCGGCTTCGCCGAGCTCGTCCCCGCGCACACGTCGATGGCCATCCCGTGCCCCGACGGCGTGCCGGACGAGGTGGCCGTGCTCGCCGACCCCTTCTCGGTCGCGCTGCACTCCGTGCTGCGCAATCCCCCACAGGCCGGCGGCAAGGCGCTGGTGTACGGCATCGGCGCGCTCGGCCTGTCGACCCTCGCCGTGCTGGCCAAGCTGCACCCCGACGTCGAGGTCGGCGCGGTCGTGAAATGGCAGCACCAGGCCGACGCCGCGGCCCGTCACGGGGCGAAGGCGTTCTTCCACGACCCGAGCTCGGCCTTGGTCGACGCGGTCGCCGACTGGTCGCAGGGCACCCTCTATCACCCGTGGGAAGGTCTGCCGATGACCTTCCCGGGTGGGGTCGACATCGTGTACGACACGGTCGCGGCGCCGTCGACGATGGAGGTCGCGGTCCGCGTGCTGCGGGCCCGTGGCCGGCTGGTGATGACCGGGGTGAGCCAGGCCGGCCGGTTCGAGTGGAGCCCGTGGTACTTCAAGGAGCTCAACCTGATCGGGTCCAACGCGTTCGGGGTCGAGGAGATCGGCGGCGTCCGCAAGCACGCCATCGCGCACTACCTCGACTGGGCCGCGACCGGCGGGATCGACGTGAGCGACATGCTCACGCACACCTTCCGGCTCGACACCTGGCGCGACGCGTTCGGCGCGATCGCCCGGCAGGGCGAGACCGGCACGATCAAGGTGGCGTTCGACTACCGATGAGCCGACACCGGGAAGTGGCATGAGGGCGGCCGTGATCGAAGGGCCCGGGCGGCTGGCCGTCCGGGACGTCGACCGTGCCGAGCCGGGACCGGGCGAGGTGCTGGTCCAGGTCGAGTACTGCGGGATCTGCGGCACCGACCTGCACGGCGCGCTGGAGGGCTGGATGCCACCCGGCACGATCCCCGGACACGAGTGGTCGGGCCGGATCGCGGCGACCGGGCCGGACGTCACGGACTGGTCGGTCGGCGATCTCGTCGTCGGCGGCCCGCCGTGGTGCGGCGAGTGCGAGTGGTGCCGTGCCGGCCGGCCGGCGCTGTGCGTGGCCGACCCGATGCGCGGCGACAGCGTGTACCATGCCGGATCCGACGTCGGCGGCGCGTTCGCGGAGTTCCATCTCGCAACCGCACGCTCGCTGCACGCCGTACCGGAAGGCCTCGACCTACGCGTCGCCGCGCTGTCCGAGCCGCTGGCGGTCGCCCTGCACGGGATCACGGCGGCGAGGCTGCCGGACGGTCCCAAGGGCCTGCGGATCCTGGTCAGCGGCGGCGGCCCGCTTGGCCAGCTGGTCGCGGCGGCGCTGCTCGCTGACGGCGCGGACGAGGTCACGGTGAGCGAGCCGGCCGCGTCCCGACGCGACCGGGCGAAGGCGATCGGCGCCCACCACGTCGTCGCACCCGACCAGCTGCCCGCCGTACCCGAGATGCCGACCCAGGCGCACCAGGACGGGTACGACGTCGTCATCGAGACCTCGGGAGTGGCGGCCGCGATCACCACGGGTCTCGGCCTGCTGCGCCCGACCGGGACCTTGGTGCTGCTCGGGACCGGTGCGATGAGCGTGCGGCTCGACGCGATCCGTATCCTGCTCAACGAGCTCGTCGTGACCGGCGCCTACTGCTACGACGCAGGCGGCATAGACGCCGCATTGGCGCTGCTCGCGTCGGGAAGGCTTCCGACGCAGGCCCTCGTGTGTCCCGACGACGTCGGGCTGGACGACCTGCTGAACACGATGCGCCGGTTACAAGCCGGCGAGATCCCGACGAAAGCGTTGGTGCGGCCATGACCGAGGCGAAGACGAAGGACCATCCGCGGTTCAACCACGTCGCGATGACCGTGCCGGCCGACCTGCTCGACGAGGCGGGCCGCAAGGCGATCCTCGACTTCTACGG
>CAZEAM010000392.1:0-1699 GCA_964510285.1 uncultured Frankiaceae bacterium | reverse complement strand
GGCCGCGGTCGTGATCGCGATGTTCGTCGTCGCCGGGTTCGTGGTGATCGGGCTGGCGTGGTCGGGAGCAGCCGCGCGGGGGTACGCCGTGTACCAGCTGCCGTGGGTCGTGTCGGGTGGCCTGGTCGGGATCGCGCTGGTCGCGATCGGGATGGGCCTGCTCGACGTCCACATCTGGCGGCGCCAGGCGGCGGTGCGCCGAGCGGTGCTCGGTGAGGTGGTGCGTGATGCGAGCGAGCTCACCGAGGCGATCGCGGCCCGGGTGGCCGCACGCCGTGCTGCTGCGGCCCGGACGTCGAAGAGCCGCGCCCGTCGTCGTACGAAGTGACCGCACCGACCGCGGCCGAGATCGCGGCGCAGGTGCGGTCCGGCGCCCTGCTGCCGGTCGATGTGGTCGCGGCGCATCTCGATCGCATCGCGACCGCCGACGCACGGGTCGGCGCGTTCCAGCTGGTCCGTCGCGACGAGGCGCTGAGGGAGGCCGAAGAGCTGCAGCGGCGGCCGGATCTCGGCGAGCTACCGCTGGCCGGTGTCCCGGTGGCGGTGAAGGATGTCCTCGGACTCGCCGGACACCCGACCCGGCTGGGCACGCTCGCCACCTCCGATGCCGCCGCCGCGGCCGATCACGAGGTGGTCCGCCGGCTGCGTGCCGGAGGCGCGGTCGTCGTCGGGAAGACCCGGGTGCCGGAGCTGTGCATCTGGCCGTTCACGGACAGCGTGTTCGGGGTGACCCGTAGCCCGTGGGACCTGAGCCGCACGGCCGGTGGGTCCTCCGGCGGCAGCGCCGCCGCCGTGGCAGCCGGCATGGTGCCGCTCGCACACGGCAGCGACGGCGGCGGGTCGATCCGGATACCCGCCGCGTGCTGCGGGCTGTTCGGCATCAAGCCGGGCGAGGGGGTGGTGCCGGGGTCTGAGACCGGCAGCGACTGGTTCGGGCTGTCCGCCCACGGGCCACTCGCCACGACGGTCGAGGATGCGGCGATCGCGCTGTCGGTGATGGCCGACCGGCCGGACCTGCGGCTGCCGATGCCGATCGACGTACCGCTGCGAATCGCGGTGTCGACCCGGCTGCCGTTCGGTAACGCGCACGCCGACGCCGACTACGCAGCGGCCGCGACCCGGACGGCGGCGACGTTGTCCTCGCTCGGCCACGACGTGCGGGAAGCCGACCCGCCGTACGACCGCGGCCTGTCGATGACCGCGGGAGCTCGCGCGGTGGCGGGGATCGCGGAGTCCGCGGACGGCCTGTCGCTGCGCCGGCTCGAACGCCGCTCGCGACCCTACGTCCGGGTCGGCAACGTCATCCGCCGTCGCGGCTGGCTTCGCGAGGAGGGCCGGCGGCGCTGGCAGCAGGCGACCGCCGCATTCTTCGCCGAGTACGACGTACTGGTCACGCCGACGTTGGCGCGCCTGCCGGTCGCGGCCGATGAGTGGTGCCGGCGGTCGTTTCGCAGCAACGTCCGCGCGGTCAGCTTCGCGTCGCTGACCCAGCCGTGGAACGTTGCGGGCTACCCCGCGGCGGCGGTACCGGCCGGCCGGCACGCCAGCGGGTTCCCGCTGTCGGCGCAGCTGGTCGCGCCGACCGGTGGCGAGGGACTGCTGCTGGCGGTCGCACGACAGCTGGAGTCAGCTGCGCCCTGGCCCCGCCGCTCCCCTCCGGCGCCTCCCAGCGGCTAAGACCCCTCCCGCGAACTTGCAC
>CAZEAM010000391.1:0-11150 GCA_964510285.1 uncultured Frankiaceae bacterium | reverse complement strand
GCCGGGCCGGGTCGAGCCGGACCTGTCCCTGGTGGGTGACTCGACGACCGGCATGCTGGTCGGTCTCACGCAGCACTTCCCGGACGGAACCGACCGCTACGGCGAGTACCGGATCGGCGGCACGAGCCTCGGCTGCCCGCTGTTCTCCGGGATGGTCGCGCTCGCCGTGTCGACCGCCGGCCACCGCCTCGGGCTGGTGACCCCGGCCCTCTACGCGAAGTCGCGGACCGCGGCCGGCCGGAGCCGGCTGTTCTACGACCCGGTCGCGGTGCCGAAGACGAACGGGGTGTCCAGACTGGTCAACGTCCGCGCCGACTACGCCTCCGACGGGGATGCGACGTCGAAGGTCGTCTACAGCCTGCGGCTGATGAGCGTCCTCGGCACCCTGCACGCGCGGCGCGGCTACGACGACTCGACCGGACTGGGGGTGCCGAAGGCGCCGGCGCTGGTGGCCGCGCTCGCGCGGACTCCGGCGACATCCGGATAGGCGCAGTAAGTAGCCTGCCGACGTGGGTTCCCTCGCATCGCTCGAGGCGCGGCTGCGCGAGCTCGGCACCGTGCTGGTCGCGTTCAGCGGCGGCGCCGACTCCGCGTTCCTGCTGGCCGCGGCGGTGCGCGTGCTCGGAGCCGGCCAGGTGGTCGCGGCGACCGCGGTCTCCGCAAGCCTGCCCGCGACCGAGCTCGACGAGGCGCGGGCGTTCGCAGCCAGCCTCGGCGTCCGCCACCTCACCCCCGCCACCGACGAGATGTCCCGGGACGGGTACCGGGCCAACGGCGCCGACCGCTGCTTCTTCTGCAAGGCGGAGCTGCTCGACGTACTGTCGCCGCTGGCAGCCGAGGCAGGGGTCCGGTACGTCGCGACCGGCACCAACGCCGACGACGCGGTCGCCGGCTTCCGGCCCGGGATCCGGGCGGCGGCCGAGCGCGGCGCGGTCACCCCGCTGCTCGACGCCGGCCTGACCAAGGCGGAGATCCGCGCGACCAGCCGGGAGTGGGGCCTGCCGACCTGGGACAAGCCCGCGGCGGCGTGCCTGTCCAGCCGGATCGCCTACGGCATCGAGGTCTCGCCGTACCGGCTGGCCCGGGTGGAGCGGGCCGAAGCCGCGTTGCGGGCGGCGCTGGGTTCGGCCGGGATCCCGGTGCGCGACCTGCGGGTTCGTGACCTCGGCGACATCGCACGGGTCGAGGTCGATCGCGAGCTCGTCGGCGCGGTGGCGGCACGTCCCGACCTGCTGGCGGCGGTCACCGGCTTCGACGCGGTCGAGGTGGACCCGCGCGGCTTCCGCTCGGGCTCGATGAACGAGGCCCTCTCGGCGTAGGAATAAAACGCTTCCGCAGACGGCTAGCCTTGTCCGGGCGTCACCGATCGGGGCGCGCAAGTGACTAGGTGAAGTAGGTCTGCGGTGCCCACGGGCAAGGTGAAGTGGTTCGACGTGGAGAAGGGCTTCGGCTTTCTCGCGCGCGATGACGGCGGCGACGTGTACGTCCACGCGTCCTCGCTGCCGGACGGCACCACGCTCAAGCCCGGCGCGCGGGTCGAGTTCGGGGTCGCCGAAGGACGTCGGGGCGAGCAGGCCCTGTCGGTACGCGTGCTGGACCCGCTGCCGTCGGTGGCGGCCGCCACCCGCCGGCCGGCCGAGGAGCTGCACGGCCGGGTCGACGACATGATCAAGCTGTTCGAGGCGAAGGTGCAGCCGGGCCTGCGGCGGGGTCGCTACCCGGACAAGCAGACCGGTTCGCGGATCGCCCAGATGATGCGGGCGATCGCCAGCGAGCTCGAGGGTTAGGCGCTAGCTCGTCGCAGCGGCGGGCGCGCGGCGAAACGCCATGACCAGCGCGGTGGCCAGCACCAGCGCCGCCACGCTGAAGCCCACCTCGGGCCGGGTCGGCAGCACGATCCCGATCCCGCCGCCGACCACCCACGACAGCTGAAGCACGGTCTCGGACCGGGCGAACGTCGAGGTCCGGACCTCTTCGTCGATGCGCCGCTGGATGGTCGCGTCGAGCGCGAGCTTGGACATCGCGGCCGCCGCGGAGGCGACGACCGCCACCGCGAACACCGACACCACGTTGAAGTCGAAGGCGGCGAAGACGCTCACCCCGACCGTGGCGGCGAGCAGCAGCGCGGACAGCCGGGCACCGGCGGCGGCCGCCGTGCGGGCGCCGAGCACCGTGCCCAGCAGGTTGCCGACCCCGATCCCGAGCGCGAGCTCACCGAGGCAGATGTTCGGGCTCAGCCCGCCGATCGGATGGTCGCGGACCACGAAGGCGCCGAACAGGAGCAGGAAGCCCGACAGCCAGCGCAACGACGCGGCGGTGCGCAACGGCCGGAACAGGTCGCCCGTGAGCCAACCCGTGCGGGGGGCTTTCTCGCCGCGGCGGATCCGCTTGCCGCCCCCGTCGGCAAGGCTCGGCAACCGGAACGCGGTGACCGCGGCGACGACGTACACCGCGGCGCCGAGCAGCAGTTCGGTGCGATGGCCGAGCACCGTGATGACCGCGGCCGCGATGCTGCCGGCGACTCCGGGGGCGACCACGCCAGCGAGCGTGAGACGCGAGTTCGCCTGCACCAGCGTCATGCCTTCGGGCAACAGCCGAGGTACGGCGGCGCTGCGCGCGATGCCGTAGGCCTTGCTCGCCACGAGTACGCCGAGGGCCGCCGGGTACAGCGTGAGCGCCTGGGTGACCGAGGTGTGGTCACCGCTGCCGAGGCTGTGGCCGATCGCCAGCGCGAGCGCGGCCCGGGCGAGCATCGTGATCGCGAGGGCGGCGCGCCGACCGTGGCGCACCCGGTCGAGCAGCGGGCCGAGGATCGGCGCCACCACCGCGAACGGCGCCATCGTGATCAGCAGGTACAGGGCCACCCGGCTGCGCGCTTCGTGCGTCGGCACCGAGAAGAACAGCGAGCCGGCCAGGGCGACCGTGACGGTCGCGTCGCCGGCCGACTGCAGCGCGTGCGTCTCGACCAGCGCCGCGAGACCGGACGCGCCGGCGCCGCCCCGGCTGTTCCACACCCGCAGCCGGCGCATCCCGCGCCGGAAGGCGTGCACGATCGCGACCAGCAGCCGCCACAGCGAAGCGCCTACGCGCTCAACCGGTTCCGGTTCCCCAGGCGATTCGCCGCCGTCGCGGGTCATGAGCGAGACTAAACATGTGACCGGAACGGAGGCGCCACCACACGGCGATGTCGGTGTGGACGTCGCGGGTGACGTCGACGCCGTCGGCGCCGAGGCCGTGGAGCTTGCCCGCGAAGCGGCCGAGGAGGACGCGCCCGGTCTGGTCGGCGAGCACCTGGGCACCGAAGCCGACGACGCGCGCGTCGTCACCCACTACTTCGCCACGCTGGACCCGGCGTACGTCGGGTGGCGCTGGGCGGTCACCGTGGCGCGGGCGTCACGCGCGCGGAGCGCGACCGTCGACGACGTCGTGCTGCTGCCGGGACCGGACGCCGTGCTCGCGCCGGAGTGGGTGCCGTGGAGCGAGCGGCTGCGCCCGGGCGACCTGGGCGCCGGCGACCTGCTGCCGACCGCCGCCGACGACCCGCGGCTGATCCCGGCGTACATGTCGACCGAGGACGATGACGAGGCCGCCGTCGCGTACGAGGTCGGCCTCGGCCGCGAGCGGGTCATGTCCTACGACGGGCGGCTCGACACGGCGGACCGCTGGTACGCTGGCGACCCCGGTCCGCGCGCCGACGTCGCGCGCTCCGCTCCCGCGAACTGCGCGACCTGTGGGTTCTTCCTGCCGTTGGCCGGTGGGTTGCGCCAGGCGTTCGGCGCCTGCGCGAACGAGTACGCCCCCGACGACGGCAAGGTCGTCGCGGTCGACCACGGCTGCGGCGCGCACTCCGAGGCGGTCGTCGTTCCGGTCTCCCCGGCGCCTCCGCCCCCGCTGATCGACGAGGCCGGCTACGACATCGTGGAGCGTCCGGCTACGGAGCCGGTCAAGACCGACGGCGTTTGATCGCGCGATACATGCCGTAGCAGCCGAACGCCATCCCGGCGCCGCACGCGCCGTACCACCACTGCGCGTGGTGGCGCTGCAGGTCGTCGTTGAAGAACACGGCGAGCACGATCAGCGCGATGAGCCAGATGACGGTGCCGGCGATCGTCACCTCGAGCTCGTACTGCTCCGGCTCCTTCGCCTCCATGCCGTCACGGTAGTCGCTAAGCGTCCTTCGGCGGGTTGACCAGGCCCCAGCCGGCCGGGCATCGCAGGGTGAGCCCGTCCTTCCCCTCGACCGGGTCGATGCCGATCGACTCGGCCGCTCGCGCGACGTCACCCGGTCCGGGCCTGCTCAGCTGAAGCAGCGCGCGGACCAGCCGGCCTTTGGCGACCTTGCTCTGGTAGCTCGACGCGGCGCGCTTGCCATCGGGACCGGTGATCGCGACGGTGACGATCTTCGCGGCCGCTTCCCGCGACGGCTTGTACATCTGCGAGTAGCCCGCCGACCGCAGGTCCAGCGCGCCGTCGGCGGCGACCTCCGCGTCGAGCGCGTCGTACAGCGCATCACGCCAGTAGGGCGGCAGCGCTCCGATCGTCGGCAGCCTGGTGCCGATGCCGATCCGGTACGCCGGCAGCGGGTCGAGCGGGCGGACCGCACCCCACAGCCCGGAGAACACCACGACGGACCGGTCGGCACGGCGGCGCGCGGCCACCGGCAAGGTCGGATAGCCGAGCGCGTCGTGCAGGACACCGGTGTAGCGGTGGCCGGCCGGCATCGTCGGAGACGTCGGCGCCGCCGCGTTGGCCGCGCGGTCACTGTCGAGCGCTTCCGACAGGCCGAGCAGCGTCCGGGCCTTCGCCGGGCTGCGCCGGCACACGGTGACCAGCGCCCGCAGCACCTGCTCCCGGTGCCTCTCGAGCTGTGGCCAGGAGAGTGCGCTTGGGTCGACGGGAGGCCCGGACCCGCCCGGCGCCTTGCCCTCGCTCGGCGGCAGCAGGATCAGCACCACTGGTGGCTACGCGGGGCGAAGGTGCGCGACGCGGTGCACGTGCGCCTTGGTCACGTGCGGATGCGGGGTGTGCAACGGGGTGCAGACCGCGTCCGGCCCGTCCCAGGATCGCCGGGCCGGTCGCTTCCCGCTCTCGAGATACGCAGCGATCTTGTTGTCGACGCAGCGGTCACCGGACAACGAGTCGGCGTGGGTGGTGCCGCCCGGCTCGGCGATCAGGCTGGCGTGCGGGTAGCGGCGGCGCACCTCGAGGCTGCCCTCGTACGGCGTCGCGGCGTCGAGCGTCTCGTCGATCAGCAGGACGCTCGGCGTGCGTTTGCCGCGGATCGTGAGCGGCGTGTGCTGCTTGCCCTTCCAGTACAGGCAGGGTGCGTTGTACCAGGCGTTGTTCCACGTGAGGAACGGGTACTTCGCGGCGTACGCCTTGGTGTCCTTGAGCCATCGGCTCCACTTCCGGGGCCAGTGCGCATCGGTGCACTGCACGGCGGAGTACACCGCGAACTCGTTGTCGTCCCCGGGCAGGTCGAGGTCGGCGTACTGGTCGAGCATCGGCGTCGCCTTGTGGTTCTTGTCGAGTGACTGCCACGAGCGAGCGAGGTCGACCCAGCCGAACTGGTAGTACGCCGCGCCGGTCATCGCGTCGGCGAACTCGTCCGGCCCGAGCTTTCCCTTCGGCGAGCGGGCCAGCCGGTCGAGGTCGGCGTAGTAGCGCTTCGTGACCGCCTGCTCCGTCCGGCCCAGGTGGAACGCGTCGTTGTACTTCGCGATCCACTTGAAGAAGATCTGCGCGTTGCGGTCGAACGCCTTGTCCTGGTCGAGGTTCGCGCCGTACCAGACGCGGCGCGGATCGACCGTGCTGTCGAGGACCATGTAGCGCAGGTGCGACGGGTAGAGCGTCGAGTACACCTGGCCGAGGTAGGTGCCGTAGGAGAAGCCGTAGTAGCTGATCCGCGACACACCCAGGGCCTTGCGGATCGACTCCATGTCCTTCGCCGAGTCGACCGTCGTCATGTGGTTGATCAGCTTCGGATACTTGCGCGCGCAGGACGCGGCGTAGTGCCTGGTCCGGGACAGCCAGTAGTGCTGCAGCGCCTTGGTGGTGGCGACGTAGCTGTGCCGCGGGCCGTTGAAGTACTTCCGGTTGCACCGCATCGTCGGCGTGCTCGTCCCTACGCCGCGGGGATCCCAGCCGATCCAGTCGTAGTCCGCTCCGACCCCGTGCGGGACGAACGGCTCGAGGACGGCCGGCAGGTCGAGGCCGGGACTACCCGGACCCCCCGGGTTGACGAACAGCACCCCGCGGTAGTTCGCGGCGCTCGAGGTGTGGCGCAGGACCGATACCTCGAGGGTCACCGACCCCTTGCCGGGGTGCGCGTGGTCCAACGGCACCCGCAGCCGCGAGCACTGCACGCCCGTCCCGCGCAGGTCGGGGTAGCGGTAGGTCGGGCAGGATCCCCAGTGGATCCCGTGGCGGCCCGTCGGGGTCGCGGTAGCGCGCACGGTCGGGGCGACCACCAACGCGCTCGCACATACCGCTGCGACAGCCGCCGCTACGAAGCGGCGGGTCACAGCCGGTCGACGACCCAGTCGATGCAGGCGGTCAGAGCCTCGACGTCGGCGGGCTCGATGGCGGGGAACAGTCCGACCCGAAGGCCGTTGTAGCCGGCGGCGCGGTACGCGCCGACGTCGAGGATGCCGTTGGCCTTCAGCGTCTTGACCACGGTCGCAGCGTCGATCGTGTCGTCGAGCCGGATCGTGCCGACCACCGTCGAGCGCTTGGCCGGATCGGTCACGAAGGGCTCGGCGTACGGTGCCTTGTCCGCCCAGGTGTAAAGGATCCGGGCGGAGTCGGCGGTGCGCTCGGTGGCCCAGGCCAGCCCGCCCTGGGCGTTCATCCAGTCGACCTGCTCGGCCATCAGGAACAGCGTCGCGAGCGCGGGGGTGTTGTAGGTCTGGTCGAGCCGCGACTGCTGGATGTGGATCCCGAGGTCGAGCGTCGCGGGCACCCAGCGCTGGCCGATCAGCCGCTCGCTGCGCTCGATGGCGGCGGGCGAGAGGATCGCGAAGAACAAGCCGCCGTCGGAGGCGAAGCCCTTCTGCGGCGCGAAGTAGTAGGCGTCGGTCTGGGTCAGGTCGACCGGAAGCCCACCTGCGGCGCTGGTCGCGTCGACCAGCATCAACGCGCCCTCGTCGGCGCCGGCCGGCCGCTCGATGCGCGTCATCACGCCGGTCGAGGTCTCGTTGTGCGGCTGGCAGTACGCATCGATGCCCGCCTCCGGCGCGAACGCGTCAGGTGCGTGGCCGTAGTCGGCCTTCAGCACCGACGGCTCCTCGAGATGAGGCGCCGCGGCCGTCGCCTTGGCGAACTTCGAGGAGAACTCGCCGAACGCCATGTGCTGCGAGCGCCGCTCGATCAGGCAGAACGTCGCGATGTCCCAGAAGATCGTCGCGCCGCCGTTGCCTAGGACGACCTCGTAGCCGTCCGGCAGGCCATACAGCGTCGCGACCCCCTCGCGTACCCGGCGTACCACCGAACGCACGCCTTCCTGCCGGTGCGACGTACCGAGGTACGCCGTGCCGGTCGCGGCGAGTGCGGCGAGCTGCTCGGGGCGGACCTTGGTCGGGCCCGACCCGAACCGGCCGTCCGACGGTCGAATGTCAGCAGGGATCGTCAGGGCGGCGTCAGTCACTGCACAAGGGTACGAGAAAGCAAAGTGGCTTTGCTTCTAGAGCTGGTTGGCGCCTTCCACCTCGTCGACGGTCCGGTTGGCCGGACCGACGTACTTCGCCGACGGCCGAATCAGCCGACCGGTCCGCTTTTGTTCCAGGATGTGCGCGCTCCAGCCGGCCACTCGGGCACAGGTGAACATCGACGTGAACATGTGCGCCGGCACCTGCGCGAAGTCGAGCACGACCGCCGACCAGAACTCGACGTTGGTCGCGAGCACCCGGTCCGGGTAGCGCTCGGCCAGCTCGGCCAGCGCGGCGTTCTCCAGCGCCTCGGCGACCTCGACCCGCGGCGCGTTGAGCTCCTTCGCGGTACGACGCAGAACGCGGGCGCGCGGGTCCTCGGCGCGGTAGACGCGGTGGCCGAAGCCCATCAGCCGCTGCTTGGAGTCCATGAGGCGCTTCACGTAGCGCCGCGCGTCGCCTTCCTCGGCGACCTCGTCGAGCATCTTGAGTACGCGTGACGGCGCGCCGCCGTGCAGCGGGCCGGACAGCGCACCGACCGCGCCGGACAGGCACGCGGCGGCATCCGCACCGGTCGAGGCGATGACGCGGGCGGTGAAGGTCGAAGCGTTCATGCCGTGCTCCGCGGCCGACACGAAGTAGGCGTCGACCGCCTTGGTGTGGTCCGGGTCCGGCTCGCCGCGCCAGCGGATCATGAACCGCTCGACGACCGTGGCGGCCTCGTCGATCCGCTTCTGCGGGACCATCGGCTGGCCCAGCCCGCGGGCCGACTGGGCGACGAACGACATCGCGGTCACCGAGCAGCGGGCCAGGTCGTCGCGGGCCTGCTCGTCGTCGATGTCGAGCAGCTGCTGCAGACCCCACGCGGGCGCCAGCGTCGCCAGCGCGCTCTGCACGTCGACCCGGATGTCGCCGGAGTGCACCGGCACGGGGAACGGCTCGGCCGGCGGCAGGCCGGGCGCGAACCGCCCGTCGACCAGCAGGCCCCACACGTTGCCGTAGCTGACCCGCCCGACCAGATCCTCGATGTCCACGCCGCGGTAGCGCAGCGCCGACCCCTCCTTGTCCGGCTCGGCGATCTCGCTCTCGAAGGCGATCACGCCCTCGAGTCCTGGCTTGAAGACGGTTTCGTCAGCCATCACGGCTCCTCATATTCATCGCCTCGTGGGCGAAAGGGTGCGCGGGCTCGCGCGTGATCGGCTCGCCGTTGAGCTCTGCCTCCATTGTCCTACTCGCGGGTAGCGCGCCCGCTGGCGGGCTGCGACAAAACCCCTTCCGGGTGACCGCGAGCGCCGTGAGATCGTCGGGCCGTGCCCGACCCGACCGCGCTGTCCCGGTTGCGGGCCGGATACCAGCAGGCCGGGCTGAGCCGGGCGGACCTGCCGGCCGAGCCGATGGTGCTCTGGCGGCAGTGGCTGGCCGACGCCGAGGCCGCCGGCCTGGTCGAGGCCAACGCGATGGTCGTGACGACGGTCGAAGCCGGCGGCGAGCCCAGCGCGCGCACGGTGCTGTGCAAGCAGGCGGACGAGCGCGGCTTCGTCTTCTTCACCAACTACGACTCGCGGAAGGGTCGGGCGATCGCGACGAACCCCGCGGTGGCCCTGCTCTTCCCCTGGCACCCGTTGGCCCGCCAGGTCATCGTCAACGGCCGGGCCGAACGCGTCTCGCGCGCGGAGTCGGAGGCCTACTTCGCCACCCGGCCGCGCGGTGCGCAGCTGTCCGCGGCCGCCAGCGAGCAGTCGCACCCGATCGCCGACCGCGCCGCACTCGAGGCCCGGGTCGCCGAGCTCGCCGCGACGTACGACGGCCGGGACGTCCCGTGCCCGGCCGGTTGGGGCGGGTTCGTCGTACGGCCCGAGACGGTCGAGTTCTGGCAGGGCCGGGCCGACCGGTTGCACGACCGGCTGCGGTACTGCGTGGCCGCGTCCGGATGGCGAGTCGAACGGCTCTGCCCGTGAGCGAAGCGGCGCACCCGGAAGGCGCGGAGGCGCCGACCCGGACGCGGCGGCGGCTGTTCGCGGACCTGTCGCCGCTGCGCGAGAGCCCGACGTACCGGCGCTGGTGGGCCGGGTACGCCGTGTCGAACATCGGCAGCCAGCTGACCATCGTCGCGGCGCAGCTTCAGGTCTACGACCTCACCCACTCATCGCTGGACGTGGGATTCGTCGGCCTGGTCACGGTCGTTCCGCTCATCGTGTTCGGCCTGCTGGGCGGCTCCGTCGCGGACGCCTTCGACCGCCGCAAGCTGATGCTGCTCACCAGCGCGGGCCTGATGGTGACCTCGACCGGGTTGCTGGTGCAGGCGGCGACACACGCGCACCGGCTCTCGGTCATCTACGTGCTGCTCGGACTTCAGGCCGGGATCGGCGCGTTCGACTCGGCCGCCCGGGGGGCGACCTTGCCGCGGTTGGTGCGGGCGGACCTGCTGCCGGCCGCGAACTCCCTCGGCCAGCTGGGCTGGAACACCGCGCTGACCGTCGGACCGCTGCTTGCCGGAGTCGTGGCCGGCGCGGCGGGCTACAGCGCCGCGTACGCCCTCGACGTCGCGTCGTTCGCTGCCGTCTTCTACGGCGTGGTCCGGCTGCCCCCGATCCGCCCCGACAGCACGAGCCACCGAGCCGGCTTCCGGTCGGTGGTCGAGGGGCTGCGGTTCCTCGCCCCGCGCAAGAACCTGATGATGACCTTCCTCGTCGACATCGACGCGATGGTGTTCGGCATGCCCCGCGCACTGTTTCCCGCACTGGCGGTTGTCACGTTCCACGGCGGCAAGGAGACCGCGGGCCTGCTGTACGCCGCCCCGTCGATCGGGGCCTTCCTGGGCGCGGCGTTCTCCGGGTGGGCGAGTCACGTCCGGCGGCAGGGCCTGGCGGTCGTCGTGTCGATCGTCGTGTGGGGCGCCACCATCGCGCTGTTCGGTCTGGTGCACGTGCTGTGGATCGGGGTCGTCCTGCTCGCGGTCGCCGGGTGGGCCGACATGATCAGCGCCATCTTCCGCAGCACGATCCTTCAGGTCGCGACGCCGGACTCCCTGCGTGGCCGCCTGCAGGGCGTCTTCACCGTCGTCGTCGCGGGTGGCCCGAGGATCGGCGACCTGGAGTCCGGCACGGTCGCGCGTTTGGCCGGAACGGAGTTCTCGGTGGTCTCCGGGGGCATTGCCTGCATCGTGGGTGTGCTGCTGCTGGCCGGCCGCTTTCCGTCGTTCGCGAAGTACGACGCGAAGGAGCCCGTGCCGTGAGTGCTGCGGAGTTCGTGCCGGCCGGCGCGACCATGGACAAGCTGCGCAAGGCGTCGCTCGCGTGCACCGGGTGCGAGCTGTACAAGGGGACGACGCAGACGGTGTTCAGCAAGGGGCCGGTCAGCGCGCGGCTGGTCTTCGTCGGCGAGCAGCCCGGCGACATCGAGGACCGTCGCGGCGAGCCGTTCGTCGGGCCTGCCGGCAAGCTCCTCGACAAGGCGGTCGCCGAGGTCGGGCTGGACCCGGCGGACATCTACACGACGAACGCC
>CAZEAM010000390.1:0-10398 GCA_964510285.1 uncultured Frankiaceae bacterium | reverse complement strand
CACTCGCGTGATGGCGTCGGTCCCGACCGGTTCGGCCTCCAGCGACCCCGCGGATCAGCCGGTGGCGGCCGACTCGCGCAGGTAGATCAGCACCGCGGCCACCCGCCGGTTGAGCTCGGGCTCCGGGCCGACGCCCAGCTTGCCGAGCACCGTCGCGATCCGCTTCTCGACCGTCCCGACCGCGATGTGCAGCTCCTCGCCGATCGCCTGGTTCGACCGGCCGGACGCCATCAGCTCCAGCACCTCGAGCTCGGCGGGGGCCAACGTCGCCAGCCGAGAACCGGGCTTTCGGGAGCGCCGGGCCAACAGCGTCTCCACGATCCGCGGGTCCAGCGCCGACCCGCCGGCCGCCACCTCGCGCATGGCGCGGACCAGCTGCGCCGCGTCACCCACCCGCACCTTGTGCAGGTAGCCGTAGCCCTCGACGCCGTACTTCAGCAACGACCACACGTACTCCTCGTCGTCGTGCTGCGACAGGACGACGACGCCGGTCTCGGGCCGCTCGCGCTTGATCGCGTGCGCGGCTTCGATTCCCTCCATCGTGTAGGTGGGCGGCATCTTGATGTCCATCAGTACGACGTCCGGCGCAAGCCGGCGAGCCGCGTCGATCACCTCGTCGTAGTCGGTCGCGACGCCGACCACCTCGACGCCCGGCCACTCCTCGAGCAGCCGGCGGGTCCCCTCGCGCGCGATGTAGGCGTCCTCCGCGAGCACGACCCGCAGGACCGCCGGATCGCCTGGGCCGTGCGCACCGGTTTCGCCGACCATCGAAACCGCCGCGTCAGCCGGTGTACGCCGGCCAGGGCAGGGGCGGCGCACCGGCGGTCTGGCGGATGAACTCCCCGAGGTACCAGTCCCGGAAGCGGACCAGCTCACCGGGCGTCTCGAGGGTGAGCAGGTGCTCGCCGCTTCGGCAGTACGCGTCGGCCTCGTCGAGCAGCTCACCAAGATGGCGCGCCGCGGCGCCGGCCGCCACCGGCACCTGGTAGGTGAGGTCGATCGCCATCTCGCCGGCCGCCGCGGCGTCGAAGAGCCGGGCCTGCTGCTCCTCGGAGAACGAGCCGTAGCCCTCGCTCAGCTCGTCGACCAGCTGGGTCAGCCGTACCGGCGCGGACACCGCTGCCGCGTCGTCGTGGTGCAGCTGCTGGCTGACCAGGACGAACTCGCGCAGCAGCTCGTCCGTGTGCTGCTGGGTGCTCGCCCACACCGCGACCGGAAGCTCGAGCAGCCGGACGTCGACGAGCGTCCCGAGATCGACGCTCACCATCACGCGGCTGGCGCCCCGGCGGCCTTCGGGCGGCGAGCAGGCGCCTTCGCGGGCTTGCGCTTCTGCGGGGCGACCCCGTCGAGCGACGCGGACAGGAACAGCTCCGGCAGCGCCTCCGGCTCGGTGTCGACGAACGCGGTGCTGTCGACGACCGCCCAGACCGCCTTCGACTTCCCCTTCTTCGACACCCCCCACTCGCGGGACAGCGTCTCCACCAGACGCAACCCCCGCCCGGTGCTCGCGTCGAGGTCGTAGCCGCGCGACTGCGCGCGCCGCGCCGAGTGGTCGACCACTTCGATCCGGGTCGTCTTCCCGTCGCGGACGAGCGACACCGTGAAGTCGGTGCCGGCGTGGATGACCGCGTTGCTGGCGAGCTCGGAGACGATCTGCACGAGTGGCCACGCGAGCTCACCGAGCTTCCACTTCTCGGCGACCTCGGAGACGAAGCGGCGGGCGGCGCGCACGTTCTCGGGCTCGCCCGAGAAGTCGCGCGTCGCCTTCTTCACGCAAGAAATGTAACGCTCTGCACGGTTTTGATCTCGGTGCCACGCTTACCGGCGACGCGAGCGGCCCGGCTCTCACCACACCGTCGCGGTGGCTGTCACGAAACCTTCACGTTTCGCGGGGCCGAACCGACACCGACGCCGCGCATCGTGGAGTCATGAGTGACGTAGGACTGGAGACCAAGCCCATGCCCAGCGCCTTCAGCACGGAGCTTCGCGAGCAGCGCGAGAACGCCACCTGCCAGCTCGAGTCGGCGATGCTCGCCGGCGACGGTTTCCTTGCCGAGGTGCTGATGGCACGCATCGAGGAGCTGGACGAGATCGCCGCCCACCACGGCGCGGACATCTGACCCCAGGGCCGTCGCTAGTCACGGGCGCTTGTAGTGGGCGCTAGTCGCAGCCGGCCACCGTCAACGTGCGGTCCAGCCCGATCCGGCGCAGCCGCGCCTGCAACGGCGGCGAGGGTCGCCACAGGATCATGTCGATCCCGATCGCGGCAGCCAGCCGCCGACAGGCGACCAGGGTGCGCAAACCCACCGGATCGACTGCGGTCACGCGCGACGCGTCAACCGTGATGCGCGCGTTGGACTCGTCCGCCGCACGCACAACCGCGTTGCGCAGCCGGCCCACGCAGCCGATGTCGAGCCGGCCGACCAGCACGACCTCGGTCTCACCTTCGGGCCGGCGATGGACGAGCACGATCGGCGGCTCCACGCTCTGCGACATGGTCCTCCGCACGGCCGCCGCGATCCTTCTGGACCGCTCGTCGGTATCGACGGTCGCAGGCCCGCATGACGGTTGTGCGACAACCAGGTGACCGTCACGCGACTGTCATGTTCCGGTCGGCCCCTGCTGCCGGAAGTCCGCCCGGGTCTTCACGCCGCGGGTCAGGGATCCGGAGCCGTTCGGTACGTCGATCGGCCGGCCGTCGACGGCGAACGTCACCCCGTCGATGTAGTGCGACGCGGTGACCGTGAACACGATCTGGGCGATCGCCAGGACCTGCTGGCTGCCTCCGGCGATGCCGAACGTCGGACTCAGGTCGACCCGGGCCACCGACCCGTTGAGGTCCAGGGACAACAGCCGGGTCTGCGCCGGCACGTCGGAGGTGAGCCCGTGCCTGCTCTCCGCGGGAGTCGGGCCCACGAGCAGGCTGCGCAGCGCCTCCGCCGGAATGTTCAGGCCGGTGATGTGCCGCGAGCGCGCGACCAGGTGGTCACCGGACACCAGATAGATCTGCGCGGTCGGCCCGGCCGCTGACGTCGGGGCCGTGGGCGGCGTCGTGCTCAGCAGGTCGTAGGGAACGCTCGAAGGGTCGACCCGGTGGGCCTGGCCGGACACCGGAACCCCGCACGCGGCGACGGCGAGCAGCGCGAGCAGCGCGAGAAGTCGCCGGATCACAGCGCCCCCGTCGTGGGCAGCTCGATCACGAACCGGGCGCCACCACCGGGCCGGGCGCGCACCGTCACGTTGCCACCGTGCCAGCGCACGTGCTCCCGCACGATCGCGAGGCCCAGACCGGTGCCGCCCTGCGACCCGCGCCGCCGGGTCAGCCGTCCACGGGCGAACCGGTCGAAGATCCGGTCGCTCTCACTCGCGGGCACGCCGGGCCCGGCATCCTCGACCACCACGGCCACGGCGCGGTCGAGTGGCTCGACTGCGACCCGCACGATCCCGCCGCCGTGGCGTTGCGCGTTGTCGAGCAGGTTGCGCAACGCCTGCTCGAGCCGGCGCTTGTCCCCGGCCACGACCGTGTCGAGCAGGCGGCTGTCGATGTCGGTCGCGACCTCGCCGTACCGCGGCTCGGCGACGACCTGCAGGACCAGCTCGGAGATCCGGATCGGGTCTCGGTCGGCGGCCGCCGACGGCTCGTCCGCGCGCGAGATCTCGAGCAGGTCCTCGACCAGGCGCTGGAACCGGCTCACCTCCTCGGAGAGCAGGTCGAGCGCATCCTGGCCGCGCTTCGACAGCTCGTCACGACGACCGCGCAGGACGGCCAGGGACGCGGCGAGCGTCGTCAACGGGGACCGCAGCTCGTGGCTGACGTCACCGGCGAACCGCGCGTCGCGCTCGATCCGCTCTTTCAGGGCCTGGACCATCGTGTTGAAGCTGTCGACCAGGCCGCCGAGCTCGGCGTCGGTCTCGGCGGGCAACGAGGCGTGGAAGTCGCCGACCGCGATCCGCTCAGCAGCGGCGGCGACGGTGCGCAGCGGCGCGGTCAGGCGCCGGCTGGCCCACCAGCCGACGAGGCCGCCGGCGGCGGTCGCCAGCCCCGCGGCGGTGGCCAGGACGGCGCGCAGCACCGACAGCGTCCGGCCGAGCGCCTGCTCGTTCGTCACCTGGAAGAACGCGCCGTCGACCCCGGGCAGCGGGATGCCTTCGATCAGCGACGGCTCGCCGCCGCTGCGGGCCCACGCCTGGACGACCTCACCGCGTTGGACGGGTCCCTTCACGGTCACCGGAAGCGCGTCGCGCGACACGGTCAGCGAGGTGGAGTACCAGCGGCCGGACCGCTCGATCACCGCGCTGGTCTGGGCGCCGACCGGGAGCAGGTCGAGCAACCCGGGGATGTCGGGATCGGTGGCCTGCAGGCCGGAGCGGATGACCGCCGCGTTGAAGTACGCCTGGCGCAACGCCGTACGCTCCTGCTCCGCGGCGAGAAACCGGCGGGAGAGCAGGTAGGCCGAGAGCGCGAGGATCACCGAGACGAGCAGGGCACCGATCCCGAAGGTCGCGGCCAGGCGCACCGAGAGGCGAAGCCGTCGCGGTCCCAGCTTCACGCGTCCAGCTTGTAGCCGAACCCGCGGACCGTGACCAGCCGAGTCGGGTTCGCGGTGTCCGCCTCGATCTTCGCGCGCAACCGCCCGATGTGGACGTCGACGATGCGCGGGTCACCGAAGTAGCCGTAGTCCCACACCCGTTCGAGCAGGACCTCCCGGGTGTAAACCCTGCCCGGGTGCTGCATGAACTCCAGCAGCAGGCGGAACTCGGTCTTGGTCAGGTGCACGGGCATGCCGTCGACCCGCACCTCGCCGCGCTCAGGGACGAGGGTGATCCCCGCCGCCCGCAGCTCGGCGGACTCCGACGGCGCGCCGGAGGTCGACCGGCGGCGCAAGGCCCGCAGCCGTGCAGTGAGCTCGGGCATGTCGAACGGCTTGCGGATGTAGTCGTCCGCACCGGCCTCCAGCCCGGCCACCACGTCGTGGCTGTCGACCCGCGCGCTCACCACGAGGATCGGCATGTCGTGGTCGCGGCGAATCCGGCGGCAGCACTCGAACCCGTCGATCCCGGGCAGCATCAGGTCGAGCAGCACGATGTCGGGTACGTCGCGCGAGATCGCCTCGAGGGCGGCCTCGCCGTCGCCGGACTCGATGACGCGGTAGCCGTTGTCTTCGAGCGCCATCCGCAGCGACGCGCGGATCCGGTCGTCGTCGTCCACGACCAGCACGGCATCCGCCATGACCGTCATTGTCGCCCAGGACCGCGGCGGCGGATCAAACAGTCGCCATCGAGTCCAGGAGGGCCTGGCGCCCGGCCTGGGTCGCCACCTTGATGCCGACGCCTCCGTTGAGACGGCGCCAGAGCATCAGGCAGTCCGACACGGCCGCCGCACCATCCGTGGTGTAGTTCGTGACCGCGCTCAGGTCGAGCTCGACCCGCTCCGGCCAGTCCCGAAGCACCTCACGGCAGATGTCACTGAGATGACCCGCCGCGACGGTGTCGAGCTGACCTTCGACCCGGACCCGCACGACCTCGCCGCGCTGAAAGACGACACTCATTCGGCAACAGCCTCCCGCATCCGATGATGCGCAGCCGGTGCGACGCGATACCCATCACGCTCGTGACAGTTCGATGACAACTGGCGGGTGCCATCGGTTTCGTCACGGGATTGTCACGATTCGGAAGGGTGATCGCCACACGCCCGGCAACGGCTCGAGATCCGTGTGGAACTACGCCGAGCATCTCGCCCCCACCCGCCCGTACGTGTGGGTGATCTGCATCGAGTGCCGGACCTCGGTGGCGGTCGACACGAGGCACGCGTACTCGATGTTCGAGGACACGCACCGGCGGCTGTGCGGGCGGCACGCCGCGATCACGCCGATGTTCGGCGGGATCGACGAGCTGCGCGCGCTGCCGGCTACCTAGCCGTTGCGGCTCCCCGCTCGCGTAGACCCTGAGCCAGGGGATCAGCGATCGGCGAGGGCGTCGGTGAGCAGGCTGACCAGCGTCTCGAGCCGGACGTCGACGTCCTCAACCTCGACCTCCTCGCCGTCGAGCGCCCGGGCGGCGAGGCTGGCCTTGGCGCCGATCAACTCCGCGACCCGCGCGTCGACGGTCTGCGCCGCGATGATCCGCCACGCGGTGACCGGCTGGTCCTGGCCGATCCGGTGCACCCGGTCGATCGCCTGGGTCTGCTCGGCCGCGGTCCACGACAGCTCGGCGAGCACGACGTTGGACGACACCTGCAGGTTGATCCCGACCCCGGCCGCGGTCAGCGAGCACACGATGATCTGCACGTCCGGGTCGTTGACGAACGCGTCGATGTTGGCGGTCCGCTTCTTCGAGGTCTGGTCGCCACGGATCGACGCGAAGCCGATGCCGCGCTTGTCGAACAGCGCCTCGGCGGCGTCCATCACGTCGATGTGCTTGGCGAAGAACACGACCTTGCCGGCGTTGCGGGCCAGCTGCGCGGCGTAGTCCGCGGCGAGCTCGGACTTGGCCTGGCCGATCCGCCGCATCATCGCGAACACGTTCTCGCCGGAGCTCTCGCCGTCCTCGTCGGACTGGCGCAGCTCCCGGGCGCAGACCTGCCGCACGACGGCGACGTCGACCCCGACGACCTGGTCGGCGTCCTTGCGTGCCTTGATCGCGCTGTCGTAGCGCTTCACCAGCCGCGCGACCAGCTTCCGTTCGGCCGCGCGGATCGACGTGCCGGCCGCGCCTTCGAGCTCCACCGGAACGTCGGCGATCCGCCGCGCCGGGATGTCCTTCGCGACGTCGACCTTGCGGTGCCGTACGACACCCATCTCGATCACCGTGTCGCGGGCCAGCGGGTAGAAGGCCGGGTCGACGGGCGTCGTGCCGTTCGCCTCGAGCGCGTGCAGCAGGTCGGGCTCGACCTCGCCGCCGGAGATCCAGCCGAGGAACTCCCAGATCGCGAGGAAGTCCTCGATGTCGTTGATCAGCGGCGTCCCGGTCAGCGCCATCAGCAGCGGGTGCCGGGTCCGCTCGCGCACCTTGCGTGACAGATCGAGCACGTTCTGCGAGCGCTGCGAGGACTTGTTCTTGATGAAGTGCGCCTCGTCGACGATCATCCCGCGGAAGCCGAAGCGGCCGAGCCAGCCGACGTGGCGGCCGAGGATGTCGTAGTTGACGACCACGATGTCGCTGAACGCGTCGACGTCCTCGCCATCGCCGTGCACGACGGTCGCCTTGTGCTCCGGCGTCCACATCGCCGCTTCCCGCGCCCAGCTGGTCTTGACGACGTTCGGTACGACGACCAGCAGCGGGAAGGCGTCGGCCGCCTTCGCCGCCAGCAGCGCCTGCGCGGTCTTGCCGAGGCCGGGCTCGTCGGCGAGCAGGAAGGTGCGGTGCCCCTCCTTCGCCTTCTCGACCACCTGCGCCTGGTGCGGCATCAGGTCCAGGCCGGGCGCGAGGTGCAGGTGGGTCGGCGGCGGCAGCGTCATGCAGGACCGGGCGTCCGCCGTGGCCTGCTCGAACGAGCGCAGCAGCGGCTTGATCAGCTCCCAGTCGATGAGCAGTCGCGGCTTCGGCTTCGGCGGCGCGACCGCGGAGAAGTCCGGCGCAAGGAACGGGTTGGCGAGGCTGCGTTGCACCGCCGACTTCGGGACGACCTGCCGCTCGCGCTCCTGCACGGACGGCGGGGCCGGCGGCTCCGCCTCCTCCTCGGGCGACACCGCGAGACCGGCCTTCGAGCGCAGGACCCGCATCGCCTCGGCGGTGCCGGGAAGCATCGGAGCACCATCTGCCAGCAGCTCGAACAGCGAGCCGTCCCGGGCGGCGACCCGCGCCAGGCTGGCCGCCAGGCCCTCGACCCGCTTCTGCATGGCGGTGCGCGCGGCGGGGCTCATCGGCGCGGTCTTGGCCTCGACCCGCTGCTCGCGAAGCAGCAACGCGGCGGCCTGGAACTCCGCCCGCATCGATGGCGTGACGCGGGCCCGGCCCAGGTTGGCGAGCGCGATCGCCAGCACGGCCAGGGGCCCCTGCTCCTGCAGCCGCGGCGCCGAGGACTGGCGTTGCGAAGCCTGGCGGCGGCGGGGCTGGGCGCCCTGCGGGCTCGACCCGTCGTGCGCGGACCGCGACTGGGCGCGCTGGTTTGCGGTGCCGCCCTCTTGGGCCGGCACCGGGACACCGCCACGTGTGCGGCGGCGGGACCGTGGGGGCAATGCTCTCCCTCAGCCGACCGGCCACCCGAGGGTCACCAGCCGGGCAATGAACCAGGCGCGAACCCGGCCGCCTTCACAGAAAAGACGGGCATCGAGTAGTCGTGCTCGCGCGCCTCACATCTTACGCCACACGGCAGGCGGCGCGGGCAACGTTCCCCCGATGGGCGAGCCTGCTCAGGTCTATGGTCAGCGCATGCGTGCAGCGGTCACCGTTCACATGAATGCCTCGCCGGACAAGGTGTGGGGCATCGTCAGCGACATCACCAAGATGGGCGAGTACAGCCCCGAGGTCGTCGAGGCCGAGTGGCTCGACGGCGCCACCGGCCCGGCGCTCGGCGCTCGCTACCGGGGCCACGTCAAGCGCAACGAGAGCTGGCCGGTCCTCTACTGGACGACCTGCGAGATCACCGAGTGCAAGGCGGGCGAGGTGTTCGAGTTCGCGGTCGTGTTCGGCGACCGCAAGGTCAACGTCTGGCGCTACGAGTTCCGCGGTACGACGGACGGCGGCACCGATGTCACCGAGTCCTACGACCTCGGGGACAACCTGTTCACCAAGATCTGGTACCCGCTCGGCGGGTTCCTGCGGGACCGTCGCAACCAGCGCGACATGCGGACCACCCTCGAGCGAGTCAAGGCGGTCGCGGAAAGTACCGGCTGAGCCGCTACTCCACCGCGGCGGCGGCGTTGTTTGGCCACTTGCAAGATCGTGCAATTCGCTAAGGTTGCCCGCTATGGCGCTTTCCACGCCGGAGATTGCCGTCGCCAAGGCGGAGATGTTCCGCGCGCTTGCACATCCGACCCGGATCCGGGTGCTGGAGGTCCTCGTCGACGGCGAGCAATCCGTGGGCGCGCTCGCCGAGATCCTCGACATCGACCTGCCCCCGCTGTCGCAGCAGCTCGCCGTGCTTCGCAACGCCCACGTCGTCATGACCCGCCGGGAGGGCTCGATGGTCTTCTACCGCGTGACCGATCCCCGGATGTCCCAGCTGCTGGTCACCGCGAAGCAACTGCTCGCCACCGACCTGCGCTCCGGCCAGCAGATGCTGGACCGTCTCGAAGATCTGCTCATCGACGGCTCCGCCAAGGGCTGACCGTGAACCTGGACTGCACCGTCGAACACGCGGCGGACGCGGCGATCGTCCACGTCCGTGGCGAGATCGACCTCGTCAACGCGCCGGCACTGCGCGAGGTCCTCATCGAGATCCTCGCCGCGGCGCCCGCCACCCACCTGGTCGTCGACCTGAGCGCGGTCGAGTTCATCGACAGCACGGGAATCGGCGTGATCGTCGGCGCGAACCGGCGGGTGAGCGCCGGTGGCGGCCGGTTCACCGCCGTCGTGACCACGCCGGTGGTGCGCAAGGCGCTGCAGACGACCGGCCTGCTCGACGTGTGGCGAGTGACCGAGACGGTCAAGGACGCACTCGCCGGCGGCTAGCCCTCCGGCTACCCGCCGTACACGTTGTAGAACTCCATCGACGGCGGCGGGTCCATCCGGAGGTTCACCGGCGGCGCCATGCTCGGGAACGCCGCACCGAAGCGCGCCATCGCGGTGTCGGCGTCACAGTCGAACTCGTAGAGCGCGAGGTAGGTCGCGCCGTCGGCGGCAAGGTAGCGCCGCGCACTCGTGCAGCCCTCGAGGGCGAGCAGCTCGCCGAGGTGCGTGTTGTCGTACCACTCGTTGTAGGCAGCAGCGCCCTCCGGCGAGTCCGGTGCGGTCTTCACGACCAGGATCGACTTGCTCATCGGATCTCCGCTCTCCCCGTCTGCCAGGCAGTGACTGATCACCGCAACCTACCGACCGCTGCGGCCCTAGGCTCGGCGGGGTGTCGCAGCGACCCTTGACGTTGATGGCGGTGCACGCGCACCCCGATGACGAGGCGACGACCACGGGCGGGGTGCTCGCGAAGGCCGCAGCTGAAGGCATTCGCACCGTGCTCGTCACGTGCACCGACGGCAGCTGCGGCGACGGGGTGGGTGGCGTCAAGCCGGGCGAGCCCGGCCACGACCCGGAGCAGGTCGTCGAGCTGCGGATGGTCGAGCTGGCGAAGTCGGCCGAGATCCTCGGCGTGGCTCATCTGGAGCTGCTCGGATACCGCGACTCCGGCATGGAGGGCTGGCCGCAGAACGACGCGCCGGGCTCGTTCTGGCGCACGCCGGTCGAGGAGGCAGCCGGCAGGCTGGCGGATCTCATGCGCACCTACGAGCCGCAGGTCGTGGTGAC
>CAZEAM010000389.1:0-3593 GCA_964510285.1 uncultured Frankiaceae bacterium | reverse complement strand
GCTCACCGAGTCCTCGGACGTCTCGTTCGACTCGCTGCCCAAGCCGAAGGAGATCTTCGAGTTCCTCGACGGCTACGTCATCGGCCAGGACACCGCGAAGAAGACGCTGTCCGTCGCCGTGTACAACCACTACAAGCGGGTGCAGGCCGGCGGCACCGACAAGGAGCCGGTCGAGCTCGCCAAGTCCAACATCATGCTGCTCGGCCCGACCGGCTGCGGGAAGACGTTGCTCGCCCAGACGCTGGCGAAGATGCTCAACGTGCCGTTCGCGATCGCCGACGCGACGGCGCTGACCGAGGCCGGGTACGTCGGCGAGGACGTCGAGAACATCCTGCTCAAGCTGATCCAGGCCGCTGACTACGACGTCAAGAAGGCCGAGACCGGGATCATCTACATCGACGAGATCGACAAGATCGCCCGCAAGAGCGAGAACCCGTCGATCACCCGCGACGTCTCCGGCGAGGGTGTGCAGCAGGCGCTGCTGAAGATCCTCGAGGGGACCACGGCCAGCGTCCCGCCGCAGGGCGGCCGCAAGCACCCGCACCAGGAGTTCATCCAGATCGACACCACCAACGTGCTGTTCATCGTGGGTGGCGCCTTCGCCGGCCTCGACAAGGTGATCGAGGCGCGAATCGGCAAGAAGGGGATCGGCTTCGCCGCCGACATCCGCAGCTCGCGCGACGTCGACACCACCGACACCTTTGCCGAGGTCATGCCGGAGGACCTGCTCAAGTACGGCATGATCCCCGAGTTCATCGGGCGGCTGCCGGTGATCACGAGCGTGCACAACCTCGACCGCGACGCGCTGATCCGGATCCTCACCGAGCCGAAGAACGCGCTGGTCCGCCAGTACAAGCGACTGTTCGAGCTCGACGGCGTGGAGCTCGAGTTCTCCGACGACGCGCTCGAGGCGATCGCCGACCAGGCCATCCTTCGGGGCACCGGCGCGCGCGGCCTGCGGGCCATCCTCGAAGAGGTCCTGCTCTCGGTCATGTACGACGTACCCAGCCGCAAGGACGTTGCAAAGGTCGTCATCAACGGCGAGGTCGTGCTCGAGAACGTCAACCCGACGCTCGTGCCGCGCGACGCGGCGCCGCCGAAGCGGGAGCGCCGCGAGAAGTCGGCCTGACCTGGTGGCTCGGCAGCCGTCCCGGCTGCGCTACATCCCGGCGCTCGACGGGCTGCGCGGGCTGAGCCTGCCCGGCACGATCCTCACGCACTTCTCCTTCCTCATCGTCTACCCGAGCGCGCCGCACTGGCTGGCTTCGGTCGGACCGCTCACGATGAACATCCAGATGTTCTTCGTGCTCTCGGGCGCGCTGATCACGAGCCTGCTCGTGGCCGAACATCGCCGTGACGGCGACATGCGGCTGCAGAACTTCTACCTGCGGCGCTCCCGGCGACTCGGTCCCGCGCTGGTCGCCGTGCTGCCGGTGATGATCCTGCTCGCCGTGTTCTGGCCCGGGCACAACGCGTTCCAGCCCCTGGGAGCGCATCCGACCCGAGGTGTCATCGCGGTCGCGCTCTTCGTCGGCAACTGGGTGTTGTTCACCGCGCCGGCAGCGATCGGCTGGCTGGGCCCCGCGTGGACGCTCGGGATCGAGGAGCAGTTCTACCTGACCTGGCCATGGGTGCTGCGCCGGGCCGCCCGCAAGCGGGTGGGACGTCACCACGTGCTGCTCGGGATGGCGCTCGCCGTCGTGGTGGCGCTGGCCGTCACCCAGATCCTGTACACCCACGTCGGCAAGGAACGCGCGTTCTACTCGACGCCGGCGCAGCTGCCCAGCATCATCATCGGTTGTGCGCTCGGCTACGAGCTGACGGCCAACAGCGCGAGCCGGCTCGCGGCGCTCCTCCGCTCGCGGCTGGTGGCGCTGGTCGGACTGGCCGGGATGGTGGTGGTGTCGATCGCCGGGGCGCACCACAAGGAGTGGCAGATCCGCGGCTACTACGTGATCTACGCCCTGTTCGCCTGCCTGCTGATCGGGCACTGCTTCGTCCGGGCCGCCGAGCCGACCGCGGTGACGAAGTTCTTCTCGTGGCGGCCGTTCGTGATCGTCGGCCAGATCTCCTATGAGGCCTATCTGTTCCACGTGATCGTCATCTTCGCCGTGCTCCGCGCCTTCCCGCACCTGCACATCTACCCGATGATGGCGATCGACGCGGTGATCATCGCGGTGCTCTCGGCCGGCTTCTACTACCTGGTCGAGCAGCCGATCCGCCGCAAGGGGTGGAAAGCCGTCATCCTTCGCCGCAGGCCGGTCCGCCTTGGTAGCGTCGCTGAGCCCCAGCGTGAGTTCGCCGCGTCCGGCCGGGTGGACGTCGCGGTGGACGAGGGATAGACGGAGTAGACCAGGTGACCAGCGCCCCAGCCGCCACGTCAGCGCAACCGCGTCGCGTCACCTACGTGCCCGCGCTCGACGGGATGCGCGGGATCAGCCTGCCCGGCACGATCTACACGCACTTCCACATCTTCCTGGGATTCCTGCCGACGGCGCCCTGGTGGGTACGCCGGTCCGGTCCGTTCACGCTGAACATCGAGATGTTCTTCGTGCTCTCCGGGGCCCTGATCACCAGCCTGCTCGTGTCCGAGTACCAGCGTTCGAACCGGATCGCGCTGGACAGCTTCTACCTGCGGCGATCGCGCCGGCTCGGGCCGGCGCTGCTGGCCGTCGTACCCCTCCTCTTGATCTCCCAGTTCGTGCTGCCCGGAGCGAGCTCCAACCCGCTCGGGGACTCGCCGCTGGCGACCGGGGCCTTGATCCTGCTGTTCATCGGCAACTGGCAGCTGGCGACCGGGGGCAACCTCGGGTGGCTCGGGCCGGCCTGGACGCTGGGCATCGAGGAGCAGTTCTACCTGACCTGGCCGTCGCTGCTGCGCGCCGCCTTGCGCCGCGGGTGGACCCGGCTGCGGCTGCTGTGTGCGGTGTGGCTGGTGATCGTCGCGTGCGTGGGCGTCAGCGCCGTCCTCGTCCGGCGCTACCCGGCCCACCAGGTCGTGTACACGACGCCGGTGCACGTCGCGCCGATCCTGCTCGGCTGCCTGCTCGGGTACGCCCTGATGGCCAACCCGGACGGCCGGTTCGTCGCCCTGCTGCGCCTGCGCACCGCGGCGATCGTGGGGTTCGGCGGCATGGTGGCGATCTCCGCCCTGCTCTACACCAAGCAGACGTTCCTGATGAGTGGCGGCTACGTCTTGTACGCCGCGGCGGCCTGCCTGCTGATCGGGCACTGCATGGCGATCGCGGACCGGCCCTCGTGGGTGTCGCGGGTGTTCGGCTGGAGACCGTTCGTGGTGATCGGCCAGGTGTCATACGAGGCCTACCTCGTCCACTGCGTGGTGATCCTCGCGGTGCTGCGCGTGGCACCGCGGATGCCGGTGGCTGACATGATCGTGCTCGACCTCGCGCTGATCGCGGTGATCTCCGGCGCCTTCTACTACCTGATCGAGCGGCCGATCCGGCGCTACGGCTGGCGCGCGGCGTTCCGGCGCCACGAGCGTCCGGCACCGGCCCGCCCGCGTCCGGTGGCGCGTCCGGCCCGCTCCTTCGGCTCGGTGCTGGTCGGCGTCGCGTCGGCCACCGCCGTTGTCG
>CAZEAM010000388.1:0-2478 GCA_964510285.1 uncultured Frankiaceae bacterium | reverse complement strand
GGGGGGGGGGGGGCGGCCCGGGGGCGCCCCCCGCCGCCGGCGGCGCGCGGGGGGCGCCGGCCCCCCCCCCGCGCCGCGACGGCTGCCTCGTGCTAGCTAACGCCGGCAGACTTGCACTCGCTCGCGTAGCCCTTGCAGAGCTCGGCCGCGGTGACCGCGCCCGCCTTGACGACCTCGTCGATGTTCTTCAGCGTGATGGTCTCCGGGACCAGCAGCACCGACGGGATGTCGCGCTTGCCCTCCGGGTCGTGCAGGGTCCCGGTGGCCAGCTGGTTCGCGGCCGCCGTGTCGCCCTTCGCCAGGGCGATCGCGAGCTGTGCCGCGGCGTCGGCTTCCTTCGACACGTCCTTGAAGACCGTC
Source organism: uncultured Frankiaceae bacterium (assembly GCA_964510285.1). GTDB lineage: Bacteria > Actinomycetota > Actinomycetes > JAFAQI01 > JAFAQI01 > DASZTV01. Next base: position 2,118 of record CAZEAM010000388.1, on the reverse strand, counting down.
ATGCACTGGTCACCGCTCAGGATGTACTGCAGGCCCTGCGTCGTCGCGTCCTGACCGGTCACGGGCACCTGGAGGTTCTTGGACTTCAGGATGCCGATCGCGGCACCGGCGATGCCGTCATTGGCCGCGAGCACACCGTCGACCTTGCCGCCGTTCTTCGTGAGCAGCTGCTGGAAGTCGGTCGCGGCGGTGGTGTTGTCCCACTTGCTGACGTCGACCTCCTGCGCGATCTTGATCTTCCCCGCCTTGACTGCCGGATCGAGCACCTCGTGGGCGCCCTTCTTGAACAGGACCGCGTTGTTGTCGATGTCGGTGCCACCGTTGAGCTCGATGACCTGCGCGTTGCTCGTCTTTCCGGCGTCCGCCAGGCAGTCCAGCAGGCCCTGTCCCTGCAGCTTGCCCACCGCCACGTTGTCGAACGACACGTAGTAGCCCGCCGAGCCGCCGAGGTTGACGCGGTCGTAGTCGATGACCTGGACGCCGGCCGACTTCGCGGCGCTCTCGACGCTGATGCCGGTCTGCGGGTCAGCCGGGTCGATCAGCAGGACCTTGACCCCCTCGGCGATCATCGACTGCGCGATCGAGACGAACTTGGCGTTGTCGCCCTGCGCGTTCTGGATGTCCGCCTTGACCCCGGCGTCCTTGAAGGCCTTCGTCAGCAGCGGTGCGTCGTACTGCGTGTAGCGCGCGGATGAGGTCGTGTCCGGCAGGATCACGCCGACCTCGGTCTTGCCCGACGACCCCCCGGTGCTCTGCGTGCCGCCGCCACCGGAGCTGCTGCTGCCGCATGCGCTCAGCGCCAGCAGGCCCGATATCGCGAGTACGCCGATCCCTGCACTGCGTTCTGCCACTCTCACTAACGTCCTCCTCGACGAGCGCGAGACCGTGGTGGCTCCGCGCGAGGTGACAGTCTCGCGCTATCCGTACGCTCGTCAACAAGATCAGGCGCGCGTCGGCGGTTTTTCGTTGAGTCGCTGCTCGTCAGCCGAGGGTGCGGCGAACTGCCTTCCAGGTGCGCGGAAGCTCCTGTGTCGCCGCCCAGTACGCCGCGCCGGCCATTCCATCGGCGCGCGCAAGACGGGTGCGTGCGGCGACCGCCCGCGGACTGCTGTACCAGACCGTGTGACGGACACCGTGGCTGCGATAGCGGAACGTCGCCTCGCGGGCGACCGGGTCAAGGTGCGGCGTGACTCCGTGCCGCCGCGCGATGGCTCGCGCCTGGTCGCTGGTGATGGACACGCTGTCGTGGTGGGCGAAGTCACGACCGTAGAGCGGGATGCCGAGCTCAACCTTGCTGAGCGGCGTCTTGGACGCGGTGTAGGCGATGATCCGTTTCACCCAGCGGTAGCCGGCGACCGGTCCGGGCCCGAACTTGCGGGAGTGCTGGTCGTAGGCCATGACCCGCAGCCGATCGACGGCCGCGCCGATGGCGGCGTAGTCGTAGACGGCAGGCATGACCTTGCCCAGTGCGACCCGCCTCCGGTCGTCCGCGCGCGGCATGACGGTGACGATGCACCGCTTGTGACGGGCGTGCAGTGCATCGCAGAGGTCCGTGACGAAGCGGTCGAAGGCCGATCGGACGCGCAGCGCCGTGGACCGGCGCTTGGTATGCGCGAGGGTCTCGTAGTCGATGTCGATCGCCGGGTAGTGACCCTGCTCGGCGAGCCGAACCAGCTGACGGACGTGGTGCCGGCGGCTGGCCCGGTCGGTGAAGCACTTGATCGCGGCATGCGGCGGCAGCGGCGAGGGCAGGTAACCAGGCCATCCATGCCGATCGTACGGTCGCCCGGACGGCCCCGCGAACTTGCACTTTCCGACCGTTTCCGTGCGAGATTCGGTGCGAAATCGCAAGTTCGGCGGGCCGGGGTCAGGTGAGGTGAAGGTGGAGCTTCTGGAGGCCTCGCAGGAAGAAGGTCGGGAGGTAGTCGTAGCTCCTCGCCTCCGCCGCGCCGTGGGCTGACTCGTCGATCGCGATGTTGCCGGTGCGCGCGAGGAAGCGCTCCAGCGTCACCCGCCCCTCGGTCCGGGCGAGCGGCGCTCCGGCGCAGGTGTGGATGCCGTGCCCGAACGCGATGTGCTGTCGCGCGTTCGACCGGCTGATGTCGAACTCGTGCGGGT
>CAZEAM010000387.1:0-9510 GCA_964510285.1 uncultured Frankiaceae bacterium | reverse complement strand
CTTCCTGACCCTCCTCGGCGTGCCGCAACGTCTCCGCGGCGTAGCGCGCGACCGACTCCGAGGTCTCGGAGATCTGCGCCGCGGTCGCCGCCAGCTCCTCGACCGTCGAGGTCGTCTCGGTCACCGCCGAGGACTGCTGGGAGGCGGAGGAGGCGTGCTGCTCCGCCGACGCGACGAGCTCGTGCGCGGCGGCGACGATCTGCTCGCCACCGGCGCGAATCGACCCGACCAGCCCGCGCAGGTTGCCCAGCGTGTCGTCGAACGCGGTCGTGAGCTGCGCGAGCAGCTCCTGTGCCACGGACTCCGACTCGACCTGGACCGAGAGGTCCCCGCGGGCAGCGAGCTCGAGGGCGGCGGAGAGGTCCGCGACGGTGCGGCGCAGCTGGTCGCGTTCGGCGTCGGAATGCGCGCGCTGGGCGTCCAGCCGCGATGACACGGCGTTGCCGAGCAGCGAGATCATCGCGGAAGACAGCCCGATGATGATGAGCGGACCGGCGGCCGCGTGGTCGAGGTCGTGGGCGATCCAGGTGGCGAGGACGAGTGAGCCCGTCATGAACAGGGACTGGCCCATCGCGAGCGCCAGGTTGGGGGCGATCACCGCGGCGCCCGCCGTCGTGACCAGCATCATGACCCAGAACGGGCCGGATACGCCGCCCGTGAGAGCGACGACCGCGACCCCGACCGCTTGGTCGATCAGGCCCATCGTCACGAGGTAGGGGATTTCCACGCCGGGCGCGCGGGTCATCACAGTGGGGGTGAGGCGCTGCATGGCCACCGGCACGAGCCCGACCGCGAGCCAGACGTAGATGATGGTGCGGTGCTCGTAGACCGGATTGATCCCGTAGTGCGCCATCAGCACCACCGCGACGGCGGCGCCGACCAGCTTGCCGAGGCTGGCAACTCCCGACTCGCCGTAGAGACGATGCCAGGCCAGCATGTCCGACACGTTCGACCCTTCCCCCTGCGTAAGACTCCTGCGGGATGCATCGGGCGGTTGCCGATTCGGGTGAAGCGAGCTGGCCGGAAAATGCCGGAAAAGTCCGGCTGCGTGCGGTTTGTCGTGTTGGGCGAGTCACGGTGAGTCGGACCTACGCCGTAACCGGCTCGGCATCCGGCATCGGCGCGGCCGTGGCGCGGCGCCTGGTGGCGGACGGGCATGAGGTGATCGGGGTCGACCGAGCCGGCGCCGACGTGATCGCCGACCTCGGCACCGCAGCGGGCCGGGCGGCCGCGATCGCCGGGGTCGCCGAGGCGTGTGGCGGCGCGCTCGCCGGTCTGGTGACGTGCGCCGGTGTGGCCGGCCTGCCCGACCGGCCCGGGTCGTTGCTGGTGTCCGTGAACTACTTCGGCACGGTCGAGGTCATCGCCGGCCTGCGCGAGCAGCTCGTGGCCGGTGGGGGCAGTGTCGTCGCGATCAGCTCGAACTCGACGACCTGCCAGCCCGGCTACTCACTCGAGCTCGTCGAGGCCTGCCTGGCCGGCGACGAAGCAGCGGCCGGTGCTCTCGCCAACCAGGCCGAGTCGGTGATGACCTACCCGGCGACGAAGACCGCGATCGCGCGGTGGATCCGCCGGCACGCGACTGCCACCGAGTGGATCGGCGCCGGTGTGCGGCTCAACGCACTCGCGCCCGGGCTGGTCGAGACGCCGCTCGCCGCCGAGCAGCGCAACGACCCGACGATCGGTCCGCTGGTCGCGATGTTCCCGTTGCCGCTGGGGCGCGGTGGGACGCCCGACGAGATCGCGGACGCCGCGAGCTTCCTGCTGAACAACCCGTTCTGCGTAGGAACGTTGCTGCTCATCGACGGCGGGACCGAGGCGCTGCTACGTCCCGACGCCTGGCCGAGCCTGTGGGAGGTCCAGCTGTGACCGAGGTGTTCGCGCCCGCGAAGCTGGGCCCGTTGACGTTTCGCAACCGGATCCTGACAGCCGCGACGTTCGTGGGCATGAGCTACCAGGGCAAGGTCTCGGACGCACTCATCGACTTCCACCGGGCCACGGCCGCCGGCGGCGTCGGGATGACGACCGTCGCCTACTGCGCGGTGTCGCCGGGCGGCCGCGGCGCGCCGCACGAGCTCGTACCGCGGCCGGAGCTGCTGCCCGACCTGCGTCGCCTGGTCGAGGCGGTGCACGCCGAGGGCGCGGCGGTCAGCGCGCAGATCGGTCACGCCGGGCCGATCGGCAACGCGCGGGTGACCGGGTCGAAGGCGCAGGCCGCATCGAGCGGCTTCAGCCCGTTGGGCACCCGCTACCACGCGATGTCGGAGGCGGACATCGAGCGCACGATCGCCGACTTCGCGAATGCCGCCGCGCTGCTCGCCGAAGCCGGGTTCGACGCGGTCGAGATCCACATGGGCCACCACTACCTCATCAACTCGTTCATGAGCCCGCGCTTCAACAAGCGCAGCGATGCCTGGGGCGGTGACACGACGCGCCGGGCGCAGTTCCCGCGCGAGGTCGCGAAGGCGGTCCGTACGGCGGTCGGCACGAGTGTCGCGGTCGTGGCGAAGTTCGAGATGGAGGACGGCGTACCTCGCGGGCTCACAGTTGCCGACAGCCTGCCGATCGCGCAGGTGCTCGAGTCCGACGGCAACCTCGACGCACTGGAGCTGACCGGCGGTGGGTCGCTCGCGAACCCGATGTACCTGTTCCGTGGCGACGTGCCCCGAAAGGAGTTCGCGGCGACGCTGCCCGCCGTGCTGCGGCCGGCGTTCGCGTTGGTCGGCAGGCGCTTCATGCCGGAGTACCCGTTCAGCGAGGGCTACTTCCTGCCGGAGGCGCGGCAGTTCCGTGCCGCCCTGTCCATGCCGATCGTGCTGCTCGGCGGGATCACCAAGCTGGAGACAATCGAGCAGGCGCTTGGCGAAGGGTTCGACTTCGTGGCGATGGGCCGCGCCTTGCTCCGCGAGCCGGACCTGGTCAACCGGATGCGGGAGGGCGGCGCCAGGGAGTCGATCTGCATCCACTGCAACAAGTGCATGCCGACGATCTACCGCGGCACGCACTGCGTGCTGGTCGATCCCGAGGAGCGTCCCGGCCTGCGGGTTGTCACAAGCTGACGTCGAGCCTCGTCTTCCTGGTGAGAGGAAGGTGAGAAACGTGGAACACGTCGTCCCGCTGATCGACAAGCCTCGGGGGCTGCTGCGCCGCTACGCCTGGCGCTACTCGCGCAAGAACCTCGGCGACGTCGCCGATCCGGTACGCGCGCTCGCCCACCACAGTGGTGTGCTGATGGCCAACGGCGCGTTGGAGATGGTCGCCGCTAAGCGGTGGAGGTCGCTGGACCACCGTCTGCAATGGCTGGCGATCCAGGCGACGTCGAGTGCGATCGGCTGCTCGTGGTGCACGGACTTCGGGTACTACGAAGGAATGCAGAAAGGGGTCGACCCGCGCAAGGTCCGCGACGTTCCGCGCTGGCGCGAGTCCGACGTGTACGACGAGCAGGAACGTCTCGTGCTGGAGTACGCCCAGGCCGCCACCGAGACGCCGGTGTCCATCGACGATGACCTCGTGAAGCGGTTGCACGCGAGCTTCACCGACGAGCAGATCGTGGAGCTTGCGTGTTGGGTTGCGCTGGAGAACTACCGGTCGCGGATCAACGCCGGTCTCGGTCTGGAGAGCCAGGGCTACTCCAGTCGGTGCGAGCTCGCGCCGGTGTAGCGGCAGGTGACCGTGTCCGACCTCGACCAGTTCGAAGCGCAGCGTTCCCGGCTGACCGCGATCGCCTACCGCATGCTCGGCAGCTCCGCCGACGCCGAGGACATCGTCCAGGAGGCGTACCTCCGGTGGCGCGACCGCCCGGACCGGCAGGTGTCCGCCGCGTCGTCGTACCTCGCGACAATCGTCGTGCGGCTGTGCATCGACGAGCTGCGGTCGGCGCGCTCCCGACGCGAGTCCTACGTCGGCCCCTGGCTGCCGGAGCCGCTACTCGTCGACGACACCGAGCCGGGAGCCGCCACGGAGCTTGCCGACTCGCTGTCGCTGGCCTTCCTGGTGCTGCTCGAAGAGCTCGCGCCGGTCGAGCGCGCCGCCTTCCTGTTGCACGACGTGTTCGACTACGGCTACGGCGAGATCGCCGGAATGCTCGGCCGGGGCGAGCCGGCCTGCCGGCAGCTGGTCAGCCGCGCGCGGCGTCGGGTCGGAGAGCGTCGGCACCGCTTCGACGCGGACGAACGGGAGGGGCGGGAGCTTGCCGAACGGTTTCTCGCGGCATGCGGTGACGGCGACCTCGACGGGCTGATGTCGTTGCTGTCGGAGGACGTCGTCCTCTGGACCGACGGTGGTGGCAAGGTCAAGGCCGCTCGCCGCCCGATCCACGGGCGGTCGAAGGTGGCGCGGTTCCTGATCGCGGTCGCCAAGGAGATCCCGGCCGGCACCGAGTTCCGAGCGGCGGTTGTCAACGGCGAGCCCGGCTATCTGTTCGTCGAGGACGGGGTGGTCACGACCACCGTGTCCTTCGACGTCGCCGAAGGCCAGATCGTCGGAGTGACCTCTGTGCTCAATCCCGACAAGCTTCGCGGATTGACCTGAACCCGATCTGAGCCGACGGCGTTCGCGCCGACGGTACGGTCAAGGAGTTCGTGCGAGTCTGATCGACGGCCGGTTTGAGTTTGAACCGGATCATGTCGATGCTCGATACAACTACCAGATGACCGCGGAGTACGGAGGCCGGCTCGTGACGGCGTCGCCGATGGCTGCGCCTGAGTCTGCTCACGAGCAGGCACAGGCGCTGGTGAACGCCGTCGAACGGGTGGTCCTCGGCCGCCGCGCAGCCGTGGAGCTGACCGTTGCCGCGGTCATCGCCGGCGGCCACGTGCTCATCGAGGACGTGCCCGGTTCGGGCAAGACGACCATGGCGCGGGCGCTGGCGCAGGCCTTGGGCGGCACGTTCCGCCGGGTGCAGGCGACCGCCGACCTGATGCCCGCGGACATCACCGGATCCTCGGTGTGGGAGCCGTCTCGCAGCGCCTTCAGCTTCGTGCCGGGCCCGCTGTTCGCCAACGTGGTACTCGTCGACGAGCTCAACCGCGCCTCGCCGCGGACCCAGTCCGCGTTGCTCGAGGCGATGGACGAGGCGGCCGTCACGGTCGACGGGGTGCGGCACCTGCTGCCCGACCCGTTCGTCCTGCTCGCCACGCAGAACCCGTTCGAGCAGTGGGGGACCTACCCGCTTCCCGAGGGACAGCTGGACCGCTTCGCCGCGCTCGTGCACCCAGGGCTCAACGCGGAGGACGTGGAGCGGCAGATCGTCCGCGACCAGCTGGTCGCGCCGACCGTCGACCTGCTTCGGCCGGTCATGCCGGTCGGTGACCTGCCGGCCCTGCGGCGCGCGGTGCGCAGCACACATGTCTCCGACCTGGTCCTGGGGTACGCCGTCGCGGTCGTCGGGGCCACCCGCAGCTATCCGGGAGTCGCGATCGGGGCGAGCACGCGCGCCGCGATCGCGCTCGTGCGGTGTGCGCAGGCGCGCGCTGTCCTACAGGGCCGGCCGCACGTCCTGCCCGACGACATCAAGGCGCTCGCCGTACCCGTTCTCGGTCACCGGCTGGTCCTGTCCGGTGACGACGGGGGGCACGCCCGCGGGCAACAGGTCATCGCCGACATCGTCGCGAAGGTGCCGGCACCGCTGTCCGGTGCCTGACGAACGGCCTGCCGAAGCCGGGCTGGCCCGGATCCGGCGGCTGCCTCGCCCGACCCGGGCGACGACCCTGCTGTTGACGATCGCGGCGACCCTCGAGGTGCTCGGGCAGCTGATCAACTCCACCGGCGTCGCGATCGCCGCCGCGGCGGCGGTCGGCGCCGTCATCAGCGACGCGTTTCTCGCGCCGCGCGTGACGTTCGCGCAGGTGCACCGGCGTACGCCGCCGCGCATGGCGGTCGGCGTGCCGGCGAAGGTCGAGCTCGCGGTGGTCGGGTCCGGCAAGCGGGTGTCCGGGCGCCGGCCTGTCGTGTTGATCGACCGCGCGCCGGGCCTCGAGCTCGGTCGCTACGTGATCCCGTCGATCCGCGCCGGGGAACGAGCCGTGGCAGACCGCGCGGCGATGCCGCTGTACCGGGGCCACTGGGAGCACGGCGGCCGGGTCGAGATCGAGGCGTTCTCGCCGTTGGGCGGATGGGTGCGCCGAAACCGGGTTCCGATCGCGGACGCCGTGTGGGTGCACCCCGCCCCCGCTGTCCCGTTGCGGTTGCCCGAGGTGAGCACCGGTGAGATCTACGGGCGTACGTCGATGGCGCGCAGCGGCTCCGGTCACGACTTCTACGGGATCCGGGAGTGGCGCCCGGGGGACGCCACCACCGCTGTGCACTGGCGCGCTTCGGCCCGGCGGAACCAGCTGGTGGTGATGGAGCGCGAACGTCCCGGCCACCCCACGCTGGTCGTCGTCGTCAGCCCGTTCGCCGAGGGGGAGGAGTCGGAGCAGCTGCTGGCCCGGGTCGCGGCAACGGCGGTGCAGGCCCTGCGCGACGGTCGCGGCGTGGTGCTGGTCGCGGAAAGCACCGCGGATGCGGTCACCCGGCCGATCGATGTGCTCGACTGGTTCGCGGCTCTGGACCCGGCCCGCGACCCGGACGGGATGCGCCGCGCCATGCAGCTCGCCGGTACCGGGGCCGGCGTGGTCTGGTTCGGCGCCGGCCCGCTTCCGCCGCACCTCGCCGCAGCCGCCCGGGCCGCGGGCGCGGGATCGGTGAGCGCTGCGCGAACCTTGGCCGGAGCGGCCCGATGACCGCGGCGGAGATCCGGGCGCGCAACTGGTGCGGGGTGGCTTGTGCCGGTGCGCAGATCGCCGCAACCGCGTCGGGGATGCTGCCCTGGTGGGCGCTTCCGTTCACGCTCGCCCTCACCGTGGCGGTGTCGCTGCCGACCGGTCCGGTCGACCAGCTGCGGGCTCGGCTGACCCGGATCGGCGGCGTCGCGTCGGTGGCGGCGTTTACCACGATCATCGCGATGCGCTCGATCAGTCAGGGCCGGGAGGGCTTGGTCGACCCGACCGCGACGCTGCGCTCGCTCACCGAGGCGCTGGTCGTCCTGTCGCTGCTCATGGCGCCGAACGCCCGCACGCCGCGTGAACATCGGGTCTGGCTGACGGTCACGCTGGGCGTGCTGGTCGCCGCGGCGGCCGGCGGGAAGACCAGCGGTCAGGGCGTCCTGATCGTGGCCTCCTGGGTGGTCGTCCTGATCGCGACGAACCGGGTCCAGGTCACCGATGCCTACGCCAATGAAGCCGTTCCGGGAGTCGTCGTGGGCATGCCCGCCCGCGAGCGGCTGGCGTTGCTCGGCCAGGCACACACCGCGATCCCGATCATCGCCACCCTGGTCGCCGGGACGATCGTGTTCCTGGCGGTCCCGGCCGGCCTGGGCGGCGGCGACCTGGCTCGCCGGCTCGCGCGGTCGGTGCAGCGCGCGAATCTCGTGCTGGCCGACCGGGGCGCGGTCGGCGTGGACACGAGAGGTGTCGGCGACCTGAGCCTGCTGGTGCGCGGTGAGCTGCCCGACACCCCGATCCTTCGGGTACCGCTGTCGGCCCCTCAGCTGTGGCGCGCGACCTTCTACAGCGCCTACACCGGGACCGAGTGGACCAACCTCGGCGGCAACCGCTTCCTCGGCGAGGTGCGCGGCTCGTCGGTCGACGTCCCCACCCTGCCGGCTGACTCGCCCGCGAAGGGTGGCGCGGTCCGCACCGACCAGGTCGAGGTGCTACCCGATGCGGACGCCTCGCTGATCTGGGCGCCGGGCGTGCCGACGCACATCACGGCGGACCCGGCGCAGGTCCGCGGCGTGCTGCGCGGGTCGTCCAACCTGCGCATTCTCGGGGGCGTCAGCCGGTTCACGTCGTACACCGTGCGCTCGGTCGTCGCGCCCACCTCGAAAGCGGCGCTCGTCGACTCCCGCGGCCAGGACCCACTCGATCCGGCGTGGACCCAGCTGCCGGCCGACCTGCCCGCCGAGGTGTCGAACCTCGCTCACGCGATCACGTCGCGGGCGACCAACCGGTTCCAGGTGGTGCAGAGCATCGAGAACTACCTGCGTGACCACGAGACGTACTCGCTGGCCGCGCCGGTCCCGGCGCGCGGGCAGGACGCGGTCGACGACTTCCTGTTCCACACGCACGTCGGCTTCTGTGAGCTGTTCGCCTCAGCCGAAGCCGTGATGCTGCGGACCCTCGGAGTGCCGGCACGTCTGGTCAGTGGCCTGGCGTACGGCATCCCGCAAGGTCAGACCCGGCTGTTCACCGCGAAGGATGCGCATGCCTGGGTCGAGGTCTACTACCCCGGGGTCGGTTGGTCGCCGAGCGACCCGACCGCGGGAGTGGCGCTGGCCGACGACGCGGGCGGGCAGGGGTCGTTGTTCTCGCGCGCCTTCGACTGGCTGACCAACCTGCTGCCGGGCGGACGCCTGGTCGTCTCGGTGATCGGCGCGGCATTGTTCGTCGCGCTCGGCGCGATGATTCGCCGGCTGGCCCGCGGGCGGGGGGGCCGGCCGGGACGGCGCCGGGCGGCGCAGCCGCTCGGCCCGGTGTTCGCGGCGTACCTGCGGATGACGAAGCACCGTCATGGCCCACCGCCCCGAACGCCCGCCGAGACGCCGCGGCAGTACCTCGCGCGGGTCGGCGGTGGGCGGTCCGGGGTGGACGCCGCCGTGCTCGCGTTGGAGCAGGAGCTGTACGGCGAGGGTGCGCCGAGCGACGCCGAGGTGCGGGCCGCGATCGAAGCGTTCGAGTCGATGGTGGCGCCTGCGCGTGCTCGCAGCGACTAGCCCAGCGGTAGGCAGGTGGTGCAGAAGTCTTCCCCGAACGGGGTGAGCTCGATGCTTCGCCGGATGGTTCGGCCACGGCCGGCGTGCTTCATCGCGGCCGAGACGTCCGGCTGCGCCTCGAGCACCTGGTAGCGCAGCCGGTCCGCGACCGGCTCCCGCGAGAACCAGATCAGGCCGAGCCGGAACAGGTTGTTGAGGTAGGCCGGCACCCGGTCCACGTGCCGCACTCCGGCCTGCGCGCCGATCATCGTGAGGCCGGGCGCGACCAGCGTCGTCGCCACGTTGAGCGGCCGGCTCGTGCGTACGTCGACCGACGGTTGCGCTCCGTCGGTGGCCAGCAGGCGCAGGATGCGCGCTTCGTCGGGGGCGAGATCGGCGAGGATCCGGACGTAGGCCGGATGCAGCTCGTCGTCGTAGGACATGTCCGAGGAGCGTTGCAGCAGCTCGGCGCCGATCTCCTTGAGGGGCCGTTCGACGACTGGTGCCGGAGTCTCGACCGGGAGCACCCGGTTGATCACGCTGACCCCAGGATAGGACGGCTGATCGCTGATCCCGAGCACCTGGCGGACGCTGGTGCGCAGCTCGGACCCGAGCGTGGACAGGACGACGGCGGGCGACTGGCCCGAGACGACCGCGCTGAACACCCGGTTTCCGGTGTTGAGGGCGACTCCGAGCGACCACTCCGTGGTCCGCCACCAGGCGGCGACCGCGAATCGGGCGAGCGACGGCGCCGCCCGCAACACGGCGGACACGTCCTG
>CAZEAM010000386.1:0-1857 GCA_964510285.1 uncultured Frankiaceae bacterium | reverse complement strand
TGCGCGTCGTGCACATCCCTCAGCCGGCTAGCGCCCGCTCGCGCTCCCGGACGTAGTGCGTCGTACGACGTTCGGCATAGAACGACGCGAGCGGGATCGTGCCCGCCAGCACGGTCAGGACGAGTTGCGGGGGTGTCATGCGGACCCGTCGGGTGAGGTCGAGGGTCAGCACGATGTAGAGCGGATAGAAGAAGACGCCATGGGCGGTCCCGACCACCGCGTCGACACCCTTGTGTCCGCCCGCGAACTCCAGCGGGATCCCGATCGCGAACAGCACGACCAGCAGGATGCTGACGATGATCGCGACGACCCGGTAGCGCAGCAGTGCGCCGTCCACGCTGCGGAAGTCGAGCAGCCCCCCGGACATGTCAGGCTCCCTGTCGTGGTGCGGGTCGTGGTGCGGTGCGGGGTCGTGGTGCGGTTCGGGCGTTCAGCCGGGCAAGGTAGGCGTTGTAGGCCGCCACTTCGGTGTCGTCCGCATCGGCTTCGATCGCCTCGGTGCTGATGCCGATGCGCACCCCCGGCGCGGACCGGATCGCCGGTTCGGGCAACGGTTTGGCGGCGAACCGCGACACCGGCCTGGTGGCGTCCTCGCCGTCGTGCTCGTCAAGCTCGAGCCGGATCGTCTTGACCCACAGCACCACGACGAAGACGGCGAAGCAAGGCCATTGGAAGGCGTAGGCGAAGTTCTGGATTCCGCCGCTGCCCGACTCCGCCCGATGCCACTGCCACAGGCCGAGACGGAGCATGACGAGCACTGCGGCGATCACGAAGAGATGTCCCGCCAGCCACTTCGGTGACGACAGGATCCGCTTCACATCGTTCACGGTAGTCTTGGCCGCAGCCGGGCAGCGCAGGCAGTACCGCGAGCCCCGGTCCCCCGTAGCTCAATTGGCAGAGCGTTCGGCTGTTAACCGATAGGTTTCTGGTTCGAGTCCAGACGGGGGAGCCACATCGTCCCGCTGAACCGCTGGGTCGAATCGGCGCTGGGGCGGTAGCTCAGCTGGTTAGAGCAGGGGACTCATAATCCCTAGGCCGCAGGTTCGAGTCCTGCCCGCCCCACAACGCCCGTGTCCATGGGCTCGCGCGTATCGTCAGCGCGTGCTGAGCCGCCGCGTCGCCGCGCTGTGGCTGGCAATGGCGACCGGCGCGGGTGCGCTCGCGGTACCCCATGCCGCCGGCGCCGCGCAGCCGGCGACCCACCTGGCCCGGGCGGGCGCGGCCGGCCAGTCGCACCTATCGCATCGTCCGGCGGGGCTGCCCGCGGGTGTTCCCGAGGCGGCGCGGCTGCCGGAGCCGAAGCTGCCGGAGCCGCCGCGCTCCGCGTGGCCGTTTCCGAACGCGTTCTCGCGGACTTCCGGCACCGGTCGCCTCGACGACGGCGCGCTGCTGTGGACCGACTGGGTGTACGACGACCACGGCGCGGCAGCCGTGGCGGGACTTCCGCTGTCCGCCGACGCCACGGTCAGCCTGCTCGCGCCGACCCAGGGCCTGGCGTCGTACCCGACCGGGCCGGCACACGGCAACGGTGCGGACATCTTCCGGGCCGGCGTCGGGCTGACCGCCCGGGCGTCGTACTGGCGGGTGGACTGGAACACCCTCGTCAACCCCGACGTGCCGGTCGCGGTGTGGGTCTTCGACACTGACGCCGACCGGTCGACCGGCGTGGCCGCCTGGCCGGCGCAGGCCGGGGTGTCGTCCCCGGGGATCGACCACGCGCTCGTCGTGTCGGCCAAGTCGGTCCGGCTCTACGACCTGCGGCGCGGCCGGTCGGTGGATGTCCTCGCCCACGGTGGGCGCCGCGCCGTGGACCGCCGCCGCCGCAGCTTCGTGGTGCGCGTGGCGCGGGCGCTGCGG
>CAZEAM010000385.1:0-4245 GCA_964510285.1 uncultured Frankiaceae bacterium | reverse complement strand
CTCACCCGATCGACGGTAGTGCGTGCCTGGCCTGGGCGGCGGATCCGCTAGCGGATCACGCCCGCGCGCATGGACATCGCGACCATCTCCGCGCGGTCACCGGTGCCCAGCTTGCGGGCGATCCGGGCCAGGTGGCTCTTGACGGTGAGGGCGGACAGGCCGAGCGACTCGCCGATCTCCTTGTTGGACCGGCCGTCGGCGACGAGCTGGAGCACCTCGACCTCGCGCCCGGACAGCTCGGCGACCCCGTCGTGCTGAGGCCCGCCGCGCAGGCCCGCCGCGAGCAGCGAGGCGACCGACGGGTCGGCGTAGACGCCGCCGTCGAGCACCCGGCGTACGCCGTCGGCCACGACCAGCGGTGAGGCGGACTTGAGCAGGTAGCCCTGGGCGCCGGCGACGAACGCGGCGCGGACCGAGTACGGGTCGTCGGCAGCGGACAGGACGACCAGGCGGGGCCATCCGGCGGCGCGCAGGTCGGCGAGCAGGTCGAGGCCGGACCCGTCCGGCAGCCCGACGTCGAGCACGCACAGGTCACGGGTGCCGCCGGCGTGCGCCCGGGCGCGGGCCTCGGCGACGCTTGCCGCCTCGATGACGTCGCGGGCGCCCATTGCGGTCAGCCGCGCGACCATCGACTCGCGGACCAGCGGGTGGTCGTCGACCACCATCGCGGTGAACCCGGCCACGGGGTCCGGAGCAGGCGCGGCAGGCCGATCGACGACTGCGGACACCGGACCTCCTCGCTTCGCCGCGATCGGTTGGGACCGCGGCCCGTTCGCACCAGTTACGTAATTGCTGGTTTCGGCGTGCGCCGAGCCTTCCTGTAGCCCAGAAGGGCCAATCGTTGCTCCATCCGGATGACGGCCGGTCGGCGGTTCCCGAGGCTACGCCGAACGGGTGAATCGGCCTCGGCGCTACCTCAGTTCACGCTTCCAGAAGCCGAAAATGCGGGAGATGGATGCGGCAACCGTCGTGCGCACCCGGGGGGAGGCCCACGTGAGCTTGGTGCCGCCGGTCGCCCGGATGCGGTTGCTGATCCTGTTCGCGGCCGCCGCCGCATCCGCCGGCGGAATTCTGGTCGGCTGGGGCAACCCGGTCACCTACGCCGTACCGGTCCTCGCGGTCGTCGTGGTGATCACCGAGCTGGCCGTCGTCAACCTGTCATTCGGCAAGCAGCGGTGGGCCTTCAGCCTTACCGAGGCCGCGATCGCCGCGAGCTTCGTCCGCTCGCCGCGGGCGTGGATCGTCCTCGCCGTGGCGGCGGGCGTGTTCTGCGTCGAGGTGCTGCGCCGGCACGACCCGATGCGGGTCGCGTTCGCGATGACCCAGTACGGCGCTGCGACGGCGCTCGGCGCGGAGTTCGCGCAAGGCGTCGGCGCGGAGGTGTCGGGCGCCATCGGCGGGATGGCGGTCTTCTGGTTCGTGAAGAACGGTCTCGGCGTCGCCGCCGAGGTCTTCGAGACCGGCAAGCCGGTGGGCTCGCTGATCTGGGAGCGCACGCCGTTCGCCGCGCTGCACTCCGTGGGCGCGGCCGGGATCGGCATCCTCGGCGCCTGGATCGCGGTCAACCAGCCGGGCGGCGTGGTCGCGCTGGTCGTGCCCGTGGTGCTGCTGTGGATCTCCTACGACGAGCAGGCGACCCGCTCGGCCGAGACGGCGCTGTTCGCCGAGCTCGCCCGGCTCCAGGAACGGGCCAGCAACCGGTCGGTCGACGTTTCGGCGTACGTCGTGCTGACCGCCGCCTGCCGCGTGTTCAACAGTCCCGACGTGGAGATGGTGCTGCTCGCCGAGGAGGGCCCGATCCACTTCGCGGCCGACGCGATCGGCATCGACCGGCACCGGGTGGACCCGGCCGCGCTCGACGAGGACTGGGTGCTCAAGGCGCTGGCGGGAGGCGGCACCGTCACCGGTGTCGAGAACGGCCGCCCGTGGTGCGCCACCGTGCTGGGCAGCGGTGACAGCCCGCTCGCGGTGCTGGTCGCGCGGCGCGCCGTGAGCCAGGCGCAGTTCGGTCGGCGTGACGTGCTGCTCGCCGGGGTGCTCGCCGAGCAGGCCGAAACGTGGCTGTCGAGTGCCGCGCGTGCGGTGCCACGCGACGACGCGTTGCTGCCGCGGGTGTCCTCGGAGACGGCCGGCGAGCTGCAAGGCTTCGGGCCCGACACCGAGCCCGCGCTCCGGGTGCTGCGCGACTCGGCGAACCGGCTCGCCCGCCTGGCGTCGAACGACGCGCCGCCGGAGATGGACGACATCGTCGACGAGCTGCACACGGCCGAGCGAGCCGTGGCGTCGTTGCTCGGCGCGATGGCGCTAGCCTCCGACCCGGAGCTGGTCCTCGGGCTCTCCGAGGAGGACCTGCAGCTCACCGGGCCGCGCCGGTCGCTCGACGACTGGACCACGACCGGGGTGCTGCCGTCATGAGATGGACTCGCGGCAACGGCGTACCGCTGTCGGTCGTCGTCTTCGTCCTGACCCTGGGCGCGTGCAGTGGTCTGCTCGTCGTCTCGGCGGAGATCCTGCACGGCACCGGCCACGCGTCGGGTGCGTTGTGGCAGGTCGTGCTGGCCGGGTGTCCCGCCGCCGTCGCGATCGCGGTCGTCGCCGCGGTCGCGAACCTGCAGATCTCGCGTGCGGTCGGCCGCATGCAGGCCCGGGCGAGCACGGTCGACGCGCTGCACCGCCGGGTGCGCATGGCCGACGAGGTCGCGGAGCGGCACCGGCAGGCGGCCGAGACCGCGAGTGCCGGCATGTACGAGCTGCTCGGCGGCCTGGTCGCCGCCGAGGAGTCCGCCCGCGGCCAGCTGACTGCGGAGCTGCACGACACGGTCGCGCAGTCGTTGACGATGGCGCGGGTGCTGCTCGACGACCGGCGCAATCCCAGCAGCATCGGCCGCGCGGTGGAGATGGTGAGCGAGGCCGAGGAGCAGGTGCGGGCGGTGATGGCGCGCACCCGCCCGCCGGCCCTGCGCGACGGCGACCTGGCTCGTGCCGTGTCGGCGTTGCGTGACGACTTCGCCAACCGCTACGGCCTGGAGGTCTCGCTCAGCTGGCCGTCGCAGCCCTACCCGCTCCCGTTGGCGAGCGCGGTCACGATCTACCGCTTCTTCCAGGAAGCGCTGCTCAACGTCATCAAGCACGCCGACGTCGACGCCGCGCGGGCCGAGTTGCTGGTCGACGACAACTGGGTGACCGCGGTCGTGGCCGACCAGGGCCTCGGTTTCGTCCCGGACGACGTGGCGTCGACCGGCGGTCGCCACGTCGGACTCGGGCTGCTGCGCGAGCGGGCGCGGCTGGTCGGCGGCTCGGTCGAGGTCACTTCCTGGCGCGGCGCGGGTACGACGCTCGCGCTACGGCTGCCGCGGGTGGCCGCGTCGACCGGGGTCACTGTCGTACCGGCCTCGACGTACCGCGACAGCCAGGCCGGCTAGCGCCGCGATCGCGCCTTGGCCCGGCGGCGGGGCAGGGCGACGACGCCGGGCGGCATGGGAGGCAGCCCGGCCGCGACGCACAGCACCTCGCCGAAGGCCGCGAGGTGCGGCGCGAGCTCGCCCACCGGCGACCACGAGGCGCGCAGCTCGACATCGCAGTCGACCGGGTGCCCGGCCAGCGCGCCGAAGCGCTCGGACGTGGTGCGGGTGACGGTGCCGCTCTCGGCCGTGTAGTCGGCGCCGGCGCTCTGGAGTGCCTCGATCAGCCAGGTCCAGCCGACCTCGAGCAGCATCGGGTCACCGGCGATGTCCGCCTCGACCCCGGCCTGCACGTAGGCAACGCAGCGGGTGTCGCCGGCCCAGACCTCTTGCCCATCGGGGTCGTGCAGGACGATCAGCCGTCCTTCGGCGAGCTCCTCGTCCCCGGACATCACCGAGGCGTGCAGGGCGATCGCGTGCGGGGCCAACCGGGGTGGTGCCGGGAGCTCGTGGACGACCAGCTCGGGGCGAAGCTCAACCGCCGACAGTCCCGCCAGCGCCTCGCGGAAGGCGGGCGGGAGGTCGGCCGGCGTCGACAACTCCACCGACACCCGGCCACTGTAAGCGCCGTCGCGCGACCGGGGTCGGGTACGACGCGCCCGATTGCCGAGCCTTCGACCCGGTTTCCAGGCTCCTAGGCTGCGCGGCGTGGCGATCGTCCTCGCGTTGCTGTCGAGCGCCATCTGGGGGACGTCGGACTTCTGCGGAGGGACGCTCAGCCGGCGCCGCCCGGCGATCGCCGTGGTCACGCTGAGCTCGGTGATCGGCGTCGTGACGATCACCG
>CAZEAM010000384.1:0-9334 GCA_964510285.1 uncultured Frankiaceae bacterium | reverse complement strand
CTAAGACCAAACCGGCCACGGCCATCGGGGCCCCCGCAGCGTCGTGGAGCGCAGCGGAGCACCGTCGTGGGGTTTTCTGACGCCTCGTCAGGTTCTGTCTGGATGCAGAGTACGGTGCCTGGCGTGACCTCACAACGGTCTACCGCCTTCACAACGCCGACCCGTGACGAGATCGTTGCGATCAGCGCTCAGCACGTCGAGATGATGGAGAACTCCGACGACGACAGCGTCTGGGTCTGGGTCAACATGCACCACGTCCTGCTCCGGACGATCGGGCGCCGCAGCGGGCGCGAGCACAAGGTCGCGCTGCCGTTCTGGCGCGACCCGAACGGCGTCCGGGTGGTGGCCGGCTCCTTTGCAGGGGCCGAGAGGCACCCGGCCTGGTTCCTCAACCTGTCCGACCGGGAGGCAAACCCGGAGGTGTTGGTGCGGGTGCAGGGCGCGACGTACTGGTCCGTGCCCGAGATTCTCGACGGCGAGGAGTACGACGCGACCTGGGCCGGGATGCTCGAGGACCGCCCGCACTACGCCGACTATCAGCTGAAGACCGCGCGCACGATCCCGCTGGTCCGTCTCGTCGAGACCCGCCCGGCCTGACCCGCGTGATCATGGCGTTTTGGTCAAACACGCCGGGCGTTGCTGACCATTTCGCCATGATCACGCGGGTTTGAGGGCGACGGGGAGGGTCTTGTAGCTGTTGTTGAGGTTCGACCTGAGGCGTCTCGGCGTCCCTGCCTGCTCGATGTGGCCGAACCGCGCCAACAGCTCCTCGTAGAAGATGCGGCCCTCCAGACGTGCCAGGTGTACGCCGAGGCAGAAGTGCTCGGCCTGGCCGAACGACAGGTGCTTGTTCGGCCTGCGCGTGACGTCGAACGCCTGGCCGTCGGCGAAGACGTCCTCGTCACGATTGCACGACGTGTAGTACATGGCGACCGCATCGCCCTTGCGGATCCGCGTGCCGCGGATCTCGGTGTCTGTCATCGCCGTACGGCGGAAGTAGTGCAGCGGGTTCGCCCACCGCACGATCTCCTCGACTGCCGCCGGAATCCGCCGCGGGTCCTCGCGCAACGCCTGCAGCTGCGTCGGATGGTCCAGCAACGCGAGCAACCCGGACGACAGCATGGTCTGCGTCGTGTCCTGACCGGCGGTGACAAGCTGGATGAACAACGTCGCGTACCCGACGGGGTCCATGACCGCGAGCAGCGTGTCGGTGAGGTCGCCGTCCGCCTCCGTACGCCGACCGGCCCGGCTGAGCGCGAACTCGTAGGCATAAGTGCCCATCTCGGTCGTCGCGCTCGCCGCGCCACGGGAGTCGTCCGCGTAGTCGGGGTCCTGCCCGTGCGTGACGCGTTCGGCGAGTCGGTGGATCCGCTCCCAGTCGGCGCGCGGCAGGCCCATCAGGGCGCCGACGACGCGGGTCGGCAACGGGCCGGCCACCTCGCTGACGAACTCGACCTCGTCGCGACCGGCGACGGCATCGAAGATGTCCGTGCAGATGCCGCGGATGCTGTCCTCGAGGGCTGACACCGCGCGCGGAGTGAGGCGCGGCGTCAGCGGCTTGCGGACCTGCCGGTGCTTCGGCGGGTCCATCGCGAGCAACATGCCGCGCATCTGCTCGAGGCGCTCGCCGTCGAGGTCCTCGAGGACGACGCCGCGCTCGGCCGACGAGAAGACGAGCGGTTGCCGGGCCACGGTCTCGACGTCGGCGTGCTTGAGGATCGCCCAGTAGCCGCCGTCGCCCATCGGCTGCCAGTGCACCGGGTCGGTCGCGCGCAGCTCGGTGAAGTAGTCGTGCGGCGGCCCGTCGAGGTAGGTGTCGGGATCCGACAGGTCGATGGCTGTGGTCAACGAACCGCGGCGGTCAGAGGACCAGCACGTTCGGCCGCCCGTGACCCTGCTTCTCCGCGAGGTGGAAGTACGCCGCGAGCGTGCCTGCTCCGTCGGTCACTGACTCGACGCTGCCGTCCTCGCGCAGGTTGAGGTTCATGCCGTACATCTGGAACCACACCTGCGTGTCGTCTTCGAGGATCTCCAGCGTGTGCACCGAGTTCGCCGGCTCGTAGAGGAACGAGCCGGCCCGGTTGACGTAGTCGTACTCCTTGTACTTCCAGGCACCCGACACGGTGTAGCCGAACACCGGGCCGGTATGACGATGGGTCTGGGTCTCGAACCCGGCTTTGAAGATGTTCTCGACGATCCAGAGGCTCTCGGCCTCGTCGACGAGCAGCACCTTCATCATGTTGCCGCCGCCGTAGTCGACGAACGGCAGGTCGTCGGCACCGACATGGATCGCCAATGGGCGCGGGGCAGTCATCGTCATACCTGGAACGCTACGACGTAGGGTGCGCGCCCGCACCTGATCGCGGACAATCGCCTGGCGAAGGACGTCGATCCGCGAGGAGGTCGCCCGGTGGCGACAGCGCGATGGCTTGCCGGCGTCGCCCTGGCCGGCGCGCTGCTGGGTGCTGCGCCCGCCATCGGGCTGCCGACCCGGGGCCCCAGTACGCCGCGCACCCAGCCGGCCGCGGCGGCCCGCCACGCTGCGACGGCCCGCAGCGCGGCGCCGAGCCGCGACGCGACGATCGGCCCGCTGGTCTCGGGGACGTCGGCGTACCACCGCGGTACCTACGTCTGGACCGACTACGCCTACGACGACCGCGGACCCAACACCGAGGGCCTCACCGGCGGCGACGCGGCGTACCCGGCAGGGACCGGGCGAGGCAACGTCGCCGACCTGATCCAGCTGCAGCTGCGGCCGGTCGCCCGCGGGGTCGCGGTCACCGCGGTCCTCGAGACGCTGACGCGGACCAGCCGCCCGCTGATCGGTATCGCGTTCGACGTGACGCCTGGCGGCGCCCGCTCGCTGCCCGGCTCGTGGCGCACCGCCTCGCCGACCGGCATGGACCGGCTGTTCCTGCTCGGCCGTGAAGGCGGCCGGGCGTTGCGGGCCCGCGGGTCGAGCGGGTGGCGAGCCACCGGGCGGTTCCGCGTGCACCTCGACCCGATCGCCAACACGGTCGCCGCGACCCTGCCTTTGCCGCATTCGATGCGCCTCGGAACCGTCCGAACCGCTGCCGCCGTCGGATTCGAGCAAGGCTCGTCGAGCTGGGTCAACGGCTCGGTGCCGGTGATGGACCTCGCGTTCGTCAACGACGGGTGGCTGAGCCGTCCGTACGTCGCCGGCGTGGCGCTCGACGCCAGTGGCTTCGTCACCGGCGACAGCGCGTACTGGCAGGACGGCGTGCAGTCCGCGATCCTTGCCGGGCGTCGCTCCCCGGCGCCGTCGGTGGCGCGCATCGACTTCCGCGCATTGCGCGCCCGGGTGTCGCGCCCACCGCGGTTGCACCGCGGCTTCCAGACCTTCCTCTACCACTCGAAGCTGCGGCTGGGGGAGGGCATCGCCGGCAGCGGGAACGGGGCCATGTACGCCGGCCCGTTCCAGCCCTACCTGGTGCACTTGCCGCACCGGCTTCGGCCCGGCCTGCCACTCGTGGTGTACATGCACGGTGCCAGCCAGACCCACACCAGCCCGGTGAACACCTCGCAGTACGACCCGCGGACGCGGGTGCCTCCGGTGCCCTTGCCGGATGCCATCCTTCGCTTCCACGCGGTCGTTGCCTGGCCGCTCGGCCGTGGTCCGATGCAGAACTACTGGGGGGTTGCCGAGCAGGACGTGCTCGATGTGACCCACGACGTGATCCATCGGCTGCGCCTCGACCGCGACCGGGTGATGCTTGCCGGGCTGTCGCTCGGCGGGATCGGTGCCTTCCGGCTCGGCGAGCTGTACCCGGACCGCTGGTCGCTGGTCTACGCCGACGTGGGCTACGACCAGGCCGGCCTGACCGCGAACCTCACCGACGTACCGCTGCGTGCGCAGAACGCGGTCGCCGACCCGCTGGTCAACCCGGTCTTCGCGCTGCAGAGCCGCCACAACCTCGCGGCCGCCGGGACGGTCGACTACATGAGCGCGATCCAGCTGCGAACCACGCACCAGCCGGCGGTCAAGATCGCCGCCTGCGTCTACCGGCACGCGTTCACCCATCCGCGCCGGCATGCGCCGCCGCGGGTGCGCTACACGATCGAGCCGTCGATGTACGTCGCGAACCGCCGGACCGGGCTGCGGCTGGCCTACCACGGCGCGTACTGGGTCAGCGGCATGCGCGCGGCCGGCCGTGGCGAGGCCTCGGTCGATCTCGTCACCCATGCCCTGGGGCGCAAGCTCGTGCCCGGGCCCGTGGAGGCGCCGCTGCGACAGAACCTCACCGCCGGGCGGGACTTCTGCGGCCCGAACCCCAACGACAAGGGTGTCGACGTCTGGAGCGAGCAGGCCCGCCATGTCCGGGTCGTGGCGTCCCCGCGCAAGCCGCTGCTGACCGGCTCGCTGTCGGGCCTGTCCGCCGTGACGGTCGACGCGGCAACCACCGGTCTGCGCCGCTTCGGTTCGGCAGAGGTGCGGCTGACCAGCGACCATCCGGTCGCGCTGACCCTGCGCGGGCTCGCTCCCGGCGCCCGGCTCCGGTCCACGTCGTCGAAGGTCCGGGTCGGGCCGACCGGTCGGGCGACGGTGCGGATCCCGGCCGGCCGCTCCGCCGTACGGATCACCGGCGACTGAGCTCAGGCGCGGAAGCGGCTCGTCGACCGGCCTTTGTCCAGGTGCAGCGTGCGCCCGGGCAGGTGCACGGTCGCCGGGCCATCCGTCGTCACCCGCAACGTGCCGGTCTGTCCGTGGCGGAAGCCAGCCGCCCGCGGCAGCACCGTCAGCGCTCGCACGTTCGTCAGCCGCAGCGTGATCACCGGCCGGGCCGCGGAGCGCTTGCCCCGGGTCCAGGTGAGCTGCGACGCGATCCCGGGGCCAGGCCCACCGGTGACGGCGACGTTGTGTGCTTCGTGCGTCGTCACCGAGCGGTCCGGGCGCTGCGCGGAGTCGGCCTTGACCGTCGCGTACTGCTGCTTGGCGCGGGCGGCGAGGTGACGCAGCCAGTAGGCGCCGGTCGTACCCACTCCGTACTTGGGCAGCTGCGTCCAGGAGATTCCGCCACTGGTGAGCTGGTTGCCGTCGAGACCCCCGCCGTTCGCCGGGTACCAGGTGAAGGAGAACCGGCCAGGGTTGCGCACCCGGCTCGCGTGGCCCATGAAATGCGCGGCGTCGGCGAAGCTGTCGGCCAGCTCGAACACGGCGTGGTCGACCGCGGGGTAGACGACCCAGCGGTAGCGGTTGCCGAGGGCGGCCAGGGCGTTGGCCTCGGCGGCCTCGAGCGGCAGCGGGACGAGCTCGTCGGCGACCCCGCCTGCGAGGTAGGTCGGGATCCACCGCAGGTTCGCCAGTCCCGGGATGTTGCCGACCGCGCCGGCGAGCGCGACGGCCTTCGCGAACAGGTCCGGATGGGCGATCGCCAACGCGTTGGTGCCGAGGCCGCCCATCGAGTAGCCCGACAGCACTGTGCGCTCGGGATCGAGCGGAAACGCCTTCGCGACCGCGTGCCATACCTGCCAGAAGTCGAGCTCGGCATAGTCGAAGTAGTCACCGTCCGGCCCGCGTCCCAGCGTCGTGACACAGATCGAGTGCCGGTCCTCGCAGGCCTGCCGGCTGAAGTTCGGCGTCGTCGCGGCGTACTGGTTGTGGTTCTGGGTCAGCGAGTGCAGCAGGAAGGTGAGCGGCCACCCGTGCCTCGGCCGGCTGCCCTTCGGCAGGTAGACGGCGTACGGCTGTACCCGGCCGAGGTAGTTCGGCTCGCTGTCTTCGATCGTCGTAGCGTCGGTGAGTACGCCGTCGCCAAGCTTCACCGCCGACACGTACCAGCGGTCGCTCCATCCGCGCGGCTGCGGTGGGCGGGTGCGGGCGCGGTGGGCAAGCGCGTCCCATCTGACGACGTGCGAGAACCGCGTCACGTTGCCGGTGGCAAGGGCGAGCGTCTGCGCCTGGTCGCGCCAGTACGAGTAGATCGTCGGCTCTTGGTCGGCGCGCCGGAACGTCACGTTGTAGACCGCCGGCTGGGTCGCAAGCGTGAGCGGGGGGCGCGCGAAACCGGTGCCGGTGGCATCTGCGAGACCGGCGGCGAGCCGCACCCGCCACGCGCCGGTCGGGCGCAGCACCGACTTGGGGATTCGGGTGACGAACGACTGCGCCGCGCGGTCGACGGTCACCGCAAGCTTGGCGAGCACCGTGCCGTTGGCGACCGAGATCAGCCGCGCGCCGCGGCTGGACATGGTGAGTGCGAGCTCGATCCCGGCCGAGTGCACCCCGGCGCCGGCCGGCCAGTCGGATCCGCCGGTCGCCGGATTGTCGTCGCGGTCGAACGTCCACTCCGCGATCGGTACGGCGGGGCTGGCAAGCGTGTTCCAGTCGACCCGCCAGTACGTCGCGTTCTTGCGGTCGAGGACCGCGGCACGAAAGATGTCGGCGCCGTTCGCGTGCGCCGCACCCGATGGGTAGATGTAGGTCCCGAAGCTGGGCGATCCCGCGGTGACCGCGACGCCGCCCGGTGACGCGGTCGTGGTGCCGTGGTCGTCGTACAGGAAGTCGGTCCAGTACAGCCCGCCGTCGGCGAGCCGACCGGTGCCGGACGTGCGGGAGAACGCGTTCCTGCGGCCCGGCCATCCCTCGGGCGCCGGTAGCAGCGGCTCGTGGCGGTACAGCGCGGGCGGGGCGTCGCCGGGAAGGCCCGCGTGCCGGGGGCCGTGGGCGTGGTGCGACTGCGCTCGGGTCTGGACGTCGTGGGGTGTCGCCAGCGCCGGCGGCGCCAGGCTGACGATGGGTGCAACTGCCGCGCAGGTGAACGCGATTCGGCGAAGCCTCAATGCTCCACTTCCGTTTCTGACGGGTCGTCAGGTTTGGATTAGGGTAGTCACATGGACCAGTTCCCGAAGATCGTGTCGGTCGACGACCACGTGGTCGAACCGCCGAACCTCTGGCAGGACCGGCTACCGGCCGCCATGAAGGACAAGGGCCCGAAGGTCGTGTTCGCGCCGAAGGGCGACGTGACGTTCGTCGGCGGCAAGCTCACCGTCTCGATGGGTGAGCCGGGCAGCGGTCCGGACGTCGCGTGGTGGGTGTACGAGGAGCTGAAGCGACCGCTCATGCGGCTCGACGCGTCGGTCGGCTACGACCGCGACGAGGTCGATCTGCGGCTGGTCGGCTACGACGACATGCGTACCGGTGCGTACTCCGTGAAGGAGCGCCTCGAGGACATGGACGTCAACTGGACCGAGTCCCAGATGTGCTTCCCGACCTTCCCGCGGTTCTGCGGCCAGACCTTCCTGGAGGCGAAGGACAAGGACGTCGCACTCGAGTGCGTGAAGGCCTACAACGACTTCCAGGTCGAGGAGTGGTGCGGCGACGCCGACGGCCGGCTGATCCCGCTGATCATCGTCCCGCTCTGGGACGCCGAGCTTGCGGCGCAGGAGGTACGACGCAACGCCGCCCGCGGCGTACGCGCGACCTGCTTCTCCGAGATGCCGCCGTTCCTCGAGCTGCCGAGCATTCACGACAAGAACAACTACTGGGACCCGTTCTTCGCCGCGTGCGACGAGACCGGGACCGTCATCAACATGCACATCGGCTCGTCGTCGAAGATGCCGTCGACGTCGAAGGACGCTCCAGCCGCGGTCGGTTCGACGCTGACGTTCGCCAACTCGTGCTACTCGCTCACCGACTGGCTGCTGTCGGGCCAGCTCGAGAAGTTCGCGAACCTCAAGATCGCGTTCTCCGAGGGCTCGATCGGGTGGATCCCCTACGTGCTGCACCGCGCCGACGTGGTGTGGGAGGAGAACCGCGGCTGGGGCGGCGTCGCCGACAAGGTGAAGCGGCTGCCGTCCGAGCTCTACTACGAGCACGTGCTCGGCTGCTTCTTCGACGACCCGCACGGTCTGGAGGACATCGAGCACGTGGGCGTCAACAACGTCGCCTACGAGAGCGACTACCCGCACTCGGACTCGACCTGGCCGAACACCCGCGCCGTAGCCGAGCAGCAGATGAAGCACCTCGACGACGACATCGTGGAGAAGATCGTGCGCGGCAACGCGATCCGCTTCTACGACCTGTCCCCCGAAGGCCGCTGGAAGGGCTGAGCTGAGCGAATGCCTCTCGACTACCTGATCAAGGGGGCGACCGTCGTCGACGGGACGGGGGGCCCGTCGTACGTCGGCGACGTCGGCGTCCGTGACGGTCGCATCGTCGCCGTCGGCAGCGTCGACGAGGACGCGGTCGAGGTTTTCGACGCGACCGGGCTGGTCGTCGCGCCGGGTTTCATCGACAACCACACCCACTACGACGCGCAGCTGTTCTGGGACCCGCTGTTGACCCCGTCCAACGAGCACGGGGTCACCACCGTGCTGGGCGGCAACTGCGGTTTCACGCTCGCGCCGCTGAAGGCGGAGGACGCCGACTACATCCGCCGGATGATGCAGAAGGTCGAGGGCATGCCGCTGGAGGCGCTCGAGACCGGCGTCGACTGGAGCTGGGAGACCTTCGCGGAGTACCTCGACGCGGTCGAGCGTGCGGACCTGGCGGTCAACGCGGGCTTCCTCGTGGGGCACTGCGCGCTGCGTCGCTACGTGATGGGCGCCGAGGCGACCGACCGCGAGGCGACCGACGACGAGATCAAGCAGCTGGTCGCCGTACTCCACGACTCGATCGAGGCCGGCGGGCTCGGCTTCTCGACCACGCTGTCACGCACGCACTCCGACGGCGAGGGCAAGCCGGTCGCGTCACGTCACGCCGGCAAGGACGAGCTGCTCGCGTTGTGTACGGCGGTGGGCGAGCACGAGGGCACGTTCCTTGAAGGCATCGTTTCGGGCTGCCTGGACAAGTTCGAGGATGACGAGATCGAGCTGCTCGCGTCGATGTCCGCGGCGGCGAAGCGCTCGCTGAACTGGAACCTGCTGACCATCGACGCACGCGAGCCCGACCGCATCCCGCGGCAGCTGCAGGCGTCGCAACGGGCGCGCGAGCTCGGTGGCCGTGTCGTCGCGCTGACGATGCCGGTGCTCGTGCCGATGAACATGAGCCTGCTCAACTTCTGTGGTCTGTGGCTGATCCCCGGCTGGGGCGAGATCCTGCAGTGCCCGGTGCCCGAGCGGATCCAGCGGCTGTCGGACCCGGCGACCCGCGCGAAGATGGTCGAGCTGGTCAACTCGCCGGAGGCGGGTGTCTTCAAGCGGCTCGGGTCGTTCGGTCGCTACGTGATCGGTGACACCTACGCCCGCGAGAACGACGGGCTCAAGGGTCGGGTGGTCAAGGACATCGCGGCCGAGCGCGGCCAGGACCCGTTCGACACCCTGCTCGACATCGTCATCGCCGACGAGCTGCGTACGGTGCTGTGGCCGATGCCGAACG
>CAZEAM010000383.1:0-1517 GCA_964510285.1 uncultured Frankiaceae bacterium | reverse complement strand
GCGCCGTCGGCGACGAAGCCGAGCCGTTCCACGATCCGCCGCGAGGCGGTGTTGGACACGTGGACCTCGGCCTCGACCACGGACACGTCGGCCTGGTCCTGCAGCCAGGTCATCAGGTCGGCGACCGCGCGGCTGCCGAGCCCGTGTCCCCGGCTCGGGCCGGCCAGCCCGTAACCGATCTCGACGCTTCCGTCGTGGCGGGTGGCGGTCTTCGTCCCGCACTCGCCGGCGATCCGCCCGTCCTCGTCGAGGATCAGGAACTGGGTGCCGCCGCTGCGGATGAAGCTCAGTGCGGTGGCGGTGTCGACGTGCGGCCAGCCCGGCGCGACCTCCCGCTCGGCGGTGGCGCCGGACAACAGCGCTTCCACCTGGTCGGACGCGACCGGGAGCAGCATCAGTCCGGCTCTTCCATCGCGGGGGCGAGCAGCGCGGCGGCCAGCTGGACCTGCCAGTCGCGGGCGCCGCCGGCCCGCAGGTACGCCGCGACCGACTCCGGGTCGGACCCGGGCGGCGACCACGCCAGCCGGCGCACCAGCTCGGGGGTGAGCAGGTTCTCGACCGGGATGCGGTGCCGCTCGGCGAGCTCGGCCATCACTGCCCGGGCGCGGGCGAGGCGCGACGCCGCGACCGGGTCGCGGTCCGGCCAGCGGTTCGCCGGGGGCGGGCCGTCGCCGGGCGGGGCCGGGCGGGGCAGCTCGGAGTCGGGGAGGCCTCGGGCGCGGACGATCACCGGCCACATGGTCGCGACCAGTCGCCGCGTGGACCGACCACCCCATCCGGTCAGCCGGCCCAGGTCCTCCGCCGACTCGGGGGCCGACATCGCCGCCGCGACGATCGATGCATCGGACAGCACGCGGCCCGGAGCGGTGTCGCGTTCCCGGGCGAGACGGTCCCGCTCCTCCCATAGCGCTCTAACGACCGCCAGCTGGCGGCGGTTACGAACCCGGTGGATGCCGCTCGTGCGTCGCCAGGGGTCCGGGCGCGGGGCCGGCGCGCTCGCCCGCAGCACCGCCTGGAACTCCTCATGTGCCC
Source organism: uncultured Frankiaceae bacterium (assembly GCA_964510285.1). Taxonomy (GTDB): domain Bacteria; phylum Actinomycetota; class Actinomycetes; order JAFAQI01; family JAFAQI01; genus DASZTV01. The sequence goes on along the minus strand of CAZEAM010000383.1, from coordinate 485 downwards.
AGTCGAGCTTGCCCTGGCGCGCGAGCTCCGCCTCGAGGGCATCGCGCAGGTCGAGCAGCACCTCGACGTCGAGCGCGGCGTAGCGCAGCCACGGCTCCGGAAGCGGCCGGCGCGACCAGTCGACCGCGGAGTGCTCCTTGGCGAGCCGTAGACCGAGCAGCAGCTCGACCATCGTCGCGAGCCCGACCCGCTCGTAGCGGGCGAGTCGCGCGGCGAGCTCGGTGTCGAACAGCTCGGTCGGCTCGAGGCCGCGCTCGCGCAGCGACGGCAGGTCCTGGCTGGCGGCGTGGACCACCCACTCGGCGTCGCGGACCGCGGCGCCGACCCGGCGCAGATCGCCGAAGGGCACCGGGTCGATCAGGATCGTCCCGGCGCCTTCGCGGCGGAGCTGGACTAGGTAGGCGCGCTGCCCGTAGCGGTAGCCGGATGCACGCTCGGCATCGACCGCAACAGCGCCGGTGCCACCCGCGAGGGCGGCTGTCGCT
>CAZEAM010000382.1:0-31079 GCA_964510285.1 uncultured Frankiaceae bacterium | reverse complement strand
GAGAACGCCACCGACGACTTGGCGAACAAGGACTTCGCGCTGGTCGGCACCTTCGCGCTGTATGACGGCTGCGGCGCGACCATCCTCAAGCAACACCCGACCGTGTCCGACATCCACGTCGCCTTGGATCCAGCCGCGGCGCCGCTACCGAACCACTTCGATGTGCAGTCCGGAGTCCGCGGCTACGCCACCGGCATGTTCGCTTACTTCGCACACAAGTACGGCAGCAAGGTGCAGCATGTCGGCACCATCGTGGAGAACATCCCGTCGGCAGTCGCGAAGCAACGCGACCAGGTGCATGCCGCGCAGAGCCAGGGCTGGCACTTCGTCGACAGCATTCTCGAGCAGCCCACGAACAGCACCTTCCAAGGCGACTTCGTGAAGCTGTGCCAGCGGGAGCACATCACCGCGTTCTTCGAGCTGACCGAGACCGCGGCCAACGCCGCGACGATGATCCTCAACGAGCGGCAGGCCGGGTGCCCGAAGGACCTGCTGAACATCATCCCGATCGCCTACGACCAGGCGTTCATCGCCGACTACCCGGGCGCCAAGTCCGATCTGGACGGCATCCAGGGCTACAACGAGTACGCGCTGTTCTTCAACGAGGACGAGGGCGAGAACATCCCGGAGGTCAAGACCTTCCAGGAGTGGTACCAGCGGACCTACCCCGGCGTGCCGATCAACCTCTACGGGATGTTCGCCTGGGCCAGCGACCGGCTGTTCCAGAAGGCGGCGGAGGCGGTGTCGGGTCCGCTGACCCGCAAGTCACTGATGGCATCGTTGCGCAAGATCCGCAGCTTCGACGCCGGTGGGCTGATCGCGCCGACCGACCCGGTAGGCGGCGCGCCGCACTGCTACATCCTCTACGAGATCCGAAACGGAGCGTTCGAGCGCGTGGACAGTCCGAAGTCAGGATTCCGCTGTGACGGCAAGTTCCTTGCCCGACCGCGAGGCTGAGGTGAGCACCGTGTCGAGGGCCAAGGGCGAGCATCCGGTCAACCCGGCCGTGGACCTGGTGAGCGGCGAGTTCTGGGGGCGAAACCCGCACGAGGAGCTCAGCTGGCTGCGCGAGAACGCGCCGGTGTACTGGGACGGGCGGGTGTGGGGGATCGCCACCCACGCGGACCTCAAGACCGTCTCGCTGCACCCGGACCTGTTCTGCAACGGGGGCGGCATCCGGCCGGACAACGGTCCCGTGGCGCAGATGATCGACCGGGACGGCGCGGAGCACAAGCGGCGGCGCAACCTGGTCAACCGCGGCTTCACGCCGCGCCGGCTGGCCGACTCGGTCGACCGGATCAACGAGATCTGCAACCGGATCGTCGACGACGTCATCGAACGCGGCGAGTGCGACGCCGTGATGGACATGGCGGCCTGGCTGCCCATGCACGCGATCGGCGACATGCTCGGCTTCCCCGAGGCCGACCGCGGGACGTTGCTGAAATGGTCGGACGACCTGATGTGCGCGCTCGACGGCAAGCCGGAGAGCGTCGGACGGGCGGCGACGGCGTACGGCGGGTTCCGCGAGTTCTGCCTCGAAGCGATCGAGGACCGGCGACGTACGCCGGGTAACGACCTGCTCAGCCTGCTCGTCGCCGGCGGCACCGACGGGGACGAGATCAACATCGAAGACGTCATCCACGACGCGCTGCTGATCCTGATCGGTGGCGACGAGACGACGCGCCACGTGATCAGCGGCGGCCTCTACCAGCTGCTGCGCAACCCGGAGGCGAAGCAGGCGCTGATCGATGACCCGGACCGGATCCCGACCGCGGTCGAGGAGATGCTGCGCTGGGTCAGCCCGATCAAGAACATGGCGCGCACCGTGGTCGAGGACACCGAGCTGCACGGCCAGCGGCTGGAAGCCGGTGACAAGGTCCTGCTCCTCTACTCGTCGGCCAACCGCGACGCGACCGTGTTCGACGACCCGTTCCGGTTCGACATCGCGCGCACCCCCAACGACCATCTGGCGTTCGGGATCGGCACCCACTTCTGCCTGGGCAACAACCTGGCCCGGCTCGAGCTGCGGTGCTTCTTCGAGACGGTGTTGCGCCGGATGCCGGACATGGAGCTGGTCGACGAGACGGAGCCGGCGTACCGCCCGGCCAACTTCGTCTCCGGCTACGAGCGGATGCCGGTCCGGTTTGCCCCACGTTCCCCCTGACTTTGACAGGTGCCGCGTCGCCCCGACACTGGTGGAGCCCAGTGAACTGAGGAGGCAGTGTGCGCCGTCACCGGCTCGGCGGGCGGCCTACGACGGGTGAAGCTGCTCCGTTAGCCGTCGGCGAGCTGTGCGCGGGCGCGCGACCGGGCGGCCGCGTCCTCCCACCGGGCTTCGACGTTGCCGAACCGCCAGACGCCGAGGGCGACCACCCACGTGACCACGAACAGCGCCACGATCACGAAGCCCGCGGTGTTGATGTCGAACGACGTCATCGCGTGCCAGAACCCGCCGGTGAGCTCGAGCTGGTTGCCGATCAACCCGAGGATCTCGATCGTGCCGATGACGAAGGCCACCGCGACTGACAGGCCGGTGATCGTGAGGTTGTAGTAGACCTTGCGGATCGGCCGCGAGAACGCCCACCCGTAGGCGAAGTTCATGAAGCAGCCGTCCAACAGGTCGAACGTCGTCATGCCGGCCGCGAACAGCAGTGGCAGGGACAGGATCGCCCAGAACGGCAGCCCGCTTGCCACCGCCGTGCCGGAGAGCACGAGCAGCGCGACTTCGCTCGCGGTGTCGAAGCCGAGCCCGAACAGCAAACCGACGACGTACATCTTCGCGGGTGAGTCGACGCGACGCGCCAGGCCGCCGAAGAACCGGTTCATCAGGCCGCGCTGGTTCAGCTGCCGTTCGAGCTCTTCGTCGTCGTACCGTCCCCGGCGAAGCTCCAGGAAGACCTTGCCGATCGATAGGAAGATCGCCAGGTTCAACGCGGCGATCAGGTACAGGAACGTCCCGGACACCGAGGTGCCGACGATCCCCGCGACGGTGTGGAGGTCCGAACCGTCGTTGCTGACCTGCCCGTCGAGCGTCCGGATGCCGAGGTTCAACAGCAAGGTCATGACCAGCACGACCGACGAGTGCCCGAGGGAGAAGAAGAACCCGACGCTCATCGGGCGCTTGCCGTCGGCCATCAGCTTGCGCGTCGTGTTGTCGATCGCGGAGATGTGGTCGGCGTCGAAGGCATGGCGCATGCCGAGGGTCAGCGCGAGGATGCCGGTGCCGAGGCCGAACAGCTGCACGTGCCCGCCGCTGTGCGAGACGACGTAGTGGCCCGGGATTGCCGCTGCGAGCAACGCGAACCCCGCCACGTAGAGACCGATGATGAAGGCGACCATCGCGCCGAGACGGGTCCACTCCTTCGGTGACAGCCCGTCGCGGATCGCCTGCAACCGCGACGAGGCGGCCGAGACGGTGGCGATCGACATGTGCTGACGGCTCCTGCGGGTCGGCGTACTTCCGTCCCTACCCTACTTGCGACCTAGTCGCAACAAGGGGGCCGCCCGCTACCGTGCGGTCGTGCGGATCGTGTCCTTGCTGCCGTCAGCGACCGAGATCCTGTTCGCGGTCGGTGCCGGGGACGGCGTCGCCGGCGTGACCTTCGAGTGCGACTTCCCCGCGGAGGCGCGCACCCGGCGGATCGTGTCGACGTCCGCCCTGCGCCCGGGGATGACTCCCGCGGAGATCGACGCCGAGGTGCGGTTGCGGATCGCCGCCGGTGAGGATCTCTACCGGCTCGACGAGGGCGCGCTCAGCGACATCGCTCCCGACCTCGTCGTCACGCAGGACCTGTGTGCGGTGTGTGCCGTCGACGTCAGCTCCGTCGACGCCGCGATGGCGCACCTGGGCTGCGACGGGCGGGTGCTCACCGTCGACCCGCAGACGCTGGACGAGGTGATCGCCTCGATCGTCACGATCGGTACGGCGACCGGGCATGCAGACCGGGCCCGCGAGCTCGCGGCCGAGGCGACGCGGCGACTCGACGCCGTACGGCGGGCGGTGGACGCGCTGCCGCGACCCAAGGTTGCCGTTGTGGAGTGGACCGACCCGCCGTTCTGCGCCGGGCACTGGGTGCCGGACATGGTCGCCGCGGCGGGCGGGCGGGCCGTGCTCGGTCGGCCGGGGGAGGACTCGCAGCGGATCAGCTGGGACGACGTCGCCGCGGCGGCGCCGGACATCGTGGTGATCGCCCCCTGCGGCTACCGACTCGAAGGTGCGATCTCACTCGCCGAACAAGCGATCGACGCGGGGCTGACCCCACCGGACGTGCCGGTATGGGCGGTCGACGCCGACGCGGCGTACGTCCGGCCCGGACTGCGGCTGGTCGACGGCGTCGAGGCCCTCGCCGGGATGTTGCATCCGGAGGCGGTAACGCCACGCCCCGAGCTCGCGAGGTACGTCGGCACCAGGTTCTGACGCACAATGACCGAGGCGAAGGGCGTTTCGGTGGGTGCGGTCGTAGTGACGCGCAGCAGCGACAGGTGGTTGTCGCGGCTGCTGGCAGCGCTGGCGGATCTGGAGCCGGCGCGCCCTGTGGTCGTCCACACCCTCGCCGATGCTGAGGTTGCGATCGCCGCTCGCACCCCTGATGTGGTCGTGTTCGACCCGTCTCTCACCGGCACCGACTTCCCGCTTGTCATGTCGCAACGCGTGGTTTCGCGCTACGTCGGGTGGCTGGGAAGCCGGGCATCGCCGGTCGTCGCGGCGCTGCTCGACGCCGGCGCGACCGATGTGCTTGATGCCTCGATGGGTGACGAGGAACTGCTTGCCCGGCTTCGGGTCTGCCTTGCCAGATCAGATGCCCAACGCAGCCCATCGTTGTCGGTCGGGTTGCTGCACCTTGACGCGCGCCACCGGGTGGCGGAATGGGCAGGCAAGCCCCTCGGTCTGACCTCTCGCGAGGTCGAAGTCCTGCAGGTGCTCGCGGCATCGCAGCCGAGGCCGGTGCGTCGTGAGGTGCTCTACCGGCTCGTGTGGGGATGGGCGATGCCGCGCGGCGACCGCACCGTCGACGTCAATGTGAAGCGCCTGCGGGACAAGTTGCAGCGTGCCGGTGTCGGAGTCGACGTCCGAACCCATCCCGGGGTGGGCTATGCGCTAGAGGTCCGGACTTCCAGCGAGGCTGTCACCGGCTTGTAACAGGTCGTCACCGCTTTGTCACCGTCAGCGCCGAGCTGCGTTCCTAGCGTGAAGACATGACAAGTCTTCAGGAGGGGATGTGCGACTGAGCCTGACGCCTCGCCGTCAGAACTTTTACGACCTGTTCGCTGAGCTGGGGCAGAACGCCCAGGCGACAGCCGTACTGGTCCTCGAGCGGTTCACCCGATTCCCGGACAGTCCCGACCATGGCAAGGTCACAGACCTCGAACACGAGGGCGACCGGCTCACCGCCGAGCTCTTCCATCTGATGAACACCCAGTACGTCACTCCCTTCGACCGGGAAGACATTCACGACCTTGCGCGCGCGATCGACGACGTCGTCGACTACGCAGAACGCGCCTCGGACCTGCTCGGGTTGTACCGGGTCGAGGCTCCGATGGAGCAGGCGATCGAACAGTGCCGGCTCCTGGTTGGTGCGAGCGAGCACCTCGCGGCGGCATTGGCGAGCCTGCGCAGCCTTCGAGGGACCCAGCGTCACGTCGCGGCGATCAAGTCACGTGAGGACGAGGGGGACCGAGTCGTTCGCGACGCCGTCGCGGCGCTGTTCGAAGACGAGAACGTCTCACCACGACTGATCATCCAGTGGAAGGACATCTTCGAAACCCTCGAAGATGCGCTCGACGCCTGTGACACGGCGGGGCACTTGATCAGCAACATCGTGGTCAAGAACACATGAGCCCCGACACGACGTTGGTCTTCGTCGTCATCGTGGCGCTTTTCTTCGACTTCACCAACGGCTTCCACGACACGGCGAACGCGATTGCGACCAGCGTCTCCACCCGGGCCATCTCGCCGCGCCTCGCGGTGCTGGGCGCAGCAGTTCTCAACTTCGCGGGCGCGTTCCTCTCGCTCGAGGTTGCCGCCACGATCGCCAAGGGCATTGTCGACCCGGGCGCCATCACCCTGAGCATCGTCCTTGCCGGGCTGGTCGGTGCCATCGCCTGGAACCTGGTCACATGGTTCCTCGGATTGCCATCTAGCTCGAGCCACGCACTCGTAGGCGGCGTGATCGGATCAAGCGTTGCCGCGACCGGCGGGTTCGCGGTGGTGAAATGGCACGGCCTCGTGGAGAAGGTCGTGACGCCGTCGCTGCTGGCACCCTTGCTCGCGGTACCCGCAGCAGTGCTGCTTACGCTGCTGGTCGTCCTCATCGTGCGCCGACGGGCGCCGGGTTCGGTCAACCGCGTCTTCCGCCGGTTGCAGCTCGTCTCCGCGGGGTTCGTGTCGCTGACCCACGGAACCAACGACGCGCAGAAGACGATGGGCATCATCACCCTCGCACTTGTCACCACCGGCCACGTCTCGACGGCGTCGTTCCACGTCCCGACCTGGGTGATCGTCAGTTCGGCGTCGGCGATGGCGCTCGGCACCTACGTCGGCGGCTGGCGGATCATCCGCACTCTGGGCCAGCGAGTGACCAAGCTCGAGCCCACCCACGGCTTCGCCGCCGAGGCCGCAACGGCGAGCGTCCTCTACGTCACTGCGCGTTTCGGCTTCCCGGTCTCCACGACCCACACGATCTCGAGCGCGATTCTTGGTGCCGGCGCGACGACGCGCTTCTCCGCCGTTCGCTGGGGCATCGCGGGGAACATCGTCCTGGCGTGGCTGCTCACCCTACCTGCGGCCGCTCTGGCCGGTGCCGGCGTCCAGCGGCTGACCACCCTTCCGCACGGTGACGCCTACGCACTCGCGGCCGCCGTTGTCATTGGGGCAGCCGCCATGGGCGCTCGAAGGCGGCAGACGCGGCCTGCGACCGGCTAGCTCCGCCGCGCCCCCCCAACCCGCGTGATCATGGCTTTTTGGTCAGACTCGCCGGGCGTGTCTGACGCTTTCGCCATGATCACGGCGGTTAGGCGACCAGGGTCTTGGCGGCGGCGACCAGCGCGGCGAGTCCCTTCTTCGCGTCGGCGAAGAACATCGACGTCTTCGGGTCGGTGTACAGCTCGTTGTCGATGCCGGCGTACCCGGAGGCCATCGAGCGCTTGATGACGATGATCGACTTGGCGTGGTCGACGTCGAGGATCGGCATCCCGGACACGGCGTTGCCCGGCCGGCGCGCAGCCGGGTTCGTCACGTCGTTCGCGCCGACGACCAGCGCGACGTCCGTGCGGTCGAACTCCGGATTGATCTCGTCCATCTCCTTGAGCTGGTCGTAAGGCACGTTCGCCTCGGCCAGCAGGACGTTCATGTGCCCCGGCATCCGGCCGGCCACGGGGTGGATCGCGTAGCTGATCTCCACGCCGTGCGACTCGAGCACCTCGGCGAGCTCGCGGCACTCGTGCTGCGCCTGCGCCGCGGCAAGGCCGTAGCCGGGCACGATGATGACCGTGCTCGCGTAGGCCAGCTGCAGCGCCGCGTCATCGACCGCGATCGCCTTCACCGGACCGCCCGCACCGCTGCCCGCCGCGGCCGCGCCGTCGCCGGTGCCGAAGCCGCCCGCGACGATGTTGAGCACCGATCGATTCATCGCGTCGGCCATCAGCTTGGTGAGGATGGACCCGGAGGCGCCGACCAGTGCGCCGGCGATCGTGAGGGTCGCGTTGGACAGCACGAAGCCGGCCATCGCCACCGCGGTGCCGGTGAAGGCGTTGAGCAGCGAGATCACGACCGGCATGTCGGCCCCGCCGATCGGCAAGACCGTGATGACGCCGAGCACCAGTGCCAGCACGACGACCCCGAGCAGCACGAGCTTGCGGTCGGCGCCGGCGATCACCCAACCGCTGCCGGCCGCGGCGAGGGCGGCGAGTACGCCGGACACGGCGCGTCCGCCCGCGACGGACATCGGGTGGGACAGGTGGCCCTGCAGCTTGAGCGCGGCGAGCAGCGAGCCGGTGAAGGTGATCCAGCCGATGACGACGTCGAGCACCGTTGCGGTCGCGGTCCCCCCAGTTGGATGCGGATGGATGTCGTACTCGGCGACCGCGATCAACGCCGCGGCGCCACCACCGACGGCGTTGAACAGCGACACCAGCTGCGGCATCGAGGTCATCTGGACCGTTCGCGCGGCGTTCAGGCCGTAGGCGGCGCCGACCGCGGCGCCGGCGAGCAGCACGATCCATCGCTTCGTGCTCATCACGGCGCCGTCGTCGCCGTGCCCGACGCTGACCAGCACCGCCGCGACTGCGACGGTCATGCCGAACGCCGAGACCTGGTTGCCGCGCCGGGCGCTCGCGGGGGAGTTCATCAGGTGCAGGCCCACCTCGTAGCAGACCGCGCCGAACAGCGAGGCGAACCGGATGCCGGTCTCCCAGTCGCTCACGGCTGGTCGGCATTATCGACGACCGGGCGACGCTTGAACATCTGCAGCATCCGGTCGGTGACGACGTACCCGCCGACGACGTTCGCGGCGGCGAAGGCGCCGGCGATGAACAGCAGCACGTAGCCGAGTACGCCGTGGGTCTCGCCGGACAGGATCACGACGCCGACCAGGACCACGCCGTGGATGGAGTTCGCCCCGGACATGAGGGGGGTGTGCAGGGTCGCCGGGACCTTGCTGATCACCTCGAACCCGACGAGCAGGGCGAGCACGAAGATGGTCATGTCCCCGACGAACGACCCGGTCACGAGCCGCCTCCCTTCTCCAGCAGCGCGGCGGTCGCCGGATGCACGACCTTGCCGCCGTGGGTGACGACCACGCCGGCGGTGATCTCGTCGTCGAGGTCGATCGTCAGCGCGCCTTCCGTGACGAGGTGCTGCAGCACGCCGCTGATGTTGCGGGCGTACGCCGTCGACGCGGCGGTCGCCATCCGGGAGGCGAGGTCGCCGGCGCCGACGATCGTGACGCCGTTGGCCGAGACGACCACCTCTCCGGCGCGCGAGCCTTCGACGTTGCCGCCGAGTGCCGACGCGCCCATGTCGACGATGACCGAACCGCGCTTCATCGCCGCGATCGCCGCGGCGGTGACCATCAACGGCGGGCGCTGTCCCGGCACGTGCGCCGTCGTGATCACGACGTCGTGCTTCGCGATGTGTCCGGACAGCTCGTGCTGCTGCGCGAGCTGCTCCTCCTCGGTCAGCTGGCGCGCGTATCCGCCTTCCCCGGCGCCCGACGCGACGGAGGTGAGCTCGATCGGCTGCGCGCCGAGCGAGCGGATCTCCTCGGTGCTGGCCGGCCGTACGTCGTAGGCGCGCACGATCGCGCCGAGCCGCCGCGCCGTACCGATCGCGGCCAGCCCGGCCACGCCGGCGCCGAGGATGAGCACCTCCGCGGGCTTGGAGGTGCCGGCCGCGGTGATGAGCAGCGGAAAGAACCGGTCGAAGTACTCCGCCGCGACCAGAACTGACTTGTATCCCGCGACGTTGGCCTGCGAGGTGAGGGCGTCCATCCCCTGGGCGCGGGTCAAGGTGCGGGGTAGCCCGTCGAGGCTGACCACGGTGACGTCGCGCCCGGCCAGCTCGGCCATCGCAGGCGCGGTCAGCAACGGCTGCAGGAGCCCGATGACGGTCTGCCCCGCCTGTAGCTCGGCGTAGTCCGGCCGGTTCACGCAGAGCAGGATGTCGGCGCTGCGCCGCAGCTCGGCGCGGTCGACCACCCGCGCGCCTGCGTCGGCGTACTCGTCGTCGGCGAACCACGCACCCTGGCCGGCGCCTGACTCGACGAGCATCTCGTATCCGGCGTCGACCAGCCGACGTACGGCGTCAGGGGTGAGCGCTACCCGTCGTTCTCCGGGTGCGCTCTCCGCGACTACGCCGGCGCGCATGGGCCGACCATACGGCGAGGTCGCAGGACGCGCCGAGACGACACGGCAGTGCTATCGACCGAGATCGCCGGACTCTTAGGCTCCGACGGGTGAGCGATGGGCGGGCGGTCGCGGTGCCCGAATCGCGACGGGCCAGCCTGGTCGTCGTCTGCGGGATTCTCGCGCTCACCTTCCTCGACACGACCGTCGTCGCCGTCGCGCTCGGAAAGATCCAGACGTCCCTGCATCTCGGGGTCACCGGGCTGCAGTGGGTGGTGGACGCCTACGCGGTCGCGTTCGCCAGCCTGATGCTGACCGGCGGCACGCTGGGCGACCGGTTCGGTCGTCGGCGGGTGATGTTGCTGGGGGTGTCGACCTTCGGCGCCGCATCCCTGGTCGGGGCGCTCGCGACCTCGGGCTCGATGCTGATCGCGTCGCGTGCCCTGATGGGAGTGGGGGCGGCGGCGTCCGAGCCGGGGACCCTGTCGGTGCTGCGCCACATCTTTCCCGACCGCGGTGGCCGAGCCCGGGCGCTCGGGCTGTGGGCGGCGGTCTCGTGCCTCGGACTCGCGCTCGGGCCGCTGATCGGCGGCGTGCTGATCAGCCTGTGGGACTGGCGCGGGATCTTCTGGCTGAACGTCGCGGCCGCCCTGGTCCTGCTGGTCACGGCGCGCCGGTACGTGCCGGACAGCGCGGACCCGCAGGCGGCACCGGTCGACCTGCCCGGGCAGCTGCTCGTGATCGGCGCGATCGCCGCCGTCGTCATCGGGCTGATCCAGGGCGAGCGGTCCGGCTACGCGGTCGGGTACATCGTGTTGCTGTTCGTCGTCGGCGCGCTCTGCGCCGCCGGCTTCGCCTGGCGCGAGCTCCACACGCGCGCACCGATGCTCGACCTGCGCCATCTGCGGCACCGCCGGGTCCGCGCCGCGCTGGCGGTCGCCTTCGCGGCGTACTTCGGCACCTTCTCGATCTTCTTCTTCAGCGCGTTGTACCTGGAGGAGGTCGTGAAGTTCAGCGGGTACCGGACCGCCCTGCTGTTCCTGCCGATGACGGTGTTCATGGTCGGCGGCGCGGTGGCCGGGGGCCGACTCGTGGTACGCCGGCACGGCCGATGGACGATGGCGCTCGGTGCGATGGTGGCGGCGGTCGGCATCGCCGTGAGCGAGCCACTTATCAACCCGCATCCTCCGTTCGTCGGATTGATGGCGACACTCGCGCTGACCGGGCTCGGCATGGGAATGGCGATGGTGCCGGTGACCTCGGTGGTGCTCGAGGTGGTGCCGGCGGAGCACTCGGGGATGGCGGCCTCGGCCACCAACACCGCCCGCCAGCTCGGCGTCGTGTTCGGCGTCGCGGTGCTCGGCGCCCTGGTCAACGCGCGCCTGACCGCGGACCTCAAGCACCGCCTCGACGAGCTGCACATCCCGAAGTTCTTCCAGGGCTACATCATCGACAAGTACGAGCACGGCGCGGCTCCCGACAAGAGCACCTTGCAGGGCCAGGTCTTCGCCCAGATCGTGGACAAGATCAAGGTCGCGGCGTATGCCGCGTTCCATGACGGCCTGGCCCTGGCCCTGGTCATCTCGGCGATCCTGATCGCGGCCGCGGCGGTGTTCGCCGGCTACGCGGCCGCCCGCGAGCACGACGTACCGTCCGGCTAGCCGTGCGCAGCGGGCGTGCGCATGTGCCACCGGTATTGCTATAGCTGAGCGCATGGCACATAGGCATGCTCACAAAAGGTGCCCCCGACAGGATTTGAACCTGTGACCTACCGCTTAGGAGGCGGTTGCTCTATCCCCTGAGCTACGAGGGCCGCGCGCCCAAGCGTAGGTGGCAGGCCACGAACTGATCACTAGCGGCGGGTCGGAGGTGTGGAGCTCGGCCGCCTCGGTGATCCTTGAGGGAATGAGCAGCACCACACCGCCGTTCGAAGGCGACCTTCTCGACGGCCGATACCGGCTCGGGGCCTTGCTGGGCTCCGGCGGCGTTGCCGAGGTCTACCGCGCCTTCGACGAGCGGCTGCACCGCGACGTCGCGATCAAGCTGTTCCGCGTCGACGTCGCCGACCAGCTGCACCGGCACGAGGACGAGATGCGCACGCTCGCGCGGCTCGACCATCCCTCGCTCGTCACCGTGCTGGACGCCGGCGAGGACGACGTCAGCCACCGTCCCTACCTGGTGATGTCCCTCGTCGAGGGGCCGACGCTGGCCGAAGAGCTGCGGTACGGCGCGTTGCCCAGCGACCGGGTCGCGGAGATCGGGATCGCCCTCGCCGACGGTCTCGCCTACGTCCACAGCCAGGGGCTGATCCACCGCGACGTGAAGCCGGCCAACGTCCTGATCTCGGCCGACGGGCGGGTGCACCTCGCCGACTTCGGGATCGCGCGGCTCGTCGACGCTAGCCACGTCACCAACGCCGGAGAGGTCGTCGGCACACCGGCGTACTTTGCCCCCGAGCAGGTCACCGGCGAGCCGGTCGGCCCGCCGGCTGACGTGTACTCGCTCGGCCTGGTGCTGCTCGAGTGCCTCACCGGCCGTCGGGAGTACGAGGGGCAGCCGATGGAAGTGGCGATGGCGCGCATCAACCGGCCGCCGGCCATCCCGGCGAACCTGCCCACCGCGTGGCGCGACGTCCTCGGCGGGATGACCGCTCGGCTCGCGAGCGCCCGGCTGTCCGCCAGCCACGTCGCGGAGCGGCTGCGGCGGCTTTCCGAGCCGGTCACCGACGCGACCGTGGCGATGGGCATTCCGCCTGCGGCGCCGGCCACCGTCGCCATGCCCACGCCGACAGCGGTCCTCCCCTCGGATGCGGTGGCCCCGCCGCCACCTCCCGCGCGCAGGCAGCAGCGGATGTGGCCGTGGGTGCTCGGCGCGCTCGTCCTGGCGGCGGTTGCCGCGGCGGTGGTCGCGCTCGTGGTCGACAACGGGTCGTCCGGCAACAACGCCAAGAGCCCTGGCGGATGTCACGACCTGCCCAACCTGAACGGGCGGGTGGGCTCGGACTTCAGCCACCTCACGGACCTGGTCTGCAGCGGACCGATCTCCGACGCCGCGTCCCACGCGCTCGCGCCGTACCTCCCGCAGCTCGCCGACTCGGTGAAGTCGAAGGACGTGTCCCGGCTCGACGCCGTGGACTCCAACATGAGTACCGAGATCAGCCGGCAGGAGGACGACAACCATCTGACGCCGCCGCAGGCGCAGGACATCGCGAACGCGTTGACGGCGTTCTACACGGATGCGAAGTCGCGACTGCTCAAGCCGACCCCGTCACCGACCCCCACGGTGTCGCCCAGCGAGTCGGAGAGCCCGACCGAGTCGAGCTCACCGACCGAGGAGCCGAGCACGGAGCCGGAGACCACCTCGCCGAGCGCGTCGCCGAGCAAGACCCCGAAGCAGACGCCGAAGCAGACCCCGACCACGACCCCGAGCTCGACGCTGACCCTGGGCTTCTAGGACGGATCACCCAGGCAGGAGCTTGCCCGGGTTCAGGATCCCCGCCGGGTCGAGCGCGTCCTTGACCGCGCGCAGCGCCGCCACCCCCACCTGCTGCTCGCCACCGAGGTCGGTCGTCACGACGTCACGATGCGCCGTGCCGACGGCGTGGTGATGGGTCACCGTGCCGCCGCACGCGACGATCGCGTCGTTGGCCGCCTGCTTCGCGGCGGCCCACTGCTCGATCTCCTGGCCGGTGTCCGCCGCCGCGAGGACCGTGAAGTAGAGCGAGGCGCCCGCGGGGTAGACGTGTGACACGTGGCAACCGACCAGCGGCGCCCGGCCGTCTCGGGACAGCGACGTGGTCAGCGCGCCGCGGACCCCGTCGTACAGGCCGGGCAGCTGCGACCAGGTGGTCGCCGTCTCGAGGGTCTCGGCGAGGACGCCCTCGTCGAGAAGGGTGTCGCGCAGGTAGGCGCCGGAGAAGCGGTTGTGCTCCCAGGACCGTCCGGCGCTCGCGCCGAGAGGTGCGGCGTGTTCTGCGCGGAGGACGCGCCGCGCGCCGCGGCGGCGGTAGCGGACATCGCTCGCGCTGCCCTCGTACCCGAGTACGACGAGGCAGCCGCCCCGGATGCCGCGCAGCCGCAGCCACGCGTCCATCGCGCGCTTCTTCGCGCCCGCGGTCCCGGACATCGCGAGCGAGACCCTCGTCTCGTCCTCGTCGGACAGGCGCAGCACGTCGGGCTTCGGGCCGTCCTGGGCGAGCCGGCGCATGATCCGGGTGCCGACCTCCCAGCTGGGCGCCGCCCAGGCCTCGTAGTGCGTCGTGGCCGGGACCGGCCGCACGCGTACGGTCAGCTCGGTGACGATGCCGAGCGTGCCCTCCGAGCCGAGGACCAGCCGGCGAAGGTCGGGGCCGGCGGCGCTGCCCGGCATCGGGTTGAGCACGAGCTCGCCGCGCGGCGTCGCCATGCGCACGCCGAGCACCATGTCGTCGATCCGCCCTCGCCCGCTCGACACCTGACCGGAGGAGCGGGTCACGACGTACCCGCCGAGCGAGGCCCGCTCGAAGCTCTGCGGGATGTGGCCCAGTGACAGCCCGTGCGCGGCGAGGGCGGCCTCCGCCGCAGGGGTGCGGATCCCCGGCTCGAAGGTGGCGGTGCGCGAGACGTGGTCCACGCTGAGCAGCCGGTCGAGGCGGCCGAGGTCGACCGCCACCACTGCGGCGCACCCGCCGGCGAGCGGGCTGAGCCCGCCGACCACGGAGGTGCCGCCGCCCCACGGGACGACCGCGACCCGGTGCTCGCTGCAGACCCGCAGGACTTCGGCCACCTCAGCCGCGGAGCCGGGTACGACGATCGCGTCCGGTGCCTCGGAGGTGTCGCCGCGGCGGCGGCGGATCAGGTCGGAGTAGGACTGCCCACCCGCGTGCTCGGCGCGCGCGGTCGCGTCGTCGCGGACCGAGGCCTCGCCGACCGCGGCGGCGAGCGCGTCGCGAGCATCGGCAGGAAGCCGCGACGGCCCGACCTGCGCGCGTTCGATCGGGGTCGCCTGCTGCGGGGTCAGCGCACCCAGTGCGCCGGCGAGCAGGGCTCGAGCGGCTCGGCTCAGCTCGGGACGGGTGGCGCCCCACGATGTCCACGACGCGTCGTTGTCCATGTCGTCCCCTCGTCGTGTTACAGTGTGACATATGATGGCTCACCGTCACAAGTCACCACACCCGGTGACGCACCATCGGGCGGCGCAGGCGCCGCTGCCGGCAAGTGTTGCGGAGGCGGTCCGCGACTCGGTTCGCGCGGTCGGCGTACGCCGCACGACGCTCACCGACGATGCGCGCCGCGCCGGGGTCAGCCGGATGACGCTGTACCGGATGGTGCCTGACGTCGAGGCGCTGATCCTGTCCGTCATGACCAGCGACTTCGCGGCGGTGCTCGCCGACGCGGAGGCCAACGCCGCGCGCAAGCGGTCCGCGCGGGCCCGGCTCGTGGCGATGACCGCGGAGGTGGCTCGCCGGCTGCCGGACGAGCCGGGGTTCCGCCGGGGCATCGACGTCGATCCGGACCTGTTGCTCCCGTACCTCACCGAGCGGGTCGGCTCGACCCAGCGGTTGGCGATCGAGCACGTGCAGCGGGTGATCGGCGAAGGCCACGCCGACCGCTCGATCCGCCCGGGCGACCCGGCCGTCATGGCGACCGCCCTGCTGGTCGCGGTCGCGCCGTTCGTCATCTCGGCCCGGCTGCTCGAAGGCATCGGGCGCGACGCGGTGATCGAGGAGATGGCCGCGGGTGTCGACGGATGGCTCAAGCCGTGAGCGCGGACACCCGGCTCACCGCGCAACGCCGGCTGCGCGACCTCGAGGCGCTCGAGCGGGAGCCGGTTGACGTACTCGTGATCGGCGGCGGGGTGACCGGGGCCGGCGTGGCCCTCGATGCCGCCAGCCGCGGCTTGTCGGTCGCGCTGGTCGAGCGCAACGACCTCGCCGCCGGCACCAGCCGGTGGTCGAGCAAGCTCGCCCACGGCGGGCTGCGCTACATCGCCGCCGGCCAGATCGGGGTGGCGTGGGAGTCCGCCGTCGAGCGCAACCGCCTGGCCACGGTGATCGCGCCGCACCTGATTCGCCCGGTGTCGTTCCTGATGCCGTTCTACCCGTCGTACCCGCGCGGTGGCCGCGCGGTCTCCCGCTTCCTGTTCGGGATCGCCGACGGCCTGCGGGCCGCCTCGCGCACGCCGGCGTGGATGCCGCGAACCAGCTGGATCGACGCGGATGAGACCCGGCGGCTCGTGCCGACGATCGGCACGGTGCGCGGCTCCTACGTGCACGTCGACGGCGCGCTGGAGGACGACGCGCGGCTCGTCGTCGCGATCGCCCGCACCGCCGCCGGGCTCGGCGCCCGCATCGACACGCACTGCACCGCGCTCGACGTCGCCCGCGACGGCGCGACGGTGCGTGACGAGCTCACCGGTACGACGCTGGCCGTGCGGGCACGGTCGGTGATCGTCGCGGCCGGCGTCTGGTCCGGAGGCCTGGTCAGCAAGGTCGGGCTGCGCCCGAGCAAGGGGGCGCATCTCGTGCTGCCGGCGCAAGCGCTCGGCAACCCGTCAGCCGCGTTCAACGTCCTGCTGCCGGGCAGCATCAACCGGTTCGTGTTCGGGGTTCCGCGGCCGGACGGCACGGTGCTGGTCGGCCTGACCGACGACCCGGTCGACACCATCGACGACGAGCCGCCGGTGACCGAGCGGGACGAGACGTTCCTGCTCGAGACGCTGTCCACCGGGCTGGCCACGCCGGTCACGAGCGACGACGTGATCGGGCGGTACGCCGGCCTTCGGCCGCTGCTGGGCAGCGGCGACGACGACACATCGGCGGACATCTCGCGGCGTCACGCGCTGCTCGAGCGCGACGGCGTGCTGGTGATCGTCGGCGGCAAGCTCACGACGTACCGTCGCATGGCCCAGGACGCGGTCGATCGCGCCGCGCAGCTGCTCGGCGTCGACGCGGCGTGCCGGACCGGCTCATTGCCGCTGGTCGGCTTCGCCGCCCGCCCCGACGCGGAGGCGCCGCGGCTGCGCCGGCGCTTCGGCGCCGAGGCCGACGAGGTGGCGGCCGCCGGGCCGTCCGAGCCGATCGCGCCCGGAGTCCCGGTGCTGCGCAGCGAGGTCGCCTGGGCGGTGCGGGCCGAAGGCGCGGTCACCGCGGCAGACGTGCTGGACCGCCGCCTTCGACTCGACCTGGTGCCGGCGTGGCGGGCCGCCGCCGAGTCCTATGTTCAGGACGTTCTCGACCGGGAATAGCAAACTTGCAAATATAGTTGTAACTTATGTACATTGCGGGTGTCGAGTAGGCGCGGCGTTGCCCGTGCCGGGCGCGCCCGAGTCTTTGGAGGTGTGCAGATGTTGCTGGAACGCTTTGACCCCTTCCTCGCCGAGTTCGACCGGATCGCCCAGCGGACTCTCGGCGCCACCGACGGCGTAGGCCTGCCGATGGACATCGTCCGTAGCGGGGACCACCTGCTCGTGCACATGGACCTGCCGGGAGTGAAGCCCGAGGAACTCAAGATCACGCTGGAGAACCGCACCCTGACGATCAGCGCAACGCGTCGCTCGACGTACGCCGAGGACGATCAGGTGCTCGTCCAGGAGCGATTCGACGGTCAGATCAGCCGGCGCGTGCGGGTGCCCGAATGGGTGGACTTCGACGCGGTGACCGCCGACTACGTCGACGGCGTACTGAGCGTGCGGCTGCCGCTCGCCGAGCGCGCCAAGCCGCGCGTGATCGCCGTCAACGGCGCGACGGCGACCGCCGAGATCGAAAGCTGATGGGTGCGAGGCGGGAGGCGTCGCCATTCCTCGGCGGCGCCTCCGCGCCCGCACCTCGGCCGTACGACGACCCCGAGCGGCCGTTGTTCACCGTCGGCCAGGTGGCCGAGATGCTGGACGTCCAGCAGGCGTTCCTGCGGCGGCTGGACCGCCAGCAGCTGGTGTCGCCGGCCCGCTCCGACGGTTTCCAGCGTCGCTACTCGAAGGCTGACGTCGACCGGGTGAGCGAAATCTGCGGGCTGGTCGGGGAGGGCTTGACGCTGGCCGGGGTGAAGCGGGTGCTGGCGCTGCAGGCCGAGGTCGCGGCGCTGCAGGCCGAAGTGGCGACCTTGCGTGCCGCTGCCCGGCGACGCCCGTCGGTTTGAGAGCCTTGGCCGCATGAGGCGGCTCTGGCTGGTGGCGCTCGTTGCAGCTGCCGGATGCGTCCTCGTCCCGGCTTCGGCGCCCGCCGCGCCGGCCGCGACGCAGGTCCTCACGGTCAGCCCGGTCAGCGACAACGGGCATCTGCTGCCCGGCTACAAGGTGGTCAAGCGACTGCCCGGCGCGAAGTGCACGCCGCGATCCGTCGTGACCGGCAACGCCTACAAGTGCGTCTCGCACTTCACCTACGACCCGTGCTGGCTGACCGCGAAGCACGGTTACGTCGACTGCCTCGCCTCGCCGTATCAGCGCAAGGTGACCCGGCTGCACGTGACCCGCGGCTACCACAACAAGGGCGGCCCGGGCGCGGCGAAGAAGCTGCCGTGGGGGCTGCGCCTGACCACCGGGGTGAAGACGACGGTGATCCCCGGCAAGTTCGGCGAGGTTCAGGGCCGGAAGATCAACTACAGCTACCACAACTTCCAGACCGTGCTGTACGGACCGATCGACAAGAGCGAGCCGCTGTGGCGGATCCGCCGGGCGCGTGATGACGGCCGCTTCCACTTCAAGCCGGCGGGCTGGGTCACGATCGCGCGAGCGTGGTTCGGCGCCCCCACCCGCCTCGGCTGACCCTGCGGACCTACTTGATGTGCACGCCGCTGATCGCGCGCGCGATCACCAGGCGCTGGATCTCCGACGTGCCCTCGAAGATCGTGTAGATCTTCGCGTCGCGGTGCATCCGCTCGACCGGGTACTCCCGGGTGTAGCCGTTGCCGCCCAGGATCTGGATCGCCTGCTCGGTGACCCACACCGCGGTCTCGCCCGCGAACAGCTTGCACTGCGACCCTTCGGCCGCGGTGAACGTCTTGCCCTGACGGGCCATCCAGGCCGCGCGCCACACCAGCAGGCGAGAGGCGTCGATCCGCGTCTTCATGTCGGCGAGCTTGAACGCGATGCCCTGGTTCTCGATGATCGGCCGGCCGAACTGCTCGCGCACCTTCGCGTAGTCCAGGGCGACCTCGTACGCCGCGCGGGCGATGCCGACCGCCTGCGCGCCGACGGTCGGGCGGGTCCGCTCGAACGTCGCCATCGACGGCTGTACGCCGGCCTTCAGGCCCTCCCGGACCCGGGCCAGCCGCGCGTCGAGCTTCTCCTTGCCGCCGAGCAGGTACTTGTCGGCGAGCCGCACGTTGTCGAGGACGACCTCGGCGGTGTGCGACGCGCGGATGCCGTGCTTCTTGAACTTCTGCCCCTGGCTGATCCCCGGCGTACCGGGAGGTACGACGAAGGACGCCTGGCCGCGCGAGCCGAGCTCCGGGTCGACCGAGGCGACGATCACGTGCCAGTCGGCGATGCCACCGTTGGTGGCCCAGGTCTTGGTGCCGTTGAGCACCCACTCACCGGCGGCTTCGTCCCAGACCGCGCGGGTCTTCATCGCACCGACGTCGCTGCCGGCGTCGGGCTCCGAGGAGCAGAACGCGCCGAGCTTCACGTCCTCCGGCGTGCCGTACATCGCCGGGATGAACTCGCCGATCTGCTCCTGGGTGCCGTTGGCGCTGATCGCGGCGGCCGCGAGGCCGGTGCCCATGATCGCCAGCGCGATGCCGGCGTCACCCCAGAACAACTCCTCCTGGGCGATGACCATGCCGAGGCCTGAGTCGTCGAACCACTGCTGAGCCATGAAGTCGATCGAGTAGATCCCGGCCTTGGCGGCTTCCTGGATGATCGGCCAGGGGGTTTCCTCGCGCTCGTCCCACTCGTGGGCCGCGGGGCGGATCACGTCGGCCGCGAAGTCGTGCAGCCACTTCTGGAGGGTGAGCTGGTCTTCGTTGAGCTCGAGCGAGAACTCGGCCACGCGGATTCTCCTTAGCGCTGGTGCAGTCCGGTTGATTCCCGGTCCCGTCCGGTAGATGCTCATGGTGTTACCGTCGGTAACCTACTGTCAAGTAGGCCTGGTCGGGGAGGGTGGTCAGCGTGGCGGGCTCGGTCGCCGGCGACCGCATCGCGCAGCGCCGTACCGACCTGCTCGAGGCGGCCGACCGGGTGGTGCAGCGCGAGGGCTCGGCGGCCTCGATGAACCTGATCGCCGCCGAGGCGGGGATCACCAAGCCGATCCTCTACCGCCACTTCGGTGACAAGAGCGGGCTGTACCGCGCGCTCGCCGCCCGCTACATCGAGGACCTGTTGGCCCGGCTGCGCGGAGCCCTGCTCACCCGCGGCGGCCTCGCCGCGCGCACCCGCGCGACGGTTGACGCCTACCTCAGCGCGATCGAGGAGAACCCGCAGATCTACCGGTTCCTCATCCAGCGTGCGGCGGTGGAGGAGCCGGACGTGCGGGGCCAGGTCGAGGGCTTCGTACGGCGGTTCGGCGACGAGCTCGCCAGCGGCATCCGCAACGAGCCGTCGCTGTCGGGCATCGGCGAGATGCGCGCGACGGTCTGGGCGCAGGGCATCGCCGGGATGGTGCAGGCCGCGGGGGACTGGTGGCTGGACCACCCGCAGGTGTCGCGCGCGACGGTGGTCGACGAGGTCTCCGCGCTGCTCGTCGCGGGCTTCGGCCTGCGGTGAGCCGAGAACCGGCAGCCTGGTTCGTCTGCCGGTGATCGGCCTTCTAGGCTGTGTCGCGTGCCGGCGAAGCGGGTTTCCCTTTTCGGGTGGCGGGGCCGGGTGGAGGACCTGTGCGCCTGCGTCTGACGCCCCAGGAGAACGCCTTCTACGACCTGTTCACGGCGGCCGGGGAGAACCTGCTCGACGGCGCCCGGGTGCTCGAAGCGCTGATCACCGGTCCGCAGTCGGATCGCGCCGACCTCGCCCGCCAGCTGCGTGACCTCGAGCACAAGGGCGACGACCGGACGCACGACATCATGCGCAAGGTCAACGCCACGTTCGTGACGCCGCTCGACCGCGAGGACATCTACCGTCTGGCCAGCCGGCTCGACGACGTCATGGACTACTTCGAGGCCGCCGGCGATCTCGTGATCCTCTACGACCTCGACGTCCTGCCGCAGGAAACCCACCAGCTCGCCGCGCTGCTGGTCCGCGGCGCCGAGATGACCGCGGCGGCGATGCCGCGGCTGAAGTCGCTGGCGCACCTGAGCGACTACTGGATCGAGATCAACCGGCTCGAGAACGACGCGGACAAGCTGTTCCGCCGGTTCGTCGCCCGGTTGTTCGGCGGCGACTTCGATGCGCTGACCGTCATGAAGCTGAAGGAGATCGCCGAGCAGCTCGAAGGCGCCGCGGATGCGTTCGAGAACGTGGCCGACACCGTCGAGTCCATCGCCGTCAAAGAGTCCTGAGACGGGCCACTGACCGGTGGAGACGCTGGGACTCGTCGTCCTCATCATCGTCGCGCTCGGCTTCGACTTCACGAACGGGTTCAACGACGCGGCCAACGCGATCGCGATGCCGGTGTCGACCCGCGCGCTTCGGCCGCGCGTGGCGCTCGGCCTCGCCGCCGTCTTCAACCTGCTGGGCGCGCTCGTCTCGACGAAGGTCGCCGACACCGTCGGCAGCATCGTCGACACCCCGCACACGACCGAGGGGCTCGTGGTCGTGTTCGCCGCGGTCGTCGGGGCGATCGCGTGGAACCTGGTCGTGTGGCGGTTCGGACTGCCGTCCTCGTCCACCCACGCCCTGATCGGTGGGCTGTGCGGCGCGGCGCTCGCATCGAGTGGGTCCGTGAACTGGCACTCGGTGGTGCGCAAGGTCCTGATCCCGATGGTCGCCTCGCCGGTCGTGGGGTTCACCCTCGGCTTCCTCGTGATGCTCGGGCTGCTGTGGCTGTTCCGGCGAGCCCACCCCCGCGACGCGAACGTCGGCTTCCGCCTGGGCCAGTGGGTCGGCTCCTGTGCGATGGCGTTCGGGCACGGGCTGCAGGACGCGCAGAAGACCATGGGCGTGATCACCCTGGCGCTGCTCGTCACCCACCACATCTCGACCTTCGAGGTCCCGCTCTGGGTCAAGCTGGCCTGCGCCCTCGCGATCAGTGGCGGTACGGCGTTCGGCGGGACCCGGATCATGCGGACGCTGGGACGGCGGGTCTTCAAGCTCGACAACACGGCGGGCTTTGCGGCGCAGAGCGTCGCCTCGTCGGTGCTGCTGACGACGGCGTACGTGTACGCCGCACCGGTGTCGACCACCCACATCACCACCTCGTCGGTGATGGGTGTCGGTGCGACCCGCAAGCTGTCGGCGGTGCGGTGGGGCGTCGCGGGCAACATCGTCACCGCGTGGGTGCTGACCCTCCCGGCCGCCGGGCTGATGGCCGCGGCGGTCTTCTCACTCGCGCACCTGGTCGTCGGGTAGCCGACCCCGCGGCGCTCGCGCGGGTGTGACCCAGGTCACGAGGGTGATCAACCTCGCGATTTTCGTTGCGAACAAACGGAAATCCAGGGGCATGATGGACTCATGCAACACATCGACGACATCGCCAACGGCAAGGCGTTCCCCGGTGTCGACCTCACCCTCTGGGTGCAGCTGCTGATCGGCGCGATCGTGCTGATCGCCATCGCGACGTGGGCGGTCGCGGCGCTCTAGGAAGCCCGCTTCCCCGGGCCGGGCGAGCCTTCGACCTCGCGCCGCCCCCTACCGCGGTAGAGCGCCGGCGTCACGTCCTCGCGGGTGCGTCTCGGTGCGTTGGCCGAGATGACCGCGACCCACGGCAGCACGAGCGAGAGCGCGATGGCGATCGCGGCGAGCCACCACGAGAAGTGGACGAGGAAGATCGCCGCGATGAACGCCACAACACGCACGCTCATCGTGATCAGGTAGCGGCGCTCCCGTGCGTGGCGTTCGTCGACTGCGCTCGGCGCAGCGGTGGTGATGAGGATCGGCGGATCGTCATCCCGGGCCACGCCTCCAGTCTGCGCCTCGCCGACCGCGCGCCCTCCGGCGGGCCGCCGGCGGTCGGGGCCGCGGTGACCGGTTGACCGGCGCCCGGCATCGGGTACACCGTCGAACGGTGACCGATCCCACGTCCGACGAGCTGCTGCCGGAGATCACCTCCGACGAGCGCGAGATCGGCTGGGGCGACGAGCTCGACGACGACGACCGCGACGAGCAGCTGCGCGCAGACCGCCCGCCGCACTACGAGGAGCGGGAGTAGCGCAGGCGCTTACCGCTGGTCGAGCAGTACGCCGGGGTTGAGGATGCCAGCCGGGTCGAGCGCCGCCTTCGCGGCGCGAAGCGCCGCGGCGAACGGCTCGGGTCGCTGCCGGTCGTACCACGGTCGGTGGTCGCGCCCCACCGCGTGATGGTGGGTGATCGTGCCGCCGGCCGCCAGGAGCGCGTCGCTCGCGGCGGCCTTGACGTCGGCCCACTGCGCGAGCTCGCTGCCGCGCTGCCCCGGAGCGATCACGGTGAAGTACGGCGCCGCGCCGTTCGGGTAGACGTGGGTCAGCCGGCAGGTCACCGTCCCGCCGCCGCACACCTCGCGCAGCGCCGCAGTGGTCCGGTCGGTGACCTCCGCGACCAGGGCATCGACGCGGTCCCACGTGGCGGCGGTCTCGAAGGTCTCCACCACCAGGCCGAGCATGACCAGCTGCTCACGCAGGTACGGTGCCCGCAGGAACGACGACCGCCACGACGCGCCGGCGCCGTCCGCGGCCCGGGTCGCGCCGCCTTCGACGAAGCGCAGCCCGTGGTCGTTGCAGCAGGCGGTGAGCACGGCCGCGTCGCTGTCCACCGGACCCGACCAGGACTCGACGCCCAGGACCAGCGCCGCCTCGCCGGTGGTGAGCGTGCCCGTTACGGCAGCCTCGCCGCCGTCGATCAGCCGGCAGGTGGCGGGCTGCACCCCGGTCTGCGCGATCGCGCGCACCGCCGCCAGCCCGGTCGCGAGATCCGCCGCGGCGTACGTCGCGGACCAGCGCTCGGTCGGTCGCGGCTGCACCCGCAGCCACGCCTCGGTGACCACGCCCAGCACTCCCTCGCTGCCCAGCAACGCCCGGTCAGGGCTCGGGCCGGCGCCGGACCCGGGCAGCCGGCGCGACTCCCACGGGCCGGCCGGGGTGACGGCGCGGACGTTCTCGACCAGGTCGTCGATGTGGGTCGGGCCGGTGGAGAAGTGACCCGCCGCCCGGGTGGCGATCCAACCGCCGACCGTCGAGCGTTCGAAGGACTGCGGATAGAACCGTGCGGTCAGCCCGTGCGGGCGCAGCGCGTCCTCGAAGTCCGGGCCCGGCGTACCGGCGCGCACCCGCACGCTGCGCGACGTGGGGTCGACCTCGACCAGGCCGCTGAGCGCCGACAGGTCGAGGCTCACGCAGCCGGACCACACCTCGCCCACATCCGGCTCGACGCCGCCGACCACGCTGGTGCCGCCACCGAACGGGACCGCGGCGACCCGTTGCTCGGTGCACCACTCAAGCGCGGCGGTGAGCTGGGCTTCCGACTCCGGTCGCAGCACGGTGTCGGGGACGTGGTCGAAGCGACCGGCGAGGGCCCGGACGACGTCGCGATACGACCGCCCGACTGAATGGCGGGCCCGGTCGTGCGGGTCGGCCGACGCGATGCCGGCCAGTGACGCCGGCAGCCGGCCGCTGACCCGGTCGTCGGGCAGTGCCGGCAACGGCGCCGGCGAGACCGGGGTGCCGACCGGGTGGCCGAGCAGCCCTTCGGCGAGCGGCGCGAGCGCGGCCAGGTCGGTCGCCGACGGCTCGTCGGACGCCTGCCGCCCCCACCCCCAGATCGGATAGGTCGAGACCGCCATGGCGGCGGAGCCTATTCCTCAGCGGCGGACGGCGACCGAGACCCGGTCCGAAGCGGGGATCGCCGCGAGCCGGGCGGCCTGCGTCGGGCTCGCCGCGACGATGATCAGGCCGAGGCCGGCGTCCGAGGTGTGCGCCGGTACGGCGAGGACCCGCACCGAGCCGACGACGGTGCGGACCCGGGCCCGCACGCCGAGACCCGGGTCAGCCGCGGCGAGCACCGTCACGCGTTGTCCGGCGCTGACCAGGGCGAGGGCGGCCGGTCCGTCGCTGACCCGCACCGGCACCGCGACGGCGTGTGGGGAGGCGACCGCGGCGAGCAGCGCCGGGGACAGCAGGCGTACGTCGGTCAGTGGCTCACCGCGTCGTACCGGGGCGCCGAGCAGGACGCCGACCGGTGGTTGGCGGGCGGTGAGCGCTCCGGCCGGGACGGCGGAGCGCGGCAGCGCCTCCGCCGCCAGGTCGGATCGGTGCAGCGGCTGGCCGCCGGCGAGATCGCGTGCGGCGACCCACACCCGGGTGGTGTCGGGCCCGCGGCCGCGGACCGCGCTGATCGCGAGGATGACGGCCACCGCGGCGAGCAGCGCGGTGACCAGCCGCCGGTTGCGGTGGAAGGCGTCGGTGAGGGTGGCGCGCAGCGCCCCGAGGTCGGTGCGCGTGGTCGGCGAAGTTCTCACCGGCCGAACGTCGGACCCCGGCCACAAGCGATGGACGCCCGCGCGCCCCGACTGTGGACCCGCCTGGGACCCGCAGCGGCTGTGGTCAGGCGACCTTGCTGCCGTCGCCGCTCGTCGAGGACGACCCGCTGCTCGACCCCGACGAGGTGTCGGAGCCGGCGGACGAGGTACTGCCGTTCGACTCCGCGGTCGACGAGGTCGACGAGGTCGACTCCTTGGTCGTGGACGTCGACGTCTTCCCCTTGGTGCCGGATCGGCTGTCGGTCTTGTAGAAGCCCGAGCCCTTGAAGACGATCCCGGCCGCCGAGAAGACCTTGCGGAGCTTTCCCTTGCACTGCGGGCACTTCGTCAGCGGCGGGTCGTTGAAGCTCTGCACGGCCTCGAGTCCCTCGCCGCACTTCGTGCAGACGTACTCGTAGGTCGGCATTGGTCTCCTCCTCCTGCCCGGAGCCCGCCCGAGGGGGCCTGGCACTCTCGTACCTCGACTGCTAACGATACCTTCGATCTGTGGTTGCGATCGAGTCCCTGACATGGCTGGTCGCCCACGGGGACGAGCCGGGGCCGCTCACCTCCCACACCGCGTTCACCGAATGGCAGTTCGTGCCGGTGGTCAGCGCGGGTCTGGCGCTCGCGGCCGTCCTCTACCTCTACGGCATGTGGCGGGTCTGGCGCCGCCACCCGACGAGGCCGTGGCCGTGGCTGCGCGCCGGGTCGTTCGCCGCCGGCCTGGCCGTGGT
Organism: uncultured Frankiaceae bacterium; assembly: GCA_964510285.1. Classification (GTDB taxonomy): domain Bacteria; phylum Actinomycetota; class Actinomycetes; order JAFAQI01; family JAFAQI01; genus DASZTV01. The sequence goes on along the minus strand of CAZEAM010000382.1, from coordinate 5,006 downwards.
CGCGATCGCGACCGAGAGCAGCGTGGGCGCTTACGACGACGTGCTGTTCAGCGTGCACATGGTGCAGCACCTGATGCTGATCATGGTGGCGCCGCCACTGCTGGTCGCGGGCCGGCCGATCATGCTGCTGCTGCATGCGTCGCGCAACCCGGTGCACCGCTGGACCAAGGCGGTGATCCGCTCCCGGGTCGTGTCCGCGTTGACCTGCCCTCCGGTCGCGGCGGTGATCTACGCGGTGGCGATCATCGGGACGCACCTGACCGGGTTCATGAACGTCGCGCTGCGCCACGAGTCGGTCCACGACCTCGAGCACGTGCTCTACCTGGTCTCCGGCTACCTCTACTTCCTGTCACTCCTCGGCTCTGAGCCGATCCGCTGGAAGCTGTCCTTCCCGTCCCGGTTCCTGATGCTCGCCCTGTCGATGCCGGTCGACACCTTCGTCGGGGTCGTGCTGATGCAGACCAAGCACGAGGTGTTCACCGCCTACCGGGACCACCCGCGCGGTTGGGGGCCGAGCCTGATCGACGACCTGCACGCCGGTGGCGCGGTCATGTGGGTCGGCGGCGACGCGCTGATGTTCGTCCTCGCCCTGTGCGTCTTCGTGGTGTTCCTCCGCGACAAGGAGGCGCACGGGTCGATGGGCACCTGGCTGGAAGGCGCGCGGTCGCAGGCGTTCTACGAGCAGGTCGGTGCTGACGCGGTCGACGTACCTCAGGAGCGCAGCCGCCGCCGCAGCGCGACCGTCGACGACGACGAGCACCTCGCGGCGTACAACGCGCATCTCGCCCGCCTGAACCGTCGCGAGACCGCTGCCGCCGAGCAGCGGAGGACCTGACGTGCGTGCGTTGCGCACGGGTGGCGCCCTGCTGGCGCTGGCCCTGCTGGCCGGCTGCGGAGCGGGGTCGAAGGTGGCCGCTCCGTCACCGGCGGTCGGGACCGTGGTGGACTTCGCGGTGCCGCCGGCGATCGCCAACCTGCCGCTCACCAGGCCGGACGGGACGAAGACGTCGCTGGCCGACCTCCGGGGCAGGCTCGTCATGGTCACCGACTTCATGACCGAGTGCACCGACATCTGCCCGATGATCTCCGCGAACACGGTCGCCCTCGCGCGCGCGGTCGCGGCCAACGGGTACGGCGACAAGGTAGCGCTGGTCGAGGTCAGCATCGACCCGCAGCGCGACACGCTGCGCCGGATGCGGGCCTACCAGAAGCTCTACCGCCCGGCGATCGCGAACTGGACCTTGTTGCGTGCCTCGCCTGCCGACACGAAGCGTTTCTGGCGGCACTTCGGGATCGAGCTGAAGCGGGTGAAGGAGGAGAGCCCACCGGATCGCGACTGGCTGACCGGCAAGCCGCTGACCTATGACATCGAGCATTCCGACGAGTTGATCTTCCTCGACGCGACCGGCCGCGAGCGGTTCGTCGTCAGCGCCAGCCCCGACGTGCAGGGTCGCGCGCTGCCCGCGAAGCTGGTCGACGTGCTCGGCCCGCAAGGCCGACGGCTGCTGCATCATCCCGACCCGGTCACGTCGTGGACGGTGGGTCAGGGGCTGTCGGTGTTCAGCTGGCTGCTCAATCACGAGCTGCGGGCCGACTGACCGGTGCCGGCGTGCGAACCAACCGGACGGGTAGCACGTCTATAAGAGCGGTACAGGTTTGTCGTAAGGCGGGGCAGAATGGGTAGCCCCCAGTCGAAAGAGCGAGTGTGTCGATGCGGCTTCCCCAGCCCAGCGTTCGAACCGCGGTTGTCGCGGCAGCGACCGTCGGCGTGCTCGCCGCCGTCGGCGTCGTCGTCGGCGTCACCGCAAGCGGTTCGGGCAAGTCGCCGGAGAGTGCCACGCCGGCCCCGGCCGCGGTGGTCCGCGTGCTGCACCTCAAGCACCACAACCGGCTGCCGTACCAGAAGCCGTTCGTCGTACGCGTGACGAACGGCGCGCTGACCACGGTCTCGGTGTCCGAGCCGAGCGGCCAGCAGATCCCAGGCGCCTACAACGAGACCCACGACCGGTGGCAGAGCAACGGGAGCTTCGCCCCACTGACCCGGCTGCACGCGCACATCACCTACACCGACCTCGTGCATCACGTGATGTCGAAGGACCTCGACATCCGGGCCACCGACTCCAAGCACCGGATGGTCGGGCTCCTCTCACCCGGGGCGGGCGACACCGTCGGCGTCGGCCAGCCGGTGCAGGTGACCTTCAACTACGACGTCCCTGAGTCGATGCGGGCCGCCGTGGAAGGCCGGCTCAGCGTCTCCACCAGCCCGAAGGTGGTCGGCGCCTGGCACTGGATGAGTGCTCGCGAGGTCCACTGGCGGCCACCGCACTACTGGCAGCCGGGCACCCGCGTCACGATCGGCTCGAACCTGCAGGGCCTGAACTTCGGTCACGGAATCTGGGGCGCGGCCGGGGCGCACAAGACGTCGTTCAAGATCGGCGACGCGCACATCAGCGAGGTCGACGTCGCGACCCACACGATGCACGTCTACAACAACGGCGAGCTGATCAAGACCTTCCCGGTGAGCACCGGCCGCGACCAGTACCCGACCATGGACGGCGTCCACGTCGCGATCGAGAAGGCCAAGGTCGTCACCATGGACTCGGCCACCGTCGGGATCCCGAAGGGCGACCCGGACTACTACTACGAAAAGGTCTACTGGGACGTCCGGATCTCCTACAGCGGCGAGTTCGTCCACGCGGCACCGTGGTCGGTGGGCGACCAGGGCAACACCAACGTCTCCCACGGCTGCGTGAACCTGAGCACCGCGAACGCGGAATGGTTCTACAACTGGGCGCGCCGCGGCGACATCATCTACGTCTTCAACGGGGTCCGGCCACCGAGCCCGACCGACGGCGGCACCTGGGACTGGAACATGCCCTGGAAGCAGTGGGTGGCCGGCGGTGCCGCGCCGTCACACGCGGCCAAGGCGCTGCACCCGAAGCTGCCGCACGAGTACCAGCCGGCGTTCAACCCGCCGCAGCCGAAGGACAAGCCGGCGAAGGCGGATCAGAACTCCAGCACCCCCGACGGCCGCAGCACCGCCGACACCCGGCGGTCGTGAGGCTCGACCGGCACCTCGTCGACCAGCTCGTCGTCGAACACGACGCCGACCGCCCGCGCGGTGACGTCGGCGAGAGCGCGGTCGTAGTACCCGCCGCCTCGCCCTAGCCGGTTGCCGCGGCGGTCCACCAGCAAGGCCGGCACGAGGACGACGTCGGCGGATCGCAGCGCTTCCCGGCCCAACCGCGCGCCGGTCGGCTCCTCGACGCCGAGGGCGTTGGCGCGGACGGTGGCGCCGATGAAGTAGTGCGCCCAGTCCATGCGCCGGCCGACGATCACGGGCACGATCACCTCGCATCCGGCGTTGAGCAGAGCCGCCAGAAGCTGCCGGGTCGGTGGCTCGGTCGGGGTCGACAGGAACGCCGCGACGGTGCGGGCCCGGACCGCGAACGCGCTCGCGCGCCCGGCGATCGCGCTCCCCGCACTGCGGATCTCGGCGATGGGGCGCGCGGCCCGCCGGGCCAGCACGGTTTCGCGCAGCTCCGCCTTTGTCGGCACGGTCCAAGTTTCCCCGGTCGCGGCGGCTACTGTGACAATGCCGGCTGCGCAGCAGCCGTCGACGCTCGGGCGGTGGTGCGGAGGAGGACGTATGCCTGTGAGCAAGGCAGTCGTCCCTGTGGCCGGCCTCGGCACCCGGTTCCTTCCGGCGAGCAAGGCGATCCCGAAGGAGATGCTGCCGGTCGTCGACAAGCCCGCCATCCAGTACGTCGTGGAAGAGGCGGTCCGCGCGGGACTCGACGACATCCTTTTCATCACCGGCAGCGGCAAGTCGGCGATCGAGGACCACTTCGACCGCAACATCGAGCTCGAGACCCGGCTGGCCGACAACCCGTCCAAGAAGGACCTGCTCGATCGGGTCCGCGCGACCGACCAGCTCGCGACGATCCACTCGGTCCGCCAGGGCGAGGCGCTCGGGCTGGGCCACGCCGTCCTGTGTGCCGCTGCCCACGTCGGCGGGGAACCGTTCGCGGTCATGCTCGGCGACGACCTGATCGACGAACGGGACGACCTGCTCACCGAGATGGTCGACGTACAACGCCGGTACGGCGGGTGCGTGGTGGCGCTGCTCGAGGTGCCGGCCGACCAGATCCATCTTTATGGCTGCGCCGCGGTGCAGCCCACCGACGACCCGGACGTGGTGCGGGTCACGGGGCTGGTCGAGAAGCCGCCGGCGGACGAGGCGCCGAGCAACCTGGCGATCATCGGCAGGTACGTGCTCGCGCCGGAGATCTTCGACGTGCTGCGCACCACCGAGCCGGGCCGCGGCGGCGAGATCCAGCTGACCGACGCGATCGAGCGGCTGACCTCGCGACCGGACGGCGGCGGGCCGGTGCACGGCGTGGTGTTCCGGGGCCGCCGCTACGACGCCGGCGACAAGGCGGACTACCTCAAGGCCGTGGTCCAGCTCGGCTGCGACCGCGCCGACCTGGGCCCGGACTTCCGGGCCTGGCTGCGGGAGTTCGTCGCCACCGGGCTGGACGGCGACGTGCCGTCCGACCCGATCCAGCCGTGAGCCCACGGTGAGCTCGCTGAAGCCCGTCGACGTCCATCTGAAGGACGTCCTCGCGGCGGTGGCGCCCCTGGGCAGCCTCAACTTCAACCTCGCCGACGCGCACGGCTGCGTGCTCGCCGAGGACGTGTTCACCACGTTCGCGCTGCCGCCGTTCGACAGCGCCGCCGTCGACGGCTACGCCGTGCGCAGCGATGACATCCGCACGGCGAGCCGCTCCACGCCGGTCGGCCTTCCGGTCGTGGGCGACATCTCGGCCGGCAGCACCGCGCCGTACAGCGTGCAGCCCGGGTTGTGCGTGCGGATCGGGGCCGGGGCGCCGATGCCGCCCGGCGCGGACTGCGTGGTGCCCCCCGAGGGCACCGACGGCGGGCCCGCGGCGGTCGCGAACCACCAGGCCGCGCCGGCCGGCCGGTACGTCCGCCGGGAGGGGTCG
>CAZEAM010000381.1:0-12000 GCA_964510285.1 uncultured Frankiaceae bacterium | reverse complement strand
ATCGGCGGCTCGATCGGGGCCGCCGTGATGAGCAGCATCGTCACGGCGACGGTGCACCACGGGTCGCTGCCGACGGCGGCGGGCTACGACCACGGCTTCGCGTTCTTGTCGATCATGGCCATCGCGGCCGCGGCCGCGGTGCTGCTGGTCCCGGCGTCGACGCGGCACGTGTCGCGCGGGGAGTTCAAGGAGGCACATCCGCACCCCGAGCTCGGTCTAGTCGCCGCCGGCACGCTGGTCGGGGACGACCCGGAGTGACGCGCCCCGAGTCCGGCTAGCGCCGACGGCGGGACGCGTCGGTGATCGCCGGCGGGTCGTAGCCGCGGTCGGCTTCGTGCAGCGTCACACCCGGTGGCACGATCGCGTCGATCTCGTCGAGGATCTCGTCGGTCAGCACCACGTCGGCTGCCCCGAGCTGCGACTCGAGGTGCTCCATCGTGCGCGGCCCCAGGATGGCCGACGTGACGGCCGGGTGATTGATGACGAACGCGATCGCGAGATGGATCAGCGACATCCCGTGCTTGTCGGCGAGGTTGGCCAGCGCGTCGGCGGCATCGAGCTTGCGCTGGTTGCCAGGGATCGACAGGTCGTAGCGGTCCGGCAGCAGCACGGCGCGGCGGCTCTCGTTGTCCGAGCCGTCCTTGCGCCACTTGCCGGACAGCCAGCCTCCGGCGAGCGGGCTCCACGGGATGACGCCCATGCCGTACTGCTCGCAGACCGGCAGCAGGTCGCGCTCGATCCCGCGCACCAGCAACGAGTACGGCGGCTGCTCGCAGACGAACCGCTCGCGACCACGCTCGCGCGCGATGAACTGGGCCTCCACCACCTCGTGTGCCGGATAGGTCGACGTACCGATGTAGCGAACCTTGCCGGCCCGGATCAGGTCAGTGAGCGCGGACAGCGTCTCGTCGATGTCGGTCTCCGGGCTCGGCCGGTGCACCTGGTAGAGGTCGATGTAGTCGGTCTGCAGGCGGCGCAGCGAGTTCTCGACCTCCTTCATGATCCAGCGGCGGGAGTTGCCCTGCTCGTTGGGGTCGAAGCTCATCGCGCCGTGGAACTTGGTGGCGAGCACAACGCTGTCTCGCTTGGTCTTCAGCGCCTTGCCGACGATCTCCTCGGACTCCCCGGAGGAGTACATGTCGGCGGTGTCGATGAAGTTGATGCCGGCGTCGAGCGCGCGGTCGATGATCCGGATCGACTCGTTGTGGTCCGGCTCCCCCCACGCGCCGAACATCATGGCGCCGAGGCACAGTGGGCTGACTTTCACACCGGTACGACCCAGGGTCCGCATCTGCATGATCGACACCCTGTCACCTCCGTCGCGCCTCGGCTAGGGACGGATCCGCAGCTCCGCGTGGGTGGGTGTCGTGAACCACTGGTAGACGTCGCCGTTGGAGGTCGCGGCGAACGGCCGGGTCACCTCCGAGTCGTAGCCTCCGGGCGGCGTCGCGACCTCTTCGAACGAGCGCACGTTGCCGGATCCGTCGAGCACCAGCAGGAACTGGCCGCCGGTTCCGTGGATGCGCGACTCGGCGACGTACAGCCACAGGTAGGTGAACCCGCCGCTGACCTGTGTCGCCTGGATGCCGGCACCGACCTTGTGCCGGCTGGTGAGGGTCAGCGTCCGATCCCACTCCGGCGCGAGCCGCACGTGCAGGACGTGGTCGTCGCTGACGGAGGCGGTGAACAGGTCGTCGTCCTCTGGAGCGCCCAGCGTGGTCAGGTTCAGCGCCGGCGGATCGAGCCGCAATGGGTGGAGGCCATCGGAAGGATCGCGTGGGCTGCTGGGCTCGAGCGGCGAGAACCAGGCGGCGAAGCCAGTGTCGGTGGGAACGAGACGGTACAGGTTGCCGGGTGCATTGGTGACGCCCACCGCACGGCTCGCACGCCCGCTCGTCGGGGCGAAGGTGCGTACCTTCGCGCGAGGCTCGTCGTCGATCACCACGAACTCGTCCGCCGGTGCGATCGCCAGGTCACTCGCGGTGGGTGACAGTCCAGTCACCTGGCCGAGATAGCGGCCGTCGAGGCTGAAGTGCGCCACCCGATGCTTCATCTGGTCGAGTACCCAGATGCTGTCGGACGCGTACGCGATCGCCGCGGGCGGCAACGCCAGCGCGCCGCCAGCGGCGCCGTGCGGCCCGGAGAAGCCGGCCGATCCGCCGGGCGGGCCGAGCTGGTCGGCGCGCTTGCCGTACGTGAAGGTCGCCACCGTCCGCCACCGGCTCGGCTGCTCGGTGAAGTCGACGTGAAGCTGCCGCGCCTGCGCGGCTGGACGGGTGGCGTTCGACGCGGCCTGGGCGGGTGGCGCACCGGCGGCTGGGCTCGAGCCGGCGCTCGAACATGCCGTTGCGCAGGCGCCGACTGCCGCGACGACCGCGACCGTGCGCCCGATTCCCCCCGACCACATGAGCACATGATGAGGTAACGGCGTGACTGACGCACTGCGCGAGGAGCTGCTCAGCAAGGTCGGCAAGCCGATGGGACTGTCCGGGCCGTCGATCGCGCCCGACCCCGTCAACGTCGCGATGATCCGGCACTGGGTCGACGCGCTCGACGACCGCAACCCGGCCTACGACGAGCACACCGCGTCATCGACTCGCTTCGGCGCGATCGTGGCGCCGCCGGCGATGCTGCAGACCTGGACGATGGGACGCCCGCAGATCGAAGGCATCCGAGAGCGCGGAGGATCGGCGGGGGAGATCGGAGCGGACAGCCCGCTCGCCGTACTCGCCGCCGCCGGGTACACCGGGACCCTGGCGACCAACTCGGTGCTGACCTTCGATCGATACCTGCGCGTCGGCGACCTGCTCACGTCGGATACGGCGCTCGCGTCGGTGTCCGAGCAGAAGCACACCGGCCTCGGCAAGGGCTACTTCGTCGCCTGGTCCAACAACTACTACGACCAGACCGGCGACCCGGTCGGGAGCCAGCTGTTCACCGTCTTCAAGTTCGCGCCCGGCCCGCCGCCGGACGGTTCGCGCGAAGCCAAGGCGAAACCGGCGGCGCAACCGCCGAGTGGCGAGCAGCTGCCCGCGTTCGACCTCGACGTCACCGCGACGGTTGTGGTCGCCGGCGCGATCGCGTCGCGGGACTTCATGCCGGTGCACCATGACCGGGACTACGCGCTGGCCCAGGGGGCCCCGGACATCTTCATGAACATCCTCACGAGCAACGGCTACGTGTGCCGGTACGTCACCGACTGGTCCGGCGGCGACTCGCGGGTACGCCGGGTCTCCACCCGGCTCGGCGGCCCGGCGGTCCCGGGCCAGGCCCTGCGGTTTCGCGGGCAGGTAGCCGGTGAGTCCACCGACGGTGACGAGCGGGTGATCGAGGTGGCGGTCAGGGCCGACAACGACCTCGGCAACCATCTCACCGCCACCGTCGAGGTCGCCGTTCCGCGCTGAGCGGGGTTAACCCGCGGCGCAACGGGAAGACCGACTGATTCCAGTTACTGGAGGGACGTCGGCATGTTGACACTCACGCAAGACGCTCGGCTGGCGATCGTGGGGCTCGTCCAGCCGATCAGCCAGGACGGGCACGCTGGGGTCCGGATCGCGGTCGCCGACACGGCGAACGGTCAAGGTCCTGAGCTCGGGCTCGCGCTGACCGACGGGCCGGAGCCCGGAGACCGGGTCATCGACGAGGAGGGCGCCCGGGTGTTCCTCGACCAACCGGCGGCGGCGCTGCTCGACCAGGCCACGCTGGACGTGCGCATCGACGAGGCGGCGCAAGAGGTCGACTTCTTCCTGACCTAGCGTCCTGGACAAGCGCGCCGTCCGCGCTGCGATACTTCGCCCATGTTCGGTCTCGGCAAGGGCGGGAAGCTGCCTGCGAAGGCGACCATCGTCGCCAACGAGGGCTACGGCATGGCGCAGAACAGCATGAGCGTCGCGCTGCAGCATCAGAAGTACATCGTCGACGTCCATCCGGACAACGGCGACCCGGCGTTTCGCACCGAGCTGAAGGTGTGGGTGTCGTGGCCGGACCACCCAGACGTCGGCGACGTCGTGTCCGCGCTGTACAAGCCGGGTTCGAACAAGGCCGAGATCGTCCTCGAAGGCGACCCCCGGTTCGACTGGAAGCTGCGCAAGGCCACCAAGGACGCCGGCGACGCGGCCACCCGGGAGGCGTTGCTCAACGCACCGCCCGACACCCTGCCACCCCTCCCGCCGAAGTAGCACACAAAGTCCCCTCGGGCACGAGTCTTCAGGCTTGGCGGTCCGAATCGGGAGGGACTTTGTGTGCTACTTCGGATAGGCGACGCGGGCGGACAGTCGCCGCGGCGGGGCGAAGGCTCGGGCGGACCAGGTCTCACGCCAGTCATCGTGTCGAGCTGAAAGCTGCCGGCCAGGCCTGCCAGGATCATTGCTACGCAGGTGGTGAGGACTAGCGCGATCACGAAGTGTATCGCGCCCTGGGCCTTGGTCCGCCGCCGCCCGCCGGTTTCCATACGTCGAGGCTCGCGGACTTGGTGCGTCGTGACCTGAGCACTTGTCCTCAACGGGCAGGGTTTCGCCGATGATTCCGGTGCGGCTTCGTCGTCTTGAGTGGCAAGCGACGACTTGGAGGGGTTCACATGCGCGTGGTGGTCAGCGAGTTCTGCTCGTTGGACGGCGTGCTGCAGGCGCCGGGCGGGCCGGACGAGGACACCAGCGGGGGCTTCGCCCACGGTGGCTGGTGGCACCCGTACTTCGACCCCGACGTGATGGGCCCTGTCATCGGCGGGTTCGCCGGCCGCTGCGAGGCGTTGCTGCAGGGCGCGCGCACGTACCGCGTCTCGGCCGCCGCGTGGCCGGAGCGCGGCGGTGACCCGTTCGCCGACTGGATCAACGCCACGCAGAAGTACGTCGTGTCCGACTCGCTGACCGAGGACGAGATCACCTGGAAGCCCACGACGATCATCCGCGTCGCCGACCTCGCGAAGGAGGTCGGCAAGCTGCGCGACCAGCCGGGCGGTGACATCTACGTCTACGGCAGCCTGACGCTGGTCCGCGCGCTGCTCGCCGAGGGCCTGGTCGACGAGCTGGTCCTGTTCACCGGCCCGGTGACGCTCGGCGGCGGGAAGCGGTTGTTCGCCGACGACGGCCACAAGCGCGCCTTCGAGCTGGTGTCGGCGCACACCGCGCAGACCGGCGCCCTGGTCTGCACCTACCGCCCGCTGCCCTGACCGCCGCTCGGGCGGCCGGCAAGCCCACGACGCACGCGCTGCGTTGTTCCGTGGCGCACATTGTCCGGATCTGTCCGACAACACTCGATAACATCCGGGCGTGCCCAACGGGGGACACACGGTACCGAGCGGAACGGTCACGTTCCTGTTCTCCGATGTCGTCGGGTCGACGCGACTGTGGGCGGCGGACCGTGCAGCGATGGCTGTCGCGCTACAGGTCCACGATCGCGTCTTCAACGACCTTGCCGACCGGTACGGCGGTCACATCTTCGCGAAGGCCGGTGACTCCTTCGCGATCGCCTTCTCGCGGGCGAGCACCGCGGTGGAGTGCGCCGCTGCCCTTCAGCGCGAGCTCGCCGCGGCGCAGTGGCCGGCATCCCGCCGGCTGTCGGTGCGGATCGGGCTGCACCTCGGGGAAGCCGAGGAGCGTGACGACAACTACTTCGGGCCGGCGGTCAACCTGGCCGCGCGAGTCATGGCACTGGCCCACGGTGGGCAGTGCCTGCTCACCGACCCGGTACGCGACGCGGCGGGTGCGGCCGTGCGCGATCTGGGCACCCACACGGTCCGCGACATCGAAGCGCCGGTCCATCTCAGCCAGCTCGGCGAGGAGACCTTCCCGCCGATCGCGGTCGCCGTCAGCAGCACCGTGCGCCTGCCCTCTCCGCGAACGTCTCTGGTCGGCCGCGACGAGTCGGTCGAGGAGGTCCGCGGGCTGCTGCAGCGAAGCCGGCTGGTCACGCTGACCGGGGTCGGCGGTTGTGGCAAGACCCGGCTCGCGGTCGAGGTGGCGCACCGAGAGGCCGCATCACATCCCGACGGCACCTGGTTCGTGGACCTGTCGACGATCGCCGACGAGAGCGGGGTCGCCGGCGCGTTTGCCTCGTCGCTCGGACTGATGGGGGTGCCCGGCGTCGCGGTGATCGACCAGCTCGTCGAGTACCTGGCGACCCGCAGCGTGCTGCTCGTGGCGGACAACTGCGAGCACGTCATCGAGACGGTCGCAACTCTGCTCGACGACCTGCTGGACCGCGCGAGCGCGGTTCGGGTGCTGGCGACCAGCCGGGAAAGCCTCGAGATCGCGGGCGAGTTCGCCTGGAAGGTTCCCTCGCTGTCGCTGGGGTCCGAGTCCGCTGCCGCGGACCTCTTCTTCGAGCGCGCCGAAGCGGCCGGCGCGGAGCTGGCGCGCGATCCGGACACCGGCGCACTCGTTGCGCAGATCGTGGAACGGCTCGACGGGATTCCGCTCGCCATCGAGCTCGCGGCCGCCCGGACCCGCAGCATGAGCCTCGCCGACCTCTCGGCTCGGCTGGACGACCGCTTCCGGCTGCTGTCCGGCGCCAGCCGCGGCTCCCGGCAGCGTCAGGCGACGCTCGAGGCCGCCGTGCAGTGGTCGTACAACCTGCTCGGCGAGCCCGAGCAGTCGATGCTGCAGACGCTCGCTGTGTTCCAGGGCGGCTTCGACGTGGCGGACGTCGCGGCGGTGGCCGGGATCTCCGTCGACGCGGCCTCCGATGCCGTCAGCGGCCTAGCGGCGAAGTCGCTGGTCGACATCCGCCGGGAGGGCACCGGGGTCCTGCGCTTTCGCCTGCTCGAGACCATTCGGCTGTTCGCGCTCACCCGACTGGTGGAGGCGGGTGAAGCCGCGGCGGTGCGGGACCGGCATCTGCTCCACTTCGCCGACGACCCGATGTATGCCTCGCTCGAGGCATTCGTGTCGCGAGAGGGGGTGGATCGAGCCGGCCGCGAGTACGAGAACCTTCGGGCGGCCATCTCGTGGGCGCTCGAGACAGATCGTCCGGAGCTCGCCGCGCGCATCGCAACAAGTGCACACGACCCGTCGGCTCCGCGAGGCGAGGCCGACTGGATCGTGGACTGTCTGCGATTGCCGGCACAGCTTGACGATGCGCAGCGGCTTCGTGTCAAAGCGCTCCTGGCCTGGGCGCTGATCATCCGTGGCGACGTGCTCGGCGCGGCCGAGGCGCTGGTCGAGGTCATCGCCGACCCGGAGGGCGCACAGTCGGACTTCGTCGTCATCGGCGTGTTGACCGACTCCATCGCCGCAGGCTTTCTCGGCGATGTCGACCGCCGGGACGCTCAGCTCGCCCTGGCCGGCTCACTTGCTGAGCGACGCTTCGGGCCGAACTGCCAGGCCCTAGCGGGGATGTTCGCCAGTGGCTGGCGGTCCTCGCTGTTCGAGTTCGACGAAGTGGATGATCGCGCACGACGCATCATCGGTTCGACCCCCGGGTTCGGTTATCTCGCCGTGATCGAGGCCTTTCGGGTATGGGTGTTGCTACGGCTGGACCGGCTCGACGAGGCAGTGCATCTCGCCGAGACGTTCTCCCCGACTTCGCCGGGCTCGCAGTGGGCGCATCTGAACATTGCGATGTCTCACCTGGCTCGCGCGCACGTCGACGGCGCGGAGGTCGCGGCGAAGTCGCTGGCGCCGGCCGCGGCAGAGGAAGTCGCGCGCAACCCACGGACGGTGTCAGAGTTCCTGACCGCCTTCGCCTACCTCGCCGTTCTCAGGGACGACGAGGCGCACGCGCGTCGCCTCCTGGAGGTCGCGCTGCCGTTCAGCATGCAGGCGGTCGGCAGCTGGGTGTTTGCGCGGGTGGAAGGCATGGGAACGGCGGATGGCAGGGCGGTCATGAGGAGGTACGCCGAGGCCTACCCGAGCATCGAGCAGTACCTGCGCGCGGCGACCGACGGCGCAGTGCTGCTCGCCGCCGAACTCGATCGCTGGCGATAGGAGGTCGGACCCGTAGGGTCGTGACGGTGAACCGCACATTGGTGCTGGTCCGGCACGCCAAAGCCATGACCGAGGCGCCGTCAGACATCCAGCGGCGCCTCGCCGGCCGGGGCCGGCGCGACGCGACGGCTGCCGGACGGTGGCTCGCCGAGCAGGGGATCGCGCCGGACCTCGTGGTCGTGTCACCCGCAACCCGGGCGCAGGAGACGTGGGACGCGATCGCCCCCGCGCTGGCCGTGAAGCGGCGCAGCACCGACAACCGCATCTACGACAACACCGAACGATCGTTGCGCGAGCTGATCGCCGAGACGCCCGACGACGTACGGACCCTCGTCCTGGTGGGGCACAACCCGTCGATGCATGGTCTGGCGATCACGCTGTCCGACGGCACCGGGGACGCGGCGGCGGAGACCGCCATTCGAAGCGACTATCCGACCTGCGGCATCGCGGTCTTCGACGTCGATGGCGCGTGGCCTGACCTCGAGCTCGGCGACGCGACGATCAGGGCGTTCGAAGCGCCCCGCGGCTGATCGCCTATGTTGCTCGAATGACCAACCTGGCAATCACCGACCTGTTCTCGGTCGCAGGCAAGACCGTCCTGGTGACCGGCGGTTCCCGCGGGATCGGCGAGATGATCGCGGCCGGCTTCCTCGCCAACGGCGCGACGGTCTACATCAGCTCGCGCAAGGTAGACGCCTGCGACGCGACGGCGAAGCGCCTGACCGAGCAGTACGGCGGCACCTGCGTCCCGCTGCCCGCCGACCTGTCGACGCTGGACGGCATCGACTCGCTCGAGCAGCGCCTCTCGGCCGAGATCTCGGCGCTCGACGTGCTGGTCAACAACGCGGGCGTGTCGTGGGGCGCCTCGCTCGAGGAGTTCCCGGAGATCGGCTGGGACAAGGTCATGGACACCAACGTCAAGGGCGTGTTCTTCCTGACCCAGCGGTTGCTGCCGTTGCTCGAGGCGGCCGCCACCGTCGACAACCCGGCGCGGATCGTCAACGTCGGCTCGATCGACGGCATGAAGACGCCCGGCTTCAACACCTGGTCCTACGGTCCGTCGAAGGCCGCGGTGCACGCCCTCACCCGTCAGATGGGCAACCGGTTGGTGAAGCGCAACATCCTGGTCAACGGGATCGCCCCGGGGCCCTACCCGACCTGGATGCTGTCGACCGGGGTCGGCACCGGCGGGGACGTCGAGGGAACCGACTGGGAAGGGGTGGGCGCCGCCGTCGTGCCGCGTGGCCGGGTGGGTACGCCCGAGGACATCGCCGGGCTCGCGATCTTCCTGTGCTCGCGGGCCGGGTCGTTCACCGTCGGCGAGGTCATCACCTCTGACGGCGGGATCCTGGTCACCTAGCGCCGGGATGTTCGACCACTTCACCCATCTCGTCGCGGAAGCGGCGGGCTGGGCGTACGTCGTCATCTTCGTCTTCGCGATGCTCGACGTCGTCCTGCCGATCGTGCCGAGTGAGACGGCCGTGATCACTGCCGGCGTCGTCGCGGCGGCTGGTGACCTGTACCTGCCCCTCGTCATCGTCTCCGCCGCGGCGGGTGCGTTCGCGGGCGACACCACCGTCTACACGATCGGCAGCCATTGGGGTGAACAGGTACGCCGCAGGTTCCTGTCCGGGGAGAAGGGCGCGCGAAGCGTCGAGTGGGCCTCCGGGCTGCTCGACTCGCGCGGGGGCGAGCTGATCGTCATCGGCCGGTTCATCCCGGGCGGCCGCACCGCGGTCACCCTGACGGCGGGCACGACTCACTTCGGCTGGCGCCGGTTCGTCCGGGCCGAGGCACTCGCCGCCGCCTTGTGGGCCCTGTACGCCGCCCTGCTCGGCTACTTCGGCGGAAAGGCCTTCGAGCACACCCCGTGGGCCGGCCTGCTGGTCGCGCTCGGCGTCGCGCTGCTGGTCTCCGGGCTGACCGAGCTGGTCAGATTCGTTCGAGCGCGCCGCCGTCGAACAGCGGCGTGATGCCGAATGGCGCGCGTTCGATCACGCCGCATCCTGGCACGAGCGGCCCGCATAGCCGCGCGATCCGCCGGGAACCCTGCTGCGGTGACCGCCACGGCAACCCGTTCGAGGAGCGAGGTCGTGCCACCGCCGATCGAGAAGATCGGGGTGGACGGCTGGAAGCAGGTGCTCGCCCGGGTTCGCCACCAGATGTCGAACACCAACATCGCGATGCTCGCGGCCGGCTCGGCGTTCTGGGCGTTTCTCGCGCTGTTTCCCGCCGTGATCGCGATCGTGACCGTGTGGGGCTTGTTCGCCGACCCGGCGTCGGTGACCCACGCGGTCTCCAAGCTCGGCTCTTCGGTGTCGCCGAACACGAAGGCGTCGCTGTCCAGCTGGATGAACCAGATCGTGTCGGCGCACGGCGGCACGCTGAGGGTGGCCCTGGTCGTCTCGCTGGTCGCGCTGCTGTGGTCGGTCAGCGGAGCCGTGCAGAACCTCATGACCGGGGTGACCGCGGCGTACGAGCAGGAGGAGACCCGCGGATTCGTCAAGCGGCGGGCCACCGCGCTGCTGCTGGCGTTCGGCGGAATCCTCGTTGCGATCCTGCTCGTGGCGGCGGTCTCGGCGATGTCGGCCATGGGCTCGCTGATCGACGTTGGCTGGCTTCGGGTGCTCGCCGACGTGGCGGTCTACGCCGTGATGGCCGGAATCCTGTTCGGAGCCCTCACCACGCTGTACCGGGTCGGCGCGGCCAACGGGGCCGCCAACTGGCGGTGGGCGGCGTCCGGGGCGAAGTTCTCGACCGTCGCGGTGCTCCTGACCGTGATCGCGTTCTCGTTCTACGTGCGCTACTTCAGCTCGTACAACAAGACCTACGGCGCGCTGGCCGGCGTCGCCGTGTTCATGCTCCTCGTCTACTACGCGATCTACGTGGTGTTCATCGGCGCGCTGCTCAGCGCCGAGCGGCAGCGGCAGATCACCGGCGCGACCAGGCCGCAGGACTATCCCGAGGCATCGCCGGACAACGTCCGCTGACGACCAGTAGCACGCGCCGCGATCGTTTCGGCCTGCGCGGACGTGTCGGGCCCCGGCATCCATTATCTGATAGGATAATACGGTGGATCGAGAGGCGCACGACGAGCTTGCGGGCCGGTTGCTGCGGCAGGCGCGGCGGCGGCGCGAGTGGAGCCAGGCTGAGCTCGCACGCCGCGTCGGCATACCCGCGAGTCAGTTGTGCGCCTATGAGACGGGTGCCAAGCAGCCGGGCGTGGCGACCCTCGCACGCATCCTGGCCGTGGCCGGCATCCGCCTTTCGATTGCTGACCCGCGGGTCGAGCGTTACCGCCAGGCGAGGGAACTCGCTGACGTCCTGTCACTGGTCGATGCGATGCCGCCTCGGGCCTCCCGGAACGCCCGCGAGATGCCGCCACCATTCCGTGACCTGCGAGCCTCGTGACGACGTTCGTCGAGAAGATCGTCGAGGTCGACCGGAGCTTGCGGGAGGCCGGCGTGGAGCACGCATTCGGCGGTGCGATCTGCCTCGGCTACCACATCGAGTCACCCCGCGCGACAATCGACATCGATCTCAACATCTCGGCTGACCCAAAGGCTGCCCGCCGTGTGCTTCAGGCGCTGCCCGTCGGTGTCGAGTGGGATGCCGCGGACGTGCGGCAGATCTCGCGCGACGGCCAGGCACGGGTGTTCTGGGAGCGGACCCCGATTGATCTGTTCTTCCCTCAACACGACTTGCACGAGTCAGTTCGAGGTCGGGTCGTGCAGGTTCCGTTAGCCGAGTCGACTATTCCCATCCTGTCGGCTACCGATCTAGCCATCTTCAAGGCGTTGTTCGACCGTCCCAAAGACTGGGTGGACATCAGCGAGATGCTGGCGTACGGCGAGGTCGATGTGCCGGTTGTCAGAAGCTGGCTGGTACGCGTGGTCGGCGCCAAGGACCACCGCGTCGCGCAGTGGGACGAGCACTCTCGCTGAGGTCAGCGCAGGCCGTCGAACAGGTCGGTCTCGGGAAGCGGCGCGTTGGTGGTGTCGCGCACGCGCACGAAGGTCTCCTGCCCCATGAGCTGCGTGAACTTGTCCAGGCCGAGCTGCAGGAAGACGATGTTCTC
>CAZEAM010000380.1:0-1539 GCA_964510285.1 uncultured Frankiaceae bacterium | reverse complement strand
ACAGCGCGACCGCGCGAACGGCACAGCGTGACCGCGCGAACGGCACAGCACCGCGTGAGGGCAAGCCGTACGGTTACGAACATGTCGGCGGACCGCAGAACGCAACGGAACCCGGCGCGGACGGCCGTCCTCTGGGAGGTGCTGCGCGCGGCGTTCGCCGCGTTCCCGGCCCCACCGGACCAGGTCAGCATCCTCGACGTCGGCGGCGGCACCGGAGGTTTCGCGGTACCGCTCGCCGAGCTCGGCTACTCGCTGACCGTCGTCGACCCCAGCCCCGGCTCCCACGCGGCGCGCGAACGCCGAGCATCCGAGGCCGGGGTCGCGGACCGGGTGCGGGCCAGGCAGGGCGACGCGACCGACGTGGTCTCGCTGCTCGGCGCCGAGTCGTTCGTCGCCGTGCTGTGCCACAGCGTGCTCGAGGTGGTCGACGACCCGCGGGTCGCCCTGCAGGCACTGGTCCAGGTGCTCCGGCCGGGCGGGATGGCCAGCGTCCTCGTCGCCAACCGGGTAGCGGCGACGCTGGCGAGGGTCGCGTCGGGTCGGCTGCACGAAGCCCGCGACATGCTGGCCAGCGACGACGGGGTCGGCGGCGCCGCGGACCCGGTGCGGCGCCGGTTCACCGTCGACGGGGTGGGCCGGTTGGTTGCGGAGGCGGGGCTGCGTCCGGTCAGCGTGCACGGGGTGCGGATCTTCGCCGACAGCGCGCCGGCCGCCGTGCTGGAAGGCGATGTGGCGGCGGCCCAGGACCTCGTCGCGCTCGAGCACGCGGTTGCCACGGATCCGGCGTACCTGCCGGTCGCGACGTCGCTGCACGTCCTGGCCGAGAAACCCCAATGAACAGCGGACGGCTGTCGGGCGGATCGGAGGACGTCGGTTGAGCCGTCGGCAGCTGGAGCGGGTCCGCCCGGTCGACCTGCCCGGCGACGACACCGGCTGCACGATCCTGCACGCCGACATGGACGCGTTCTACGCGAGTGTCGAGTTGCGCCGCGACCCCAGCCTCGAGGGCAAGCCGGTCGTCGTCGGCCATCCCGGTGGGCGCTCGGTCGTCCTCGCCGCGACCTATGAGGCGCGTGCCTTCGGCGTGCACAGCGCCATGCCGATGGCGCAGGCCATGCGCCGGTGCGCCGGGCTGGTCGTCGTCGCACCCGATCACGCGGCCTACGCCGAGGCGTCGAAGCAGGTCATGGCGGTGTTCCGGTCGGTCACCCCGCAGGTCGAGCCGCTCGCGCTGGACGAGGCGTTTATCGACGTGTCGGGCGCGGTGCGGCGGATGGGCAGTCCGCGGCGGATCGCCGTACACATCCGGGAACGGATCGCCGCCGAGCAGAACCTGCCCTGCTCGATCGGGGTGGCAAGTACCAAGTTCGTCGCGAAGCTCGCCTCGTCGCATGCCAAGCCGGATGGGCTGCTCGTCGTACCCAAGCAGTCGATCCTCGCGTTTCTCCATCCGTTGCCGATCGGCGCGCTGTGGGGAGTGGGGGACAAGACCGAGGAAGCCCTGACCCGGATCGGGCTTCGCACGATCGGTGACATCGC
>CAZEAM010000379.1:0-14906 GCA_964510285.1 uncultured Frankiaceae bacterium | reverse complement strand
ACGGCGTCGAGGCGGGCGACCAGTGCCGGAGGCAGGTCGGTGAGCGTCGCCAGCGTGAACGGGTCGCATGCCGCCACGACCACTACCGCTGACACCTCGTGCCCGTCGGCGAGGACCACGCCGGAGGCCGCGCCCTCGTGCACGACGACGGAGGTGACCGGGGCGTCCGTCAGGATCCGGGCGCCGAACCGCCGGGCGCGTTCGGCGATGGCTGCACTGACGGTGCCCATGCCGCCGCGGACGATCATCCAGGTGCCGTCCGCCTGTGGCAGCCGGCACATGTTGTGCACCAGGAAGTTGTGACCCGTTCCCGGGTCGTCCGGGCCGGCGTGCAGACCGGACAACGCGTCCGTGACCACGTACATCGCGACGATCAGCTCGCTGGCGAAACCGAAGCGGTCCAGGTACGACGTGACGTCGCCGCGGACCAGGTTGATGAAGACCTCCTGTAGCCCGGGGCGGAGGTAGCGCTCTGCGGTCTCCTCCACGGGCAGCGGTTCGGCGAGCCAGGCCGGGCCGAGATCGTCGCGCAGCATCGCGAGCTCGGCCGCGAGCCGGTCGTTGGCCTCGACATCGGCGGCGGTGAAGAACTCGGCGAGCTGCCTGCGGGTGGCGTCGGGGTCGCTGCCCATCAGCAGGTGGCGCTCCGACATGGTGGGCAGGAAGTAGTGCGGGTCACGGCGGACCAGGGGCAGCCGCAGGTCGAGCAGTTGCTCGAGCTCGGGGGGCATCAGCCCGAGCAGGTACGAGCCGGTGGACTGCCGCAGCCCGGGCACCTTCGGGAACGGCTGCTCAGTGCGGGTTGCGCCACCGACCGTGCGGTCCCGCTCGAGCACGAGGACGTCGAGGCCGGCCTGCGCCAACAGCGATGCTGCGACGAGCCCGTTGTGGCCGGCGCCGACGATGACGACGTCGGCGCGGACCGGCGGCTGCTCGCCGTGAGTCACCTTCCGCGGTACGCGGGATCAGCGCACCGAGTAGTAGATGGTGAACTTGACGACGCCGTTCGACAGCGCCTTGCCCCTGATCGTGCCGCCGATGCCTTCGTACTCGCCGCTGCCGCTGATCACCTTTCCGCTGACTCGTCCCTCGCGCGAGTTGATCGTCTCCTTGGCGACCAGGATTCCCTTGGCGAGGGCGAATCCGCTCGTGCACTTGAGTACGGCCGGATCGTTCGAGGTCACGCAGGTCGCCACGCCGGACCCGAGAGTGTGCCGCGTCCTCGGCTTGGTCAGGCTGCTGGAGATCACGGTGTGCCCGTGAGCGGGCACCACCGTCCCGGTGACGCGACTGACGACGTGCAGCGGGGCGGGAAGGTGCAACCTGGTGTGCGGCGCGCCGGAAGCGGTGCCGACCAGGACAGCGCTCACCCCGGTCGCACCGGCAACGGCAACGGCAGCGGCGCCCGTGCGCAGGGCGGTCTTGGTGATCACGGCGGATTCCTCTCGTCGGCGGCCTGGGTGCGACGTCGCGGCTTCACCTTCGCGGGTGGCGAGCCGCATCCTCCTCTCATCATGCGGGATCACCAACTCGGGCGAAACCCGTCCCGCTGCGGCTGGTTGGATGATCGGCGATGGACGGCACCGGCCAGAGTCAGCGACAGGTTCATCCGAGCCTGGCGCTCACCGTGATCGCGGCAGCTCAGCTGATGGTCGTCCTCGACGCCACGATCGTGAACATCGCGCTGCCGGACATCCAGGACGCGTTGGACTTCTCGACCACCAGCCTGTCGTGGGTGCTCAACGCCTACACGCTGGTCTTCGGAGGCCTGCTGCTGCTCGGCGGGCGTACCGGTGACCTGTTCGGTCGGCGGCGGATGTTCGTGATCGGCGTGTCGATCTTCGCCGCTGCGAGCCTCGCCGGCGGCTTCGCGCAGGACAAGGGATGGTTGCTCGCGATGCGCGCGTTGCAGGGCGTGGGCGGCGCGATCGCATCGCCGACCGCACTGGCGCTCGTGGCGACGACCTTCGAGGAGGGCCCCACACGTAACCGGGCGTTCGGCGTCTACGCCGCCGTGTCGGGTGCCGGTGCGGCGATCGGCCTGATCCTCGGCGGGGTCCTCACCGACTTCCTGTCGTGGCGATGGGTGTTGTTCGTCAACGTGCCGATCGGCCTGAGCATCGCCTTGCTCGCACCACGGGTCATCCCCGACTCCGACCGACGCGAACGCGGTGCGCTCGACGTACCCGGTGCGGTCATCTCGACCGGGATGATGGCGTCGCTTGTCTACGGCTTCATCCACGCCGCGAACGACGGCTGGCAGATCCGCGGGACGCTCGTGTGGTTTGCGGCAGCGGCGATCCTGCTCACCGCGTTCGTGACCGTCGAGCTGCGGTCGGTCAGGCCGCTGATGCCGCTTCGGCTGTTCGGCGATCCGACGCGCGTCGGCTGCTACCTCGTCATGCTGATCCTCGGCGCCGCGGTCTTCTCGACGTTCTTCTTCCTCACGCAGTACATCCAGAAGGTGCACGGCTTCTCGCCACTGCAGGCGGGCTTCGCCTTCCTGCCGATGAGCGCGGTGATCGTCACGATGGCGCAGATCGCCAGCCGCGTCGTACACCGCGTCGGCGCTCAGCCGCTGATCACCGCCGGGACGATCTTCGTCGGCTTCGGGCTGTTCTTCCTCTCCCGGCTGACGCCGTCCTCCTCCTACGCCGGGCACGTGCTGCCGGGCATCCTGCTCGTCGCCGCCGGGATGGGTTCGATCTTCGTGCCGCTCACCCTCGGCGCCGTCTCCGGGGTCGCGTCCGAGGAGTCGGGCATTGCCTCGGCGATGCTCAACGTCGGGCAGCAGGTGGGCGGCACGCTCGGGCTGTCCTCGCTCGTCGCGGTGTTCAGCTCGGCGGCGAACAGCGCCACGTCACGCGCGCCGCATGCCACGATCACCGCCTTCCGGGACTACGTGTTCACCCATGGCACCGATGCGGCGTTCAAGGCGGGAGCGCTGTTCGCGCTAGCGGGCCTGGTCGCGGCGTTCGTGCTGATTCGCGTCAACCCGGCCGTCGGGCGCGGCGGCGACCCCACGACGCCGTGACGAACGTCTCCAGCTACCTGTTGCGCGTGCGGCTTCCCGACCAGCCGGGCGTACTGGGACGGGTCGCGACCGCGCTGGGCAACGTCGGCGCCGACATCGAGAGCATCACCGTGGTCGACCGGGCTGACGAGTACGCCGTCGACGATCTGGTGGTCGCGCTGCCCGCCGAGGCACTCGCCGACCGGTTGGTGAGCGCGGTGACGGCGGTTCCGGGGGTGGTCGTGGAAACGGTCCAGCGCCATCACGGGCGGATGCGGGTGTACGACGACCTCACCCATCTCGACGCCGCGTCGGGCAGCGACGATCCCCTCGCCGCGTTCGTCGACGGGTTGCCCGAGCTGCTGCAGGTCAGCTACGCCCTCGTGGCGGTGCGCGAAGGCCCGGATCGGGTGAGGGTCACCGCGGGGAGCGCCGGTGCGCCCGAGTCCGCGATGCGGGCTTGGCTGCCGGTCGACGGCCCGTCGCTGCTCGTCCCCGCCGATGTCTGGGTCGACCCGCTTGCGGCCGGCCCGGACTGCGAGCTGCTCGCGGTGCCGTATCGCCGGGACGGGGCGTTGCTGGTGGGTCGGATGGGAGGCCCGTCCTTCCTGGCCGCCGAGACCATGCGGGTCGCCCACCTCGCCCGGCTGGCCCAAGCCTTGCTCGTCGTAGGGCGCCCGTGAGCTCCCGACCGAAGCGACGGCGTGAGTGGGTTTACCGGCCCGTCATTCGCGTGGCGTTGACACTCTTCCGGCTGCTCGGGTTCCGGTTCACGATCACCGGCGTCGAGAACATCCCGGCGACCGGTGGCGCGGTGCTCGCGGCCAACCACGTCAGCTACTTCGACTTCATGTTCGTCGGACTGGCCGCCCACCATCGCGGCCGCCGGTTGGTGCGGTTCATGGCGAAGAAGGCGGTGTTCGACAACCCGGTTTCCGGCCCGTTGATGCGCGGCATGCATCACATCCCGGTCGACCGCTCGGCCGGCCTCGGTGCCTACGAGGCGGCACTCGACGCGCTGCGTCGTGGCGAGCTCGTGGGCGTGTTCCCGGAGTCGACGATCAGCCGGGCGTTCGTGCCGCGCGCGTTCAAGACCGGGGCCGCGCGGATGGCGATCGAGGCCGGCGTACCGCTGATCCCGGTGGTCGTGTGGGGTGGCCACCGGGTCTGGACCACGGGCCGCAAGCCGGTCGTACGCCGCGGTGTGCCGATCGTCATCGAGGTAGCGCCGCCCCTCGAGCTGCCGGACGGCGGCTCGGCGGCGGAGGTGACGGCGGCGTTGCACGACGCGCTCACCCGGCAGTGCGAACGCGTCCAGCGCGGCTACCCGCCACCGGAGTCGGATGCCGAGCAATGGTGGCAGCCGGCGTACCTCGGCGGAGCGGCACCGACGCTGGAGGAGGCGCGGCCGATCGAGGCGGCGGCGCTCGAGGCGCGCGCGGCGCGAAAGCGGAAGAAGCGGTAGAGCGCGGCTAGTCCGGCTCCCCGGCGTGCCGGTGCAGCATGCGCAGCAGGCCGATCGAGGCGACGATCGGTGCGCCGATCATCAGCCACATGATCGCGTAACCGTGTGTGGCGGACAACCACGATCGCGACCAGGCGACCGCCGCACCGACGAGCAGCGGGCCGAGCACGACCCCGACACCACGAGAGAAGTCGACCAGGCCGGCCGCCGCGCCCTGACCGTCGTCGGGCGCGATCGTGAACGCGAGCGCCTGTGGCAGCGTCATGAGGATCGAGCCGGCCAAGGCGCCGCCGGGAAGCATGATCAGCATCGGGGTCACCGTGGTCGGGATCACGGCGAAGCAGAGCACCGCGCCGTAGACGGCCGCGGAGATCTCCATGACCCGCACGATCCCGTAGCGTTCGGCCAGCCGGCCGGCGATCGGCGCCCCGACGACGTACGCGACCGCTACGACGGCGATGACGGCGGAGGCCATGGAGGCGGACTTCCCGAGGCCGGTCGTGACGTAGAGAACGATGAACACCCGCAGGCCGGCGAAGCTGTACTCCCAGATCGCGTTGGCCAGGGCGAAGATCTGCAGTCCGCGATGGCGGAAGAACAGGTCCGCGAGGTTGCCTGCGTCGGTGTCCTCGTCGTTGCGCCGGGGCGAGACCTGTTGCTGCAGCCGGATCACCGGCTTGAGCGACAGCGTGCACACGCCGAGGACGGCGGTGCCGAGGACGAACGGCAGCGGCTGCCACGCCGAGAGCAGCAGGCCACCCGCGATCAAGGCGATGCCCAACCCGGCGCCGCGCATGATCGCCTGGCTGGACTGGGCGCGTGGTAGCAGCCGCTTCGGCAGCAGGTCGGCGTACAGCGCCCGGTACGGCGGGTAGTAGATGTAGTAGCCGATGAAGATCGCCAGGACGAAGGCGCCGGCGATCTGGTAGTTCGGCGCGAACGGCAGCAGTGCCAGTCCGGCGCCGGCCAGCGGCGCGCCCACGAAGATGAACGGCAGCCGTGGCCCGAACCGGCTGCTGCCGGTCATGCGATCCGACAGGGCGCCGGAGATGAGGGGGATCGCCAGCGCGAAGGCGCCCTCGCCGCCGATCAGCGCGCCAACCTTCGCCGGGGAGTGGGTCAGCGACAGCAGGAGCAGCGGTCCGTACGTGATCAGGACGGTGATCGCGAAGGCGAGCCCGAAGGTCGGCAGGCCGAGGGTCAGGAGGAGTGGTCGGGCGTCCTGGGAGGTGGTGTGCTCACTCGGAAGCTCGAGGTGCAGGAGGTTCCGCGGAAGTTGGAACGGGCGCGGCGCGGAGGCCGCCGCCTCATTGCCCGGCAGCTGTCCCTCGCGAGACGACCACGTTGGTGGCTTCACAGACGAGCTCGCCGTCCGTCGTACGGATCTCCATGCGCATCGTCATCAGCTCGTTGGCGCCGGCGTCGCGGATGTCGTCGATGAACGTCTTGGCGGTGAGCTCGTCGCCCGGGTGGACCGGGCGGTGGTGGACGAAGCGCTGCTCGCCGTGCACCACCCGGCTGTAGTCCAGGCCGAGGTCACCGTCGCCGATCGGGCCCCGGCCGCCGACTGCGAAGCCCATCGTGGTGAGGAACGTGGGGGGCGCGATGACGTCCTTGTAACCCGCCGCCTTCGCCGCTTCGCGGTCGCGGTAGAGCGGATTCGGGTCGCCGATCGCATCGGCGAAGCGCCGGATGTGCTCGCGGCCGATCTCGTACGTGCCCTCGGCCTCGTACGAGCGCCCGATGAAGTCACGGTTGAGCGGCATCGAATCCTCCCTGGACCCCCGGTGCACCGAGCCACCAAGCCGGCGCAGACAGCAGTTTGACCGTAGCAGCGCACACTCACCGACCGGCCCGCCGACTCCGCTGTCGGGCGGCGGGCGCGCGGCGACGTGTGTAGCGTTCCGGGTTGCCATGAGACAGCTGCTGGGCGTGGATGCGCTGCACGTTCTCGAGGAGAACGCCCGGCAGCACATGCACACCCTCAAGATCGCGATCGTCGGACCGCGGGACGGCCGACCGGTGCCGGTCGGCGACCTCGAGGAGTGGGCGCGCGATCGGCTTCCTCGGCTGGCGCCGTTGCGGTGGCAGGTCCGCAAGATCCCGCTCGGGCTCGGCCGGCCGGTGTTCATCGACACCGGCCCGTTCGACATCGGGCCGCACGTCGCCGTCGAGTCCCTCCCGGCGCCAGGCAGCGAGGGGCAGTTCGACGAGGTGGTCTCGGCGTTCGCGAGCGTCCAGCTGCGCCGGGACCGTCCGCTGTGGGAGCTGCTGATCGTGGACGGGCTCGAGGGGGGACGGGTCGCGCTCGTCTTCAAGATCCATCACGCCGTGATGGACGGTCAGGCGAGCCTGCGGTTCTTCGAGCTGGCCTTCGACGGTGGTTCGGACGACCCGCTCCCAGCGGTGCCCGAGCAGGGCGAGCCGATGCCGTCGCGCGGCCAGCTGGTCCGGTTCGCGCTGCGCGCGCAGGCCCGCCAGCTGCGCCACCTCCCGGCGGTCGTGAAGCGCTCGACGGTGTCAATCCGGTTCAACCGCAACCTGCGCAAGTCCGGCGCGCCGCCGGTGGTCAACCCGCTGTCCGGACCGTCCACCCGGTTCAACAAGCCGCTGCAACCGGAGCGCATCTATGTCGATGTGACGGTGCCGTTCGGGCAGGTCAAGGAGCTCGCCACCCGGACCGGCGCGACGGTGAACGAGGTCTTCGTCACGATCTGCGGGGGCGCGGTACGTCGCTACCTCGCCGCCCACGGCGAGACGCCCAAGCAGTGCCTGAACGTCGCGCTGCCCGTGTCGTTGCGGCGGCCGGAGGAGATCGACGACTTCGGCAACCGCACGTCGTACTGGTATGTGTCGCTCGCGACAGACGTCGAGGACCCGGTCGAGCGGCTCGCCGCGGTCAAGGACAGCCTCAACGCCGCGAAGGCGTGGGCGCAGGGGGACGCCGAGCTGTTCGCCGTGTGGCAGGACTACTACCTGTTGTTCGGCAAGATGACGTTGAAGTCGTTGACCATCGTCGAACGCCTCGTCCGCCGCCCGCTGTTCAACGCGGTCGTGTCCAACGTGCGCGGCCCGCGCGAGTTGTCCGTCGCCGGTGCGCCGGTCGTCGCGGTCCGGTCGATGGGGCCGATCACGCGCCTGCTCGGCTTGAACATCACGGCGTGGAGCTACCTCGACACGTTCTCCATCGGGATGCAGTCGTGCCGGGAGTTCATGCCCGACCTGCGCGAGCTCGGCAACCACATTCGCGCGGAGATCGATGCGTTCTCCGACGCCGTCTCCGCGGCGTCGATCTCCTAGGCCTGCGCAACCCGGATCATGTTGCCGGCGGGGTCTCGAACGGCAGCGTCGCGGACGCCCCAGAACCGGTCGTCGGGTTCTTGCAACACCTCTACCCCTGGGGTGCTCGCGAGCTTGTCGAACGTCGCCGTCAGGTCGGACACCCGAAGCTGAAGCATCGGTAGGACGCCCTTCGCCAGCAGCGCGGCGAGCGCGTCGCCATCCTCCTTGGAGCGGCCGCCGTGCGGCTGCGACAGCACGATCGAGATCTCGGGCTGGGCCTCGGTGGTCAGGGTGATCCAGCTGAAGCCGTCCTT
The DNA here is from genome assembly GCA_964510285.1 of uncultured Frankiaceae bacterium. Lineage (GTDB taxonomy): Bacteria > Actinomycetota > Actinomycetes > JAFAQI01 > JAFAQI01 > DASZTV01. The sequence goes on along the minus strand of CAZEAM010000379.1, from coordinate 6,832 downwards.
GTCGACCCGGTTCGCCACCGTCATACCGAGGCTGTCGCGGTAGAACGCCAACGCCGCGTCCGGGTCGTCGACGGTGACGTGTACGCCGCTGATCGAAGTGCTCATGGCAGCGACACTAGAAGGCCGATGCGAGCGGTGCTTCTTCGAAACTGCTCGGTTGCCCTAGGCCTTGGACGGGGACTTGGTACGGCGCGGTCGGGTGAGGACCATCGACTGGCATGAGCTGGTGTCGCGCATGTCGTCGTGGTCCGCGGCCCGGTACTCCGACGGGGTCTGTCCGACGATCTCGGTGAACCGCGAGGAGAACGAGCCGAGGCTGGTGCAGCCGACCGCGAAGCACACGTCCGTGACCGTCATGTCGCCGCGACGAAGCAGAGCCTTGGCGCGCTCGATCCGGCGCGTCATGAGATAGGAGTACGGCGTCTCCGAGTAGGCCTCGCGGAACCGGCGGCTGAAGTGGGCCGGCGACATCAGTGCGGTCTGCGCGAGGGCAGGTACGTCGAGCGGCTGCGCGTACTCCCGGTCCATCCGGTCGCGGGCCCGGCGAAGCCGCCGAAGCTCGTCAAGCTCCGGGCTCGTCATACCCCCATCTTCGCCGAACTTGCGATTTCCAACCGAATTCCTCGCGGAAACGGTCGGATTGTGCAAGTTCGCGGAGGTGGTTAGAGGGTGACGGCGTCGCCTGCTGCTGGGTAGCTCTCCAACGCTTCGCCAAGCTCGGCCAGCAGCGCCGAGGCGCCGCCGAGCAGCAGCTCGATCTGCTTGCCCCACAAGAAGTAGCGGTGCACCGGGTAGGTGACGTCCGCGCCCATCCCGCCGTGCAGATGCTGCGTGATGTGGACGGCGTGCTGGCCGGCCTCCGCCGCCCACCACGCGGCCGTGAGGACTTCCAGGCGCGCGTCCTCACCGGTGTCGAGCTTCCACGCGGCCTGCCGGGCGGCAGCGCGGATCGCGGTCGCGTCGAGGTAGGCGTCCGCGGCCTTCAGGGCCACCGACTGGAAGGTCGACAGCGGCTTGCCGAACTGCTCGCGCTCGGAGGTGTACGACGCGGTGAGCCGTACGGCGCCGTCGGCGACACCGGCGGACGTGGCCGCCAGCGACGTGAACCAGTGCTGCCGAAGCCACTCGGCGGCGGACTCGCCGACCGGCTCGGCGGCGACGTCCGTGAGGTCGAGGTCGAGTGCGATCTCGCGCGCCGTCGTCGTGCCGCGTTGCGCAGCGATCCCGTCGGCCGACGGCGAGACCGCGAACACGCGGTCGCCGACTGGTACGAGTAGCAGGTCAGCGGCGTGGGCCCAGGCGACGCCGACGAGCCGGCCGCTGAGCCGGCCGCTGTTGCAGCGCGCGTCGACGACCGACTGCGGTGCCGCGATCGCTACGGCCACCTCACCGGCGGCGATGCCCGGTAACCAGCCCTTGCGCTGATCGTCCCTGCCGCACGCGGCGAGAAGCTGTGACGCGGTGAGCGTCGCGATGAGCGGTACCGGCGTCACGTGCGCGCCGAGCTGCTCGCAGACGAGCGCGACCTCAACGGTGCCGAAGCCGAGCCCGTCGTACTCCTCCGGCACCGCGACGCCGAGCAGGCCCGCGGCCGCAAGGTCGGACCACAACCCGCGGTCGAAGCCGTCGGTCTGCGCTTCGGTGGCCGCGATCTGCTCGGCGGTCGCGTGGCGACCGAACGCGGCGGTCGCCAGCTCGGCGAGCTCGCGCTGCGTCTCGGTCAGAGTCGAGATCATCGGGCTCGCCGCGCCATCTTCAGCCCGGCCGCGGCGACGATCTCGCGCTGGATCTCGTTGACCCCGCCGCCGAAGGTGTTGATCTGCGCGCTGCGACCGGCGCGCTCCACGCGACCGTGCAATGCGGCGGCCGGCGACCCAGTACGCAGCCAGCCGCCGGCGCCGAGGATGGCGAGCAGCTTGCGGTAGACGAACACGTGCGTCTCGGTGCCGTAGAACTTCGCGACCGAGGCGTCCTGCGGTTGCAGCCGTTCCTCGTGGACGGCCTCGACGAGCTGCCAGTTGATCAGCTTCATCGCCTCGAGCCGCGCGTAGCACTCGGCGAGGTCTGCCTTCACCCAGGGCAGGTCGATGACTCGCTGCGTGCCCCCTGGGACGGCGGCCTCGCGTGCCCACTCGCGCACCTCGCCCCACAGCCGCCAGGCAAGGCCGCCGAGCGCCGCCAGGCCGACCCGCTCGTGGTTGAGCTGGGTGGTGATCATCCGCCACCCGCCACCGCGCTCGCCGACGAGGTTGCCCGCCGGCACGTGCACGTCGTCGTAGTACGTCGTCGTCGTGACGATGTCGCCGACCGTGACGATCGGGGTCCAGCGGAACCCCGGTGAGGACGTCGGCACCATGATGATCGACAGACCCTGGTGCTTCGGCTGGTCGGGATCGGTGCGGCAGGCCATCCAGATCAAGTCCGCCTGGTTCGCGCCGGAGGTGAAGACCTTCTGGCCGTTGATGACCCACTCGTCGCCGTCGAGCCTGGCCGTGCTGCGCAGCGACGCGAGGTCGGTGCCGGCCTGGGGTTCGGTGTAGCCGATCGCGACGTTGATCTCGCCGGCGAGGATGCCCGGCAGGTACGCCGCCTTCTGCTCCTCGGTGCCGAACCGCATGATGGTCGGCCCGACGGTGTTGATGGTGACGAACGGGAACGGGACTCCGGCGCGCTGGATCTCGTCGAAGACGATGTACTGCTCGGTCGCCGATCGCCCCTGGCCGCCGTACTCCTTCGGCCAGCCGAAGCCGAGCCAGCCGTCCCTGCCGAGCCGGCGGATCGCCTCGCGGAAGGACTGCTCGTCCGTGCCCGGCGCGGTCAGCTCCTCGCCGCTGGAGGCGGCCCCGAACGTCGCGAAGTACTCGCGCAGCTCCCGGCGGAGGGCGAGCTCTTCCTCGGTGTCCGTGAAGCGCATCGTGATAAATACATTATTACGTGGAATGTAATTAGGTCGAGGGGACTGCTACGTGGCTGAGGACTTGCTCTCCCGGATGCGCGCCTTGGTAGGCAGCCAGGGTCAGCCGCTGGTCGCTCGGCATGCGGTCGGCACGGCCGCGATCGCCGACTGGTGCGACGCCATGGGGGATGACAACCCCTGCTACACCGACGCCGAGTACGCCGCGCAGTCGGTGCACGGCGGGATCGTCGCGCCGCCGGCGACGCTCGACATCTGGGTCCGGCCCGGCCTGCCGGCGCAGAGTGCCGCCGGACGGCGCGGCGACGATCCGCAGAGCCGGGTCATCGCGATGCTCGAGGAGGAAGGGTTCGTCGGGGTCGTCGCGGTCAACAGCGAGCTCGAGATCGCGCGCTACCTGCGACCCGGTGAGGTGCTCTCGGGCGTGCAGGTCCTCGAGGACGTCTCCGAGGAGAAGCAGACCGGGCTCGGCATCGGTCACTTCCTGACCACCCGCACGAAGTACTCGAACGGCGACGGCGAGCACGTCGGCGACCTGCTGTTCCGGATCCTGAAGTTCAAGCCGGGGACCGGCTCGGCGCCGAAGGCGGACGAGGGCGACAAGCCGAAGGCGGTGCCGAGTGACCCGTCGCTGCGACCGCGCCCGGCGATCAACCGCGACAACCAGGCGCTGTGGGACGGCTACCGTCGCCACGAGCTGCGGGTGCCGCAGTGCGAAGCGTGCAAGCGCGTCTTCTTTCCCGCCCTGCCGCGCTGCGCGGAGTGCGGGTCGTTCGACATCGGGTACGCCGTGTGCTCCGGCAAGGGGACGCTGTACTCCCATGTCGTTGCGCACTACCCGCCGGTGCCAGGCTTCGCCTACCCGCTGCCGGTCGGGCTGATCGAGCTCGAAGAGGGTCCACGGATGGTGGCCGACCTGGTCGGCCTGACCCGCGAGCAGCTCGAGATCGGCATGCCGCTCCAGGTCGACTGGCTGGACAGCCACCCCGCGATCGAGCCCGGCGCCACCGACTCGCAAGGATCGATCACCTTGCCGCGGTTCCGGCCGGTGACGCCGGTCCGGCGTACCGACACCCGCAGGGCGGGCGACGTCACCGAAGGCGACCAGCTGCCGGTGTGGGTGCTGCCCGTGACGCCGACCGGGATCACGGCGGGTGCGCTGTCGACGCGCGACTTCCAGGACGTCCACCACGACCGCGACCTCGCCCACAAGAAGGGCTCGGCGGACATCTTCTTCAACATCAACACCTCGATCGGGTTGATGGAGCGCTACGTCACCGACTGGCTCGGTCCCGAGGTGCTGGTGCACGCGTTGCGGGTGAAGCTCGGCGCTCCGGCGTACCCGTACAACCACCTGACGTTCACCGGTTCGGTGCAGTCGCTGGACGCCGCGACCGGACGCGCGGTCGTCGCGGTCACGGCGAAGAACAAGCTCGGCAGCCATATTTCCGGCACGGTCGAAGTGGAGATGCCGAGATGACGAAACACACGTACGCCGGCAAGGCCGCGATCGTCGGGATCGGCGCGACCGAGTTCTCGAAGAACTCCGGGCGCAGCGAGCTGCAGCTCGCGCTGGAGGCCTGCGTAGCGGCGTGCGACGACGCGGGCATCGAACCGTCGCAGGTCAACGGCCTGTCGACGTTCACGATGGACACCAACCCGGAGTCGGAGATCCTGCGCGGGCTGGGTATCGCCGAGCTGACCCATTTCAGCCGGATCCACTTCGGTGGTGGCGCGCCCTGTGCGACGGTGCAGTACGCCGCGATGGCCGTCGCGTCCGGAGTCGCGGACTACGTCCTCTGCTACCGCGCGTTCAACGAGCGCTCGGGTCGGCGGTTCGGCGCCGGCGTACAGGGCCGGCCCGCCGGGGTGACCGCGGAGGAGGCGCAGTTCTCCTGGACCTCGCCGTTCGGAATCCTCACGCCGGCGTCATGGGTGGCGATGTTCGCGACCCGGATGATGCACGAGTACGGCATCACCAGTGAGGACTTCGGGCGGGTTTCGGTCGCCGACCGGCGGCACGCGGCGAACAACCCGGCCGCGCACTTCTACCAGCAGCCGATCACCCTCGAGGACCACCAGAGCTCACGGTGGATCGTCGAGCCGTTGCACCTGCTCGACTGCTGCCAGGAGACCGACGGCGGTCAGGCGATCCTCGTCACCACGGTGGAGCGGGCGCGCGACCTGAAGCAGCCCGCGGTCATCATCGAGGCGGCGGCACAGGGCATGGCCGACGACCAGCACATGATGCGGTCGTTCAACCGCGAGTCGATCGTCGGCCTGCCGGAGATGGGCACGTGCGCGCGGCAGATCTGGGAGACGTCGGGCCTCACGCCGGACGACATCAAGACCGCGGTGCTCTACGACCACTTCACGCCGTTCGTGCTGGCACAGCTCGAGGAGTTCGGCTTCTGCAAGCCGGGCGAGGCGAAGGACTTCATCGCCGACGGCGCGATCGAGATGGGTGGCCGGCTGCCGATCAACACCCATGGCGGTCAGCTCGGTGAGGCGTACCTGCACGGGATGAACGGCGTCGCCGAGGGTGTGCGTCAGGTGCGCGGGACGTCGGTGAACCAGGTCGATGGTGCCGAGCACGTCCTCGTCACCGGCGGGACCGGCGTACCAACCAGTGCCGTCATGCTCGGGGTGGCGCGCTGATGGCGAAGCCGCTCGTTCCGGTCTTCACGGGTGACGAGCTCGCCGGCGGCGTCGCGGTCGTCACCGGCGCGGGCGTCGGGCTCGGTCGCGCCGAGGCGTTGGCGCTGGCGGCGGCCGGCGCCAAGGTCGTGGTCAACGACATCGGCGACAACGCGGAGGCGGTCGCTGCCGAGATCCGCGCGGCCGGCGGCGAGGCGATCGGCGTACCAGGGGACATCGGCGACTGGGACTTCGCGACGTCGCTGGTGCGCCGCGCGATCGACGAGTACGGCGACCTCAACGTGCTCGTGAACAACGCCGGTGTGCTTCGCGACCGGATGATCTTCGGAGTCACCGCCGAGGAGTGGGACACCGTCATCCGGGTCCACCTGCGCGGTCACGCCGCGACCTGCCAGGCGGCGACGGCGTACTGGCGGGGGAAGTCGAAGACCGCCGACGGTCCGGTATGGGCAAGGGTGGTCAACACCGCCTCGGAGGCGTTCCTGTTCGGCTCGCCCGGCCAGCCGAACTACGCCGCCGCGAAGGCCGGCATCGCCGTACTGACGTTGTCCGTCGCCAACGGCTGCGCGCGCTACGGCGTGCGGGCCAACGCGATCGCGCCACGGGCCCGGACCGCGATGACCGAGGCGGTTTTCCCGCCGCCGCCCGAGGACGAGATCGACCCGCTTGCCGTCGAGCACATCGCGCCGGTCGTCGTGTGGCTCGGCACCCGTGAGGCCGACCACGTCAACGGCAACGTCTTCGTCACCTATGGCGGCAAGATCGGCGTGATGCACGCCCCGACCCTCGACGCGGCGTTCTCGAGTGAGGGCGACACCTGGACGGTCGCGGAGCTGGAAAGCAGCGTCGGCCACTATCTCGCCGACGGCAACCGCCACACCTTCGCGGTAGGCAACGACCTCAAGCTCTAGCGCCGAGCCCGCCCTTGTGGGCGTCTCAACTCCCCCTGAGACGCCATGATCGTTGGGCTCAACGTCCGCGCGTGCCGAGCTCGGAATGAGCGATGCCTTCCACCGACCACTCCGCCTCGGTGATCCAGCGACCCTTCCATCTGTCGAGCTTCACGTCGACGTCGGCGCGCTCGGTGTTCGTGCACACCGCACCGTCGCCGTTGGGGTCTGTGTAGTCCAGTCGCACGCAGCGGTCCTCGGGTTGGGTGACCGTGACCGTCAGCCGGGTGCGTCCGACGACCCCGCGTACCCGCCATGTGGGGGAGGACAACCGGGTCCGGAACAGCGGCGCCGTGAGCAGCGGGTCACG